>JAFGRU010000061.1 GCA_016934985.1 Deltaproteobacteria bacterium
TCGGGCCGTTACCTGGAACGTCAATTTCCCTCGCCGGGCCGCTTCGTCCTGTGAGCTGGTTTCCACCTTCCTGGGGCATACCTGGTACAGCTCCTGTTTCAAAAAGAAAGGGGACCGCTATTGTCACGAGCTGGAGGCCCTTCATGAAGACCAGCGGGATAATTCGGATGGCAGGGTGGTGCGCGAGGGACATGTCAGTATCACGAAAATAGACATTCGCAATCTCGGACAAATAAGTGATTCTGGGGACTGATGGGGGTTTTAAGGACGGCCTTCGGCGGCAGGGGGACAGGCAGGTTTTGTGATGTCCATAGGCCTATAAGTTTCTTGCATTCCCAGTCTCAATAAGATAATTTCGGTGAAGTTTTGAAGGGCTTGGGATTATCAATCGTTTTTTTTGCTAAGGATAGAGTTTTATGCGTTATTCGGAATACCTTCTTCCTACGGCCAAGGAAACCCCGGCGGATGCCGAAATTATCAGTCATCAACTGATGCTGCGGGCAGGTATGATCCGCAAGCTGGCGGCGGGCATCTACAACTACCTGCCTTTCGGGCTGCGCTCGATCCGCAAGGTTGAGAGGATTGTCCGCGAGGAGATGGATCGGGCCGGCGCTATCGAACTGCTCATGCCGATGGTGGTTCCGGCGGAGTTGTGGCAGGAGTCGGGCCGCTGGGAGCAGTACGGCAAGGAGCTTCTTCGTCTCAAGGACCGCAAGGCGGGAGATTTCTGCCTCGGCCCCACTCATGAGGAAGTGGTGACCGACATCATTCGCGGCACCATCAAGTCCTACCGTCAGGTGCCTCTCAATGTCTACCAGATTCAGGGCAAGTTCCGTGATGAGATCAGGCCTCGTTTCGGTCTCATGCGCGGCCGCGAGTTCATTATGAAGGATGCCTACTCCTTCGACATGGATGACGCGGGGGCTGATCGCGCCTATGAAAAGATGTTTCAGGCCTATTGCCGCATTTTCGAGCGCTGCGGTCTTGAGTTCCGGGCTGTGGAGGCGGACACGGGGAGTATCGGCGGTTCGTTCTCCCATGAGTTCATGGTTCTTGCGTCATCAGGCGAGGACGCCATTGTATCCTGTGACAGTTGTACCTATGCAGCCAATGTTGAAAAAGCCGAATTGAAGGCCGGGGCGGGTTCTTCTGCCGCACCTGCGGCGAAACTTGAAAAGGTTCTGACGCCCGCGCGCAAGACCATCGAAGAGGTTGCCGAATATTTGAAAGTTCCAACCCATGTTCTGGTCAAGACCTTGATTGTCCAAACTGATAGAGGGGAGACGGTGGCGGTTCTTCTGCGTGGTGACCGGGAACTCAACCAGATCAAGCTTTGCCGGCTTCTCGACTGCAACTGGATTGAACTCGCCCCGGAAGAGGTCGTTCTTGGCGTCACCGGCGCACCCATGGGTTTTGCCGGCCCGGTGGGGCTGAACATCCGCCTTCTCGCCGATCATGAAGTGGCGGGCATGACCGATTTCGTTGTCGGCGCCAATGAAAAAGACCATCATTTTACCGGCGTCAACCATGGCCGCGATTTCAGCGTCGAACAGTTTGCCGATCTGCGCGAAGCGGTTGCCGGCGACCCCTGCCCCCGTTGCCAGGGCAAGTTGGAGATTTGGCGCGGTATTGAGGTGGGCCATGTCTTCAAACTGGGAACCAAATATTCGGAAGCTCTGAATGCGGTGGTTCTCGATGATCAGGGGCAGGAGGTCCCTCTGGTCATGGGCTGTTACGGAATCGGTATCGGCCGCACCGTGGCGGCGGCCATCGAGCAGAACCATGATGAAAACGGCATTATTTTTCCTCTTCCCATCGCACCGTTTCAGGTCCTGATTACGGTTGTCAATCCCAAACAGGACGAGGTTATGACCGCTGCCGAGCAACTCTACAGGGACCTTCTCGACAGGAATATCGAAGTTCTTCTGGACGATCGCGATGAGCGGCCGGGAAGTAAGTTCAAGGATGCTGACCTGATCGGTATCCCCTTGCGCGTTACCGTGGGCGAGCGGGGCCTGAAAAACGGCGAGTTTGAACTCATTGAGCGGAAAAGCACCCGGAAAACCATGTTGCCGGTGGCGGAGACGGCTGATAAGCTGGTGGAGCTGATTCGCGGGGGATGCTGATTTCTGCGGTCCTGGACTATTTTGGTAAAATTGACTGAATGGCCTCGGCTGGCGGCATCCTTGTTTCAAAGCTATTCAAGGCATGCTATCTCCATTCTTTGTGCGGTTAACCAATTTTTTTCGCTTTAGACGGTATTTGCATGCAGTTAAAATTTGACAGCAGTTTCCGGCTTTCATTCCCCCACCGGGTGGTCAACGGTCTTGAAGGGGATTCCGTAACCCTCAGTTCCTATTCCAGCCGGCACCTGTTGCTGACCGTGCCTGCCAGGGACAGTCAGGTTATTCTCGCCGGTTGCCTCGGCGAAATGGTTGCCGGAGATCTGCTTTCTTTTTTAAATGTTTTCTGTAAAACCGGGGTGCTGCATTTTTCCCTGGCTGGAGGGACCAAGGAAATATTTTTCCAGCAGGGTGAAATCATCATGGCGGCCAGCTCCTTTCCGGAGGACGATGTCGGAGAGATTCTTTACGAGTTGGGCAAGGTCAGCCGGGAAACCCTGGAAAACGCCCGCAATTTTGCCACCGGGTTCAGCACGTTGGGCAAGGCTCTGGTGGATCAGGAAATTATCAGCGCCAAAGACCTCTGGCAAGCGACCCGCTATCAAGTTGAAAAAATCACCTTCAGCCTTTTCGAGTTTACGGAGGGAGGATTTTCATTTCTAATCAAGCCTCTCGAGGAAGAGGAGGTGCTCAAGCTTTCCATGAGTACCCAGAACCTGATCATGGAGGGGTTGCGCCGGGTGGATGAGAAGTCCCTTTTCATGCGTACTATAAAAAGCATGGATGCCCTGGTGGTCTTTGTCAACGGCAAGCCGGGGCTTTCGTCGACAGAAGAAGCCATGCTTGAGGATATCAAAAGCCATAAACATTCAGTGCGAGGTGTGGTGCGTAAAAGCGGCGCCGGCGAGTTTGATGGTCTGCGCTCTCTTTACCAGCTGGTCCAGAAAGGGGCCGCCAAGATCGAGATGCCCGAAGTCGTGGTGCCGGAAGGGGAGTTCGGAGACTTGTTGTCCATTTTCAACGGCGCGCTCTCCCTGCTCTATAAAAGTATTGTCGAAGTCGCCCCTCATTTCAGCGAAGAGGTCAACCGCTTTTTCAGGGAGCTTCCCCAGCCTTATTCTTATGTCTTCCGGGGTATTCAACTTCTGGATGACGGTTCATTGGACGGCGGCAAGATTGTCGCCAACCTGGATGGCCTGGAAGAGGGGGACAAGCTCAAACTGCTGGCCGATGGTCTGAACGAGGTGCTGTTCATGGAAAGCGCTGTGGCCCGTCGGGAACTTGGTTCCGCTGATTCCAGCGAACTGGTGCAGCGCATTCAGAAGATATCCCAGCGCGTTAAGGAATTCATCGCTAAAAACAAATGATTGAGCAAGCCAAGAAACAATTGATATTCGCCCTTGATGTGGAAACCCTGGCGGAAGCTGAAGCCTGGGTGAGGCGCCTGCGTGGCCAGGTCGGGGTTTTTAAGGTGGGAAAGCAGCTTTTTACCCGTTGCGGTCCGGATGCGGTGAAGATGATCCAGGACCGGGGCGGCCGGGTTTTTCTCGATCTCAAATACCACGACATTCCCAATACCGTTGCCAAGGCCTGCCTTGAGGCGGCAAAGCTGGGGGTTGCCATGTTCACCCTTCATTCCCTCGGTGGCAGGGAAATGATGACGGCGGCCGCTGCCGTTCTGGATGAAATGTTTGCCGCCAATCCGCAGGGGCGCCCCCTGAGCCTGGCAGTGACGATTCTTACGTCAATGAACGAGGATTCTCTCCGGGAGGTCGGCGTGGAGTTTCCGCCTGCCGAGATAGTTCCCCGTCTGGCGCTACTGGCCCGGCAATCGGGCATGGCGGGTGTTGTCGCTTCTCCGCAGGAGACCCCCGTAATCCGCCAGGCCTGCGGCAAAGACCTTGTCATCGTTACCCCCGGCGTGCGTCCGGCCAGTGCCGCGACAGACGACCAGAAACGGGTTGCGACCCCTTATCAAGCCATCCTTTCAGGTGCTGATTATCTGGTTGTCGGACGACCGATTTCCAAGTCTGCCGATCCGGCGGCAACTGCCGACGCCATCGCCGAAGAGATGGCCCGGGCGTTTGCGGACAGGTGAGGCGTGGCGGTTACGATTTTTGGAATTCATTCCGTTAAAGAGGAACTTCTCACCCCCAGGAGTCGCCCGCAGCAGCTCTTTCTGGCTGCCAGACAACTCTCTCCCCGCCTGGAGGAACTCGTTGCTCTGGCTGAACAAAGAGGTGTCCCCGTGAGGACTCTTGGCCGCCAGGAATTTGATTCCCTGGTGGGGGAAGGTCATCATCAGGGAGTGGCTCTGCAATTGGAGCCTTTCGCGTTCGTTTCCCTGGAGGAACTATTGGGAAAAAAGGCCCCTGGGCCATCCCCAAAGGTTTTTTTTCTCATTCTTGACAGTATCTCCGATCCCCGTAATTTTGGTGCGATCTTGCGCAGCGCCGATGCCGCCGGCTGTCAGGGCGTCATTATTGCCAAGGATCGTTCCTGCCCAGTAACCGGCGTGGTTCACAAGGCCTCGGCGGGGGCTTTGGCCAATGTGCCGGTTTGCCGGGTGACCAATCTGGCCCGGACCATTCAGCAGCTCAAAAAAGAGGGGCTCTGGGTTTTCGGGTTGGGCGCCGAAGGGGCCGGTTCGCTGTTCGATGAGGATCTGCGGGGCGACCTGGCCCTGGTGGTCGGCTGTGAAGGCAAAGGGCTTCGTCCCAATGTTCGCAAGCAATGCGATGCCGTTCTGGCCATCCCCATGAGCGGCACTGTTTCCTCTCTAAACGTTTCTGTTGCAGCCTCCATTGCCCTTTTCGAAGTGGTCCGTCAGCGACGCCAGAGGACCGCCTGAAAACCCGGAAATCGAGAAATTTCCTGAGGTTCAATTGACAAAGGCGGGAGTTTGCCTATAGTGTTAAGCGTAAACTTTTTCTCTTGCAATTTGAAAGCGGCTCATGTATATACCATCAACTGTGCTGGCGTAGCTCAATTGGTAGAGCAGCTGACTTGTAATCAGCAGGTTGCGGGTTCAATTCCTGTCGCCAGCTCCATTGAGTTAGGCCCGGAATACGTTTATTGACAGAGGAGTTCTTTTGGAGGGGTTCCCGAGCGGCCAAAGGGAGCAGACTGTAAATCTGCCGTCGAAGACTTCGGAGGTTCGAATCCTCCCCCCTCCACCA
>JAFGRU010000062.1 GCA_016934985.1 Deltaproteobacteria bacterium
CCTGCGTATTTGTTTGCGGCGATTTCTCACTTTTTCGGCGAATCATGAGGTTTATCGTTAAAGGCTATCCGACATGCCCCGCCCAGAGTTCTGGGGACAGTATACCTAACCCCAAGAGAGAAACGCGGAAAAAAATACGGACATCCCCCAATTTAATATTTCCAGGAATGCGGCAGGGTTAGCCAGTGATTTAAAGAAAAATTAATTGCGAAAAAAAAATATATGTGATAGTCAGATAGCGACATAATGGTGGGCAATAGGGAAACCTTCTGGGTGGCCCTGCGGAAACCAATGTTTATGTGCTCAGTTTCGAAACTGATGGCGTAAATATTGGTTTTTTTGTTTTAGACTGCTTCCCGCTTGGAGGAAACATGGACGACCGTCAACGCAAAAAAATGCAGCACGAGTTAAAGCTCTATATGGAGCAATATTTCAAAAAAAAGCTGGGCAAAGGCGTTGACTACACAAAGATTGTTATCTGGGAAGATATGCTCATCATCAGGGGAGAAAAGTTTCTGACCGACCCCGAACTGTACATTGTTGAGACCGCTTCCGGAAAGGAAGTGGTTCGGGCCGCCAGAATGCAGGTTGCCAAACAGCACTCCATCGATAATGTTCCATATTTTGAAAAATTACTTCAGGCCAAGATGATTCATCAAACCTATGATATTGAACCGGAGAAGGATTTCTGGATACATGTGGTTGTCTTCGACCGCATCCTGACCGACCAGGGAATATCCAAGTAATAAATTAGGTAGATCGCGAAGAACCCGCAACGGTGGCTTCAAGAAAGACCTGTGTTTTTATGCCGAAAATTAAACGGCAATAAAAATATGGGTCTTTTTTTTTGCTTTCACAAGTCCAAGTAAATCTAAAACAAGGAGGAAAATGAAATGGCAGAAACAATGAAAGCTCTTGTGTACCGGGGACCAGGCAAAATCGGCATTGAAGACGCTCCCATGCCCCAAATTCTTGAACCCGACGATGCGATTGTCCGTGTGACAACCTCCACCATTTGCGGCACCGACATTCATATCTGGCAAGGAGGTATGCCGGAAGTGGAGGCGCCACGGATCATCGGCCATGAATTCGTCGGAGAGGTCGTCGCGGTGGGACCGGCGGTCAGAAACTCCAAGGTCGGTGACCGGGTTGCCGTGTCCTGTGTCACCCAGTGTGGCGAATGCTTTTACTGCGTGAGGGGAATTTACTCCCATTGCACGACGGGAAGCTGGATTTTCGGCTATATGATCGACGGCTGCCAGGCCGAATACGTCAGGGTTCCCCATGCCAATCTCGGCATGTTTTCCATTCCCGAAGGTTTGACCGAAGAGGATGTGTTGTTTGTCGGTGATATCCTGTCAACGGGATACTTCGGCGCTGAAAATGCCCATATCGAACCTGGGGACACGGTGGCAGTCATGGGCGCCGGGCCGGTGGGCATGTGTGCCATGGCAACGGCAAAGTTGTGGGGACCGGCGCGCGTTATTGCCGTTGATATGATCCAGGAACGTTTGGATGCCGCTGTAAAAAACGGTGTGGCAGATATGGGCCTCAACCCTGCCAAGGTGAATGTCCCCGAAGCTATAAGGGAGCTTACGAACGGCCGTGGCGCAGATCGGACCATCGAGGCCGTCGGCGTAACAGGGACCTATAACCTGGCCCTGGATGCGGTCCGGCCGGGCGGCGACGTTTCTATTATCGGTGTTTTCGAAAAACCCCAGACCCTGGCCATGAACACCCTGTGGATCAAAAATATCCGCATCAGCATGGGACTGGTGAACGCCAATCGTATCCCGGAATTGATCAATCTTATTCAACAGGGGAAAATCAACACCAACTTTTTATGCACCCATCGTGCGCCGTTGAACGATATCGTCAAGGGCTATGATGTGTTCGGCAATAAAAAGGACAATTGCCTGAAATGGCTCGTAACCCCTTACGAGAAATAAACCACGGAGACTCCTGGGGCTGAGAATAGCCCGGGATTTGAGCGTGGCCTTCAAAATTGTAAATTGGAAAGCGGGCTGAAGCCGGGCTCCCGAAACGGGCTTCCCTAATCCCCCGTCCGGGCCCGGTTGATGAAAAAGCAAGGCAGAGTCAGTCAGATCTGTCTTGCTTTTTTTGCTTTGCGGGGAAAATAAGAAACCAGGGGCGCGCCCCTTTTTATACAGGAATAATCTTTTCTCTAGGTCTGCAGGAGTTATGGGGACAGTATACCTAACCCCAATAGGAAAACGCGGAAAGAAATAGGGGAATTAGCGCCACTCTCCCAATTAATCCTATCTACTCAAGCCGCGTGGTCAGACCAGGGTTTGATCTTGGCGAGCAATGGGCCGAGTTTGCGTTCGGCGACTTCCGTATCATAGGCGGCTTGAGCACGCAGCCAATATCCGTTGGATAAGCCAAAGAATTTGCACAAGCGCAAATCGGTATCTGCTGTTATAGAACGCTTATTTAAGACGATCTCACTGATGCGCTGGGCGGGAACACCAATTTCTTTGGCCAGGCGGTATTGGCTGATTCCAATGGGTTTCAAAAATTCTTCTAAAAGAATTTCGCCTGGCGTGATGGGATCTAATTTTTCCATGATGAATTCTCCTTAGCCCGACTTATTTGTGATGCTTTTTGGCGAAACCGTTAAGTGTGCGTCAGATCAAGTCAAGCACAGCGAGTTGCTCAGCAGGCGTACTTTTGGTACGTCGAAGAGCAAGGAGCGAGCACGGCTTGAGATGGCCTGCAGTTGGCGGTTGCAGCAAAAGTTTTCATGAATAAGCCGGGTTAGTGGTAATCGACGATTTCCACATCTTCTGCACCTGCCTTCGTCCAATAAAAGCAGACGCGCCATTGATCATTGATGCGGATACTGTATTGACCATCTCGTTCACCTTTGAGCGTTTCAAGACGATTGCCAGGGGGCACCCTTAAGTCATCCAGCTGATTTGCGATTTCAAGTTGTCTCAGTTTGCGCCTTGCGACCTTGGCAATGTTGACAAATTTCCTGACACGATCGCCTCTTGATAACGCTTCGGTATGCTCGCATTTAAACGATTTGATCATATGGTAAATAATAACGCAAAGCATGATTAACGTCAACCGTGACCATCGTGGTTTCTTGAAACCAGGGACGCTCCCCTTTTTATACAGGAATAATCTTTTTGCCAGGCCTGGTCGCAAAACCAGTTGAAATTCAGAACAATTTTTTCCAGCCAACAAATTAAATGTTGGCTTTTTCGTTTTTGTGCCGCACACTTAAGTTATTGTAGCCGTATCGAAAAGACTGAGAAAACACTATCGATAAAGGATAGGGCCATGAAGTCAGTTCTGAAGCTCGTAATCATCGCAACACTTTTTTGCTGTATGCAGGCCTGTGCCAAGGACGATCCCCTTTACCAAGGTTTCAGCCGTGGCATATATGAGGGCTCACAGCAGTACCAGGACTCGCAGTCCCACCCGGCATCCCTGAACCCCGATGACAGTCTTCCCGCTTACGATGTTTACGAAAGGCAGAGGGAAGAGCGGTTGAAAAAAGAGGGGGAACCCTAGTAGAAGGAAATCAGAATCCTGGAGGGGCGTGTAAGGTTCAGGCATGCAAGAGTGCATGATGGTGGAAAATCTCACAGGAAGGCAGTTCGGGATATTATCAGTATTTTAAAAAAATCATTCTTGTATTATCAGAAACTTGGGGCCAGAATTGAACGCTGGCCTTTTTTTTATTATTGAGCTGTAATATGTCATCCTTCTCATTGTGGAGAGGAACGCCGGGGCCTGGGGACCAAAATAAATCCGTCCCCTTTTTGCTTGCGCCGGCGGTGGCCGGGAAAGGGGGAAACAACCTGGATAGGTTGAACGAGTTATGAATTATCGTCATCTGATCA
>JAFGRU010000063.1 GCA_016934985.1 Deltaproteobacteria bacterium
TTTGACGGTTTCTTTGGCACCACTTAACCCGTCTTAAACCGAGATTAAACTCTCCGAAAACCTTCTGTTCACCTTGACCAATTTCATTCCTTTTTTTACATCCCCAGCCAGCAACACGGTGGGAGCTTTTCCACCAATGTTAAAGTTCTGCTAAGTTTGGCTTTAGTAACAAGCTAATAGAACAATTTGACTGCCTATCAATAAGCCTTTTCATGGCAGGTGTCTCTCTTTTCAACGGTTATCAGACTCATATTTAGCCATTTCAGGGGATGGTTACACAGGATTTATGAGAATGCTTCACATTGTGCAATTTAAACCTGCCTAAATCGTTCAACAGAACTTCCAAGAGAGTAAAACCAGTTCTTTAAAAGACCTTTGACAGATAACAAACATTATGAAAAAATGCATTAAATCCCTTAGCTACCCATTAACCCAGGTTTCATCCCCCAGCCTGAATTGGCTGCCGAAACGTACCCTCTCGGGAAAAAAGGAGGAAAAAATGACAAAAACACCGATTGGAACATCAGTGGAAAGTGGCGAGCTCTGCCCAGAAAGCGGGGAGTGGGCTCCCGAACATTACCCAGACAAAACCAAATCGTTCAAAAAAGGCGACAAGTTCCCCCCCTATAAATGGATGTCTGTTAATTGGATACTTGCCAAATATGCCGATGAATAAAACTTGATATCTGCCATTCAGTTGCCCACCGGAAAAGGGACGCTTTTTATTGAAGGCGCCCCTTTTTTATTGGTTTTTTTAATTTTACTGAAATTTTTATAATGCAATCCTGCCCGATAGCATGATGGGCCTCCTGTTCTGATGTATGCAGCGTTACCCTTTTCCCCACAATCCACCCTCTATCAGACAGTGAAACGGCCAACCTTAAAATAGGGGTTGGCCATTCTTATTGATCACGATAAATAGAACACAAAAAGGCCTACCATAAAACTGGTGGGCCTTTCTTTTTCTACGTGATTGTCGGTCGATATTTGATCCTTCAAAGAAGTGGATTCTTACAAGTTATTCTAAAATTGGTTCCTGTATTTTCTAGGGATTAATCAAACACTTTCTGTCAGATCAACTCTCGCAAAAAACAAAATCAAAAAAGCTGAATGACAATAGACTTTCATGTCTGGATGACTAATTCCTGGCTTTTGGGGCCTCTGTTTGCGCCTCCGACTGTATAATATATATCAACGGTTTTAATTGAGAAACCTTTAAAAATTCGGCGGATGTCGGGGTGGTCGTTGATGCTGAGAATGGTCTGTCCCTGGAGATTGCACAGCATTTCGGCCATGGCCTGGTATTGGTCGAAGGGGAAATACACACCGTATCCTTCTGTCTGCCAGTATGGAGGGTCGAGATAGAAGAACGCGTGGGGGCGGTCGTATTTAGCAATGCATTTCTGCCAGTCGAGGTTTTCAATTCCGACGTTGGCGGCCTCCCATCGTGAGCATGAAGAGATCGGCGATGCGGTTCACCATATCCGTCGTCCGACCGTCGACCTTGCCGCCGAAGGCCTGCTTCTGGAGATAGTAAAAACGGGCGGCACGCTGGATATCGGTCAGGGTCTCGGGCCTGGTGATCCGCAGCCATTCGAAGACTTGACGGCTGACCATCGCCCATTTGAACTGCCGGACGAATTCTTCCAGGTGGCAACGAACCACGCGGTAGAGATTGACGAGGTCGCCGTTGATATCGTTCAGCACTTCCACCTTGCTGGGTTCTTTCAGAAAAAAGATGGCCCCTGCCCCACAGAACGGTTCGACATAGCAGGTGTGTTCTGGAATCAGCGGCAGTATCTGTTTTGCGAGGCGGCGTTTGCCGCCGATCCATGGGATAATTGGTTTTGCCATTTAAACCCTCCTTGGTTAATCGCCTGACATCCACCCACATATAATTTTCATCAGTTCTCAATTTTTCCTCATTTCGTTCACATTTCTTTCTCATTTGTAACCGACAAGTAACCATGTAATCGGTTGTCGCTTGCTTTCAGCGCGCAATGGTGCCGCAAATCACGACCTTTTTTCTGTATACCCTCATGCCGGCTTGCCTGATGTTGATACAGAAAACGGGCAAAACGACTGCCAAAACCTGAGTTTTCGGTTTTTATGTTTAAGAAACATTTTATTCTTCTCCTGTCGGGCCTGATCCTCATGGGTGGGATCAGCTACGGAACATATCGATCTTATTTCAAAGAGGAAAATATATCCCTTATGACCATCCCGGTGGTCAGAATGGACCTCGAAGAAACCGTTCTGGCAAGCGGCACCCTGCATGCCTTTAAAACCGTAGAGGTCGGCGCCCAGGTCTCGGGACAACTTGAAAGACTTCATTTCCAACTCGGTGAAGAGGTCAAAAAGGGGGATTTACTGGCGGAAATCGACCCGGTCCTGCAACAAAACGATTTAAAAGAAGCTATGGCAGAGCAGGAAAACATGCTCGCCAAAATCGACGCCGGCAAAGCCCTGTTGAAACAAAATGAGCGGGAATATAAGCGGCAAAAAACCTTATTTGCCCAGGATGCTACTTCCCAGGCTGATCTGGAAAGCGCCCAAGCCCAATACGAAACAACCAGGGCAGACCTCGACGCTTTAAAAGCACAACTCAAAAAGGCCGTTGTAGCGGTCGACAGCGCCAAAGCCAATCTGAGTTACACACGGATAAGCGCCCCGATGGATGGGGTCATCATCAGCATAGACTCGGAAGAAGGACAAACTCTGGTCTCCTCCCAGGCCGTATCAACCATTCTGACCCTGGCCAACCTTGACAAAATAACCGTCAAGGCAGAGATATCCGAAGCGGATGTCACCAAGGCCAAAACCGCCCAGAAAGTTTACTTCACCGTTCTCGGCGATCCTGATAAGCGCTATTACGGCACCTTGCGCGCCGTAGAGCCGGCCCCTGCCGATGACAGCAGCAGCTCTTCGAGCAGCGAGGCCGTCTATTACAACGGCCTTTTCGACGTTGACAACCTGGACCGTTCCCTGCGGGTCGGCATGACGGCGCAAGTGACCATCATTCTGAAAGAAACCACGCAGACTCTCGCTGCCCCGGTGTCGGTTCTGGGAAAAATCATCGAGAAAAACCAGGCCCAGATCGAAGTCCTCGAAAACGGCCGACCCATATCGCGCACGGTTCGGACCGGCCTCAACAATAAAGTTCATGTGGAATTCCTCAGCGGAGTCCGCGAAGGAGAACAACTCGTAATTCACCAGGCTGCAGTTGCTGCGACTCAAAAACAGACGGACCGCCGACCGCTCGGGCCGCCACCAGGGAGGTCCTGATTTGAGCACGCCACTACTTGAGCTGAAAAATCTGTCCCGCATTTATCCTACCGGCGACCAGCCCTTCCGGGCTCTGGACAGCATCAATCTGAAAATCCAGGCCGGCGAAATGGTCGCTATCATCGGTCCGTCGGGATCGGGCAAGTCGACCCTGATGAATATTCTAGGCTGTCTCGACCATCCCAGCGAGGGGAGCTATCTCATAGACGGCCAGGAAACCCTCGCCCTGCCAAACGAGGAACTGGCCCGTTTGCGACGCAACTACTTCGGCTTCATTTTCCAGCGTTACCATTTACTGTCTCACTTAGAGGCCATACAAAACAGTGAAATCCCAGCCGTATACGCCGGATCTAAAAAATCGGAACGGCGTCGGCGCGCCCTTGACCTGTTTAACAGACTGGGGCTGGGCGATCGCACCCATCACCTGCCGGGACAACTTTCCGGCGGCCAACAGCAACGGGTAAGCGTGGCCAGAGCGTTGATGAACGGCGGTCAGGTGATACTGGCTGATGAGCCGACCGGCGCGCTGGACAGCAAAAGCGGCCTCGAAATGATGAAGCTCCTGGGTGAACTGCACCACCAGGGGCACACCATTATCCTCGTGACCCATGACGCCAATATCGCGGCGCATGCCGAACGCATTATCGAAATGCGTGATGGCCGCATCGTCGCTGACCGTGAGAACCGCGCGCCAATCGCCAAAACGCAGACGACAGAAAAACCGGCTTCCAACCGCACCACGGCCGGGGACACCCTGCAAGCCCTTTGGGGGCGGAGCTGTGAGGCTTTCCGCATGGCCGGCTTTGCCATGGCCTCTCATCGCATGCGAACCCTGCTCACCATGCTGGGCATCATTATCGGCATTACCGCCGTTGTCTGTGTCGTAGCCCTCGGCCAGGGGGCGCAACAAAAAATCGTTAACGACATCAACTCCATGGGGACCAACGTCATCGACATCATCCCAGGCAAAGGCTGGGGCGATTTTCGGGCCTCGGCCATCCATACCCTGGCTCCCGGCGATCTGGAAGCGCTCAAAACCCAACCCTACGTCGACAGCTCCACGCCGTCACTGAGCAGCAATTTCCTACTGCGGTACCGGAATGTCACGGCCTCGGCCTCGGTGACAGGAGTCAGCGAGCAATATTTCCGCGTTCGCGGTCTGGAGATCGACCAGGGAACCATTTTTTCCGCCGCCGAGGTCAAGGAACTCGCCCAGGTTGTGGTGATCGATCCCAATACCGCTGCAAAACTTTTTGGGGATAATGAAAGCCCCCTTGGCAAGGTCATTCTTCTGGGCCACCTGCCATGCCGGGTAATCGGCGTGACTGAAGAGAAAGAGAGCCCTTTCGGCAACAACCAGAATCTCAACGTATGGATCCCATATACCGCTGCCATGGGGCGCTTGATCGGTCAGAACTATTTCAGCGCCATAACCGTCCGGGTGCTCGACGGGTACAACAATGAGAACGCTGAAAACGCCATTATTCAATTGCTGACCGGGCTTCACGGCAGCCAGGATTTCTATACCAGCAGCAGTGACACCATCCTGAAAACCATTAACAAGACCACAGCCACCATGACTCTGCTGATTGCAGCCATTGCCGTTATCTCCCTGGTGGTCGGCGGTATCGGCGTCATGAACATCATGCTCGTATCAGTTACGGAAAGAACCCATGAGATAGGCATCCGCATGGCGGTGGGGGCGAGACAAAGCGACATCATGCAGCAATTTCTCATCGAAGCCATTCTTGTCTGCCTTCTTGGCGGGATCATCGGCATTCTCATGTCCTATGGCGTGGGAATGGTTTTTCCTCTTTTCGTGACCAGCATAAAAATGAAATTTTCTCTTCTTTCGATTGTATCCGCTTTTGCCTGTTCAACGCTGATCGGTGTGATATTCGGGTTTCTGCCGGCAAAAAACGCAGCCCGGCTTGATCCGGTTCAGGCCCTTGCGAGGGATTAAACATATGTTGCCAGTTCGAACAATATTGATATTTCGGTTGACGGGGGTGAGTTTGATGCTCCTCCTTCTCGCCGGCTGCTCCCTTTTTGCGCAGAGCAGCTATGTAAGACCCGATATTGAGATACCTGAACAATGGCAGACCGCGACTGAAGAAAACACCCAGAGAACCGAAAAGTTCTGGGAAAGTTTTAACGATCCTCTGCTGAACGATCTGATAGAGAAAGCCCTGCAGGTCAATAACGACGTCCGTGCCGCGACCATCAAGGTTCAACGCGCCCGCCTTGAAGCCGGGCTGGCCGGAACCGATCTCCTCCCGACGCCGTCAGCATCAGCCGACGCTTCTTTCAGCAAAGATCTCAAGGACGGAAATTCATCCCCGAATTTCAGCGCCTCGGCAGGGTTGAGTTATGAAATCGATCTTTGGGGCAAATACTCCGGAAGTTACGAGGCCGAGCTTCTCGAAGTCGAAGCGACAGAAGCCGACCGCCGCAGCGCCGCCTTGTCTCTGATCGGAACGACCGCCGATCTCTACTGGCAGATCGCTTATCTGAAGCAACTGATCGACCTGAACAAAGACAGTGTCACATATGCCCGGAAAACCCTGGAGCTGGTCGACACCCGCTACAGCGCCGGCGACGCCTCGCGGCTGGAAATGATTCAAAACCAACGCAACCTGATCAGCAAAGAGGCAGGTCTGACGCAAAACCTTCAGTCTTTGGCTGAAGCACGCCATGCCTTCGCTATTCTCTTCAATCAGGCCCCCGGCGAAAACCCGGCAGAACGTGCCGGCCTCGACAAAACCTTCACACCCCAGGTGAGAGCCGGCCTGCCCGCTGAGATACTGCACAACCGGCCGGACCTTTTCGCCGCAGAGTTGCGCCTGCGCAAAGTCCACAAGCAGATCGGCATCACTAAGGCCGGTTATTACCCGGCCATCAACCTCAGCGGCGACCTCGGTTCGAGCAGCATGGAACTGCGGGAAATTCTGCAAAACCCCGCCGCAACCCTCGGCATCGGCCTGGCCCTGCCCTTCGTTAACTGGAATGCCACCCGGCTCAATGTCGAAATATCCGAAGCCGACTACGCCGAAGCTGTCGTCAATTTCAGGCAGACACTTTACTCCGCCCTCTCCGAAGTTGAAGACGCCCTGTCCGCCCGTATTCATTACCAGGACGAGGCAGAGAAACGCATGGCATCCTTCAGCCTTGCTCTTCAAGCTGAAGAACTCAGCGCAATACGCTACCGGGCGGGAGAAAGCAGGCTACAGGACTGGCTCGACGAGCAGGAGTCGCGCCGGGAAGCGGAACAGACACTTATGGAGAACCGCCTCAATCAACTTAAAAGCGCCATGCAGCTTTTTCTTGCCCTGGGCGGGGGGTACCCAGATGGCCTTGACGAAAAAACCGGCATGGCAGCAGATATAAACTACCAATGACATATTTCATGCAATTTTTAATGACCCATGGAGATTGACATGCAGAAACTTTCAGGATCATCGGCAACAAAAGGTAAAACCCTGTTTCTTTTTATGGAGGACACCAGCAAAGGATCTTCCCTGGCGGACATGCTCTGGGCCGAGGGCTTTCTGATCCACCGTTTTCAAGACCTTCCTCCTGATGCCACACCTTTCGAGAAACTGCAGCCGGACCTGGTTCTGATCGACAACACAGCCCCTTCCATGGAGCTCATCAGCACCTGTCGCTTCCTGAGAAACAGCTTTACGGGACCAATCCTGTTTCTGGCCGAACAGGTCGATGAAATGTTTCAGATTCTGGGCCTGGAAATGGGGGTTGACGATTTCCTCATCAAGCCGTTGACACCGGCCCTGCTTCTGGCCAAGGTCAGAGCTCTACTACGCCGCAACTTTGAACTGCAGCAAAACCACAAAACCGTCGTCCATCTCGGTGATCTCGTGATTGACGCTGGACGGAGAGAGGTCCAGGCCATGGGATGTCCCATCGAACTGACCACCCGTGAGTTCGATCTCCTCTGGTGCCTGGCAGCAAACAACCGCAAGGTCTTGAGCCGGGATGATATCCATAAAACTCTTTACAATTCCGAATACAACGGCTTCAGCCGCTCCATCGACATTTATATCTCGCGTATCCGCCAAAAAATCGGAGATGATCCCCAGCATCCCCGCTACCTGAAAACGGTTCGAGGTGCGGGCTACCTGCTGACCGAGGACAGCGGCCAATTGCGGCCCTTGCCGACGGAAAAACACCTTTAGCAAACTGTTCGCTGTATAAGTGTCTCCAAAACGAAAGGGGGTTGACCCTGACCGATCAACCCGCTTTATTTTTCTCTTCCGAAACGGCAAAATAACCATAACCAATTTCAGATATAATCCAGGATGGATAGTTGCGACACCCTTGACGACACCTCCAAAGCCGCTTGAAAAGCCGTTTCCATGGCAGTCACATCACTTAAGACCTCGACCAGGTCGGCATCCTCGTATTGCGATAAAGTTTCCTCCATCTGCAGTTTTAGATTTTCGTAATGGGACAGCTCATCGTCCAACTGGGCGTTGATATTTCCCATGTGGCTGCGGCAAATGCTGATCTGCTCCGCTGCGGCATCGATGTTGTCCATCTGAGCTTTGACGGCGGTGGCATCTCCGGCAGTTAGGGCATCTTCCAGATCGGAGATGACAGTAAAGACATCGACAGGGTTCGTAAATAACTCATCTCCCGTAAGATTTGTCTGGGTTGTATGGCTGGCCCCGGTGATTACATAAATGTGATCGGAAGTTCCGTTATAGGTAATCACTCCTCCACTTTCCGTGAAGGGCTGGGTCCTGTCGCTATAACCGGCGAAAATATATTTGCCGTCCACTTTGGCATTGGCTATGCCGAGCAGCTCCTCCTTCAGCAAAGCAACTTCGTCCGCATAGCTTTCCATATCCGAAGCGGACAATGTGGAGTTTACACTTGCAACGGAAATTTCCTTGATGCGCGTCAGGATATCTCCGGCAGTATCCAGATAACCGTCGAGGATATCGATATCGTCCTGGACGCTACTGATGTTCTCCAGATAACTGTCGGAGATCGATATCTGTGAACGGGCCGTGATCATCGGCGTCACCGCTGAAGGGTCGTCCGATGCCTGGTTGACTTTTTTCCCCGTTGAGGCCTGCAGGTAAAGCTCGTTGAGTCTGCAGCTGCTGCTGTTTAGAGCATATTTTATTGCCGTATAATTTCCGTTCAGGGTGCTTCGCATGACAGTCCTCCGGGTTATATGCTCATAAGGGTATCCATCATCTCTTCCACCACTGAAATATACTTGGAAGCAGCTTCGAAAAGGGTCTGATACTCGAGAAGCTTCAAGGTTTCCTCCTCAAGGGATACCCCGGAAATTGACTCGCGCGAACTATTAAGGTGAGCCAGACTATCCTCGGCGGCACTCAGCTTGCTTTCATTCTCTCTCACCGTAACGCCAATTTCAGTAACAACAGCCGAATAAAATTCGGCAAAAGTCGTTGTCCCGTCAATGACGGCCGATTCCTGAAGTTCCACCATAGCCAGTGTATTGGCATTGTCCCCGGTCTCACCTGTGGTCCCGGCCGCAATCAGGGATGTGTCCGAAAAAGCGGCTGCCAGTGAGGCTGCTGTTCCGGTCCAGGCTTCCGCACTGCTGGCCGTGGATGTGGTAAAGGTGAAAAGATCACCTCCCGTATCCCCGTTGAGATCTACGCCGCTGGCGTGAACATCATTTACCGCCGTGGCAAACTCATAAGCAAGCTGGTCGAGCTTGTCACGCACCTCGGGAATATACTCGTCACGAACACTCAGCAGACCTTTGATTTCTCCGCCGACATCATCAACATCAAGCGCTACGGTTGAATTCCCTGTATTCAGGCTCAGCACAACCACGCCATCGACACGCTCGGTGGAAATGGTCGAGGCCGCATCTGCCGACACCAGGGGCTGGCCGTTGGGAAGTTGCACCGAAACCATGCCGTTATTACTTTCGAAGCAGGTGATGCCGATGGTTTCGGACACCTCCTGCAACAGGAGGTCGCGTTGATCCCGCAGGCCATTGGCAGTAACACCGGTCGCCTCGGTGGCGGTGATCTGAACGTTTAGATCGGCAATTTCCTGAAGTGTCTGGTTCAAAGCGGGGATATCCGCAGTAAGGGTCGTGTTGATGCCCTCCTGAATAGTGGTCAGCTCATCGTTGATACTCTGAAAAGAATCGGCGATATTCTCCGCCATTTGAATGACCTGTTGGCGCTCTGAAGTACCTGCAGGGTTGGTTGACAGTTCTTGCCAGGACTCGAAAAACGCATCGATTTCCGAAGCCAGGCTATCGTCGGAACTGCTGAAAGCAGTCTCAATCTGAGACAAAGGAGACATTTTGGCGTTATATTCCCCGCAATCGGCATTTTTCTCAATTATCTGAGCGGTAACGAAGGAATCCGTTTCCCGCTCGATGCCCGTCGCTACCGCACCGGTGCCGACAAAATTCCCGCCTATTTCCAGGGTTGGCAACGAGGTCACGGTCAGGGTCTGGAGGGAATAACCTTCCGTAGAGGCATTGGATATGTTGTTGCCCGTAACCTCAATCCCCTTTTGACTGAGGAAAAGGGCACCGCAGCCAATATTCAAAGCGCTTGTCAAACCGCTCATAGCATGCTCCTAAAACTTTCGGGTCTGCTCATGAAATCATCATCGTTTGAGATTGATAAGTTCCGACAGCATGTCATCGATGGTGGTAATCACCCTGGAGTTGGCGGAATAGGCGTTCTGGAGGGTGATCATTTTGACGAATTCCTGGGCCAGGTCGACATTAGACAATTCCAGAGAGCTGGTTAACAGTGTCCCCTGGGAAGAGCCCGGCACTCCGACGGTAGCTTCGCCTGAGGCTGACGTGGACGAATAAAGGTTGCCTCCCTCCTTCAACAACCCTGCGGCATTAACGAACGTGGCCAGGGTTATCATGGCGATATTTTGGGTTTCGCCGTTGGAATAGCTGGCGATGACATTACCGTCAGTGTCTATGGAGACGTTCACCAGTTCCCCGGCGGAACAGCCGTCTTGATCTTGGGAGATGACCTCGGAATCGGTGTTGTACTGCGTCGTGTTGAATGAAAAATTTATTTCTTGGCTGGTGCTGGAACCGTTGTTCCAGTCAATGGCTCCGGCAGCGATGGTGCCTGTTTCCCCACTGGTAAGTTCACCATTTTCGTTGAACACCAGGGTCCCGCTGGCGACCTGGGTCAAATCTTCTGTCGTGCTGCCACTCAGGATTTCGTCACTGGCAACCACGGAATACCACTCCCAAGTGCTCTCACCCGTCGTCGTATCGACGCCTGTCTTGGTGAAATAGGTTGTGGCCAGGTGGGTGTTTCCCAGCGTGTCGTAAATCGTGGTCGAGGTTGAATAATTAGAGGTTTCATCCGGGTCGGTGATATCAAAAGCTGTGCTGATTATTTCGGAGGAAGAATCCAGGTTGGTGGTTAATTCTATATTTTCAGTCATTTGAGCCGCAACGAGGGTGCCTGCCTCGATCTGGATGTCAGTCGGATCACCCCCGGAAAGCTCACCAGCCTCATTATAGGTCCTGCCCTGAACCCGGTAGCCCTCTGCATTGACCAGATAACCGTCGTCATCAAAGCTGAAGGAACCGTCCCTGGTATAAAGGACTTCATCCGTCCCCTCCAGGCTGACCATGAAAAAACCATCGCCATCTATGGCCAAATCAGTGGTGCTGCTGGTGGTCTCGAACGTCCCTTGGCTGAAATTGGTGCGGACCGTCGCGATTTCAGATCCGCGGCCGACTTGCGAAGAGCCACTGGCACTGCTGATGGTGGCGGAAAGAACATCTGAAAACAGGGTTGAACTTGATTTGAAACCGGTGGTACCGCTGTTGGCAATATTGTTACCGGTTACGCTCATAGCTTCGGAACTGGCCTGAAGTCCGCTGATGCCGGTGTAGAGAGTACTTGTGAGTCCCATGGGGTGTTCTCCTGAAAATTTTGAATAAAACTTTAGTAAGGTGCGCTAAAGCGAAAAATTAATCCGATATAGCAGTTCGCCTGTTACTGAGAGGACTGGCTGATTTTGGTAACCTGATCCGTAGTGAAGTTCCCGGCACTGGTAATCAGCAGCGTCTCACCGTCGTTCAGGTCAATGCCGGACACCTTTTCTCTTATCATTTCAGTAATATCGAGAACCTCGTCCTCGTTTTTGGCGACTACCTGAAAACTGTATTCTCCCGCGCCAAGAGCGTTGCCATCGCTATCTGTTCCATTCCAGGTGACGAAATTTTCTCCCGATGAGAACGCATCCAGGCTCAGGGTGCAGACCAGTGAATCATCCTCGTCAAAGATGTTGATGGAAGCATCGCTAGCCGTTTCGCTGAGATTGAAACCCAAGTCAACGCTGCCTCCGTCGAATTCAAAAGTGGAGGTCTCGATGGTCACTGTCTGCCCCAACATGTTGAGGGTTGTGGAATTGGACATATCCTGCGCAAGATCGGTTAGCGTTTCCAAGCTTTCGTTGGTGGTTATGGCTTGTTCCAAAGCACTGAACTGAGCAAGCTGAGCCACATATTCGGAACCGTCCTGGGGGTTGAGGGGATCCTGGTTTTCAAGCTGGGCTACCAGCAGGGTCAGGAAATCATCTTTGTCCAGACTCACCGAACTGGTGCTGGAGGTCGTAGAGGTGATTGCGGAAGTGGTACTGGTGACATCGCTAATGGACGACATAATCAAGCTCCTTCATGGTTTGATAAGTTTTGCCTATTCGTCACTGAGTGAATCGATCCAGTTGGCGAGATAATCCGACGTGGTATTGAGTTCGCTCAACAAGGTTTCAAGAGCGGTAAACTGGGCCTCCAGGTTTTCCTGCCGCTTTTCCAGGCGTAATTCCAGGCGCTCGATCTGCTCTTCGATTCGATCAATATTGTCTTCGGTGCTATCTTCTTTCACAGCTAGAATGCCGGTGTCGCTATCGGTGATCTCTGCCATGTAGTCCGCCATCCGAACGGCTATTCCATCCGTGTCATCATCTCCCAGGAAAAGACTCTGGAAGCTTTCAAAATCTTCTTCAATGGCATCACTGAGAATTTCCGTGTCGAGTGTCAGCTGGCCTGTTTCGTAATCTGTTTCAAGCCCCAACTCCGTCAAAGAGGAGAAACTGCCTTCAACACCGATCTGTGTGGAGATGAAATTCTGGAGTTTCCTTTTGACGCTGCGGAATTCCGAGTCGCTACCCCAGTCCGAAGCGCTCTGATCGGCAATGTAGGCAATGACATCGTTATAGGCAGTGACAAAGCTCTCGACCTTTTCAACAACGGCGTCCGAATCGGTACTAACATTCAGGGTAATGGTATCCCCCTCGGTGGTGTCCAAAAGCTCGAGGGTGACTCCGTTAACGGCGGTATCAATTGAATTTGAGTTGCTGTAGATGTCGATATTGTCGACTACGATGTGGGCCTGGCTTCCTTCCCGGGTGTGACCGTCGGTTACGGTATCCAAAGTGATGCTCCCGGTCGCGACGATATCGATTTCGCTACCGGATTGATCGGCGGTCAGGATCAGGCGGTAACCGTCTTCGGTACCATCGTTGATCAGTGAAGCACTTATGCCGTATTCGCCGCTATTGATGGTCTCAACCAGGTCCGAAAGGGACACGTTCTCGTACTCCAGCGTCTCTTCACCGATGGTGATTGAGCCCGAAAGGTCCGCCGTAGTGGTGTCGCCAAAACCCTCGTCAGCGATATCTTTCTGCTGACAAGCCAGGCTGACAACCTCAATGTTGTAGGATCCCTCCTTGGCAATGCTGGATACCGAAGTAGAAATCTCATCACTTGAAAGAGTGGCGCTATAAGCATTCAGCTCACTTGTTGAGTCAAGAGCCTTAACGGCAGAATTCAGAGCATCCAGATAGGTGTCAAAGCTGGTATAGGCTTCCAGCTTGGTCTCCAGATATTCCTGGTCCTCTTCCAAGGCGGTAACTGGCGCCTGTTCAATCTCCATCAAAGATGAAATGATTGATTCGGTATCCAGTCCTGAAGCCAGACCACTAAAAGAAATTGTCGACATGGGTTCCTCCGCTTAGCCTTGTTTATCTAATTTTGCTTACCCATCTTTTCGACATTCGAAGTTAATTAAATTATTGTAGTTGTGTTATATAATTGTCTTTTTATGTAATGGTATGATTCAAAATAGATACAAAAGAGGCCGCTGGTATTTTCCAGCGGCCTCTGTGTTGTTATTAATTATTATAAAAATTTCTATGTAATCTTTTTATTGTATAATAACTCCTGTCATCAATGTCATATTAACGATTGATACAATATTCAACACAAAATATATACTTAAATACAAATTTATAAAGCAATTTACCAAACATATACATTTGTTATAAACAAAGAAGGGGGGGGGTCAAATCTTCATGAGGGTGTAAAAAAGTTTGTGTAAATGGCCATTTTGGGGTACACCAACCCCCACCCACTAAGGAGCACATATGGCCATCGAAAA
>JAFGRU010000064.1 GCA_016934985.1 Deltaproteobacteria bacterium
AAAAAGCCATTTTACCAGGTCGTCGTTGCGGATGAACGCTTTCCCCGCGACGGTCGTTTTCTCGAAAATGTAGGTCAATATGACCCCAAACTTGATCCCCCGGCGGTCAACCTGAAAGAAGAGCTCATCATGAAATGGCTCGAAAAAGGTGCCCAGCCCACGGATACGGTTAAGCAAATTTTGCGCAGGGCAGGTCTCTGGACGAAATTCAAGCAACCTGAAAAGGCCTGAAACCGGAGTGGTTCTGATTCAATATAACTGGTGGCATCGTTAGACATTGGTAAAGGATGAGCTCAATGAAAGAACTTATCGAATTTATTGCCAAATCTCTTGTTGAAAACCCTGACGCCGTAACTCTCGAAGAAGAAGAAAAAGAAGACGGGAGTATCCTTATCAAACTGGGAGCCGCCCAGGACGACATGGGCAGAATCATCGGCAAACAGGGGCGCACGGCCAAAGCGATGCGAACTCTTCTCAATGCCAAGGCAACCAGGGAAAATAAGCGCGCTTCTCTTCAGATTATGGAGTGATGTCCAACGCTGAAAATGCCAGATTGGCCGTGGGAACGGTAGTTGGAACCCACGGGCTCAAAGGCGACCTGAAGGTCCGCCCTTATGCCAACCGGGCTGATCTTCTTTTTGAAGTACAATCGGTCCTTATTCAGTGCGCGGATGAAACATTTTCCGTTTACGAATCGGAACGTGTTACCCCTTTTAAAAAAGGGGTTCTTTTGCGTCTGAAGGGATTGGCGGATATCAATGCCGTTCAGCACTTTGTCGGGTGCGATATTCTGGTCGATTTAGACACCCTGCCCGTTGACGAGGAAAGTGAAGCCACCGGTTACAGACTGATCGGAATGCGGGTGGAGGATCGCCGTTATGGCGAACTCGGCACCCTGGAGGATATTTTTTCTACGGCCGCCCACGATATACTGGTTGTGGAAGGGCCCTACGGAGAGGTTCTCATCCCGGCAGTCGAAAAATTCATGACGGAAATCAACCCTGCGGAAAAAAGGATTTCCGTCGACTTGCCCGAAGGGCTTGTACCGGAAGTTGATGAAATTTGAAATACTGACACTTTTCCCTGCCCTGTTCGAGTCGCCCTTTGCGGAAAGCATTATCGGCAAGGCAGCGGGGAAAAAGCTCTTTCAAATCCAAATACATTGCCTGCGAGACTGGGCCGATCCGCCCCATTGGTGCGTTGATGACACTCCTTATGGCGGCGGTGGCGGCATGGTCATGAAACCGGAACCCATCGGCCGGGCTCTCACTGCTCTGAAGGAGAAGTCGCCCAATGCCCGAATCCTCCTGCTCAGCCCCCAGGGCAAGCGTTTCAACCAACGCGAGGCGGAAACCCTGGCGGTTGAGGAAGGTCTGATCTTCCTATGCGGCCGCTACGAGGGTTTTGATGAGCGGGTGCGCAACATGGTGGACGACGAGTACTCCATCGGCGACTATGTCCTGACCGGCGGAGAGTTCGCGGCCATGGTCATGGTCGATGCTATTTCCCGCCTGCTTCCTGGCGTCCTCGGCAACAGCCGGAGCGCGGAACAGGACTCTTTTTCCGACGGGCTCCTTGAATACCCGCAGTACACGCGGCCGGTCGAATTCCAGGGTATGCGTGTCCCGGAGGTTCTGCTTTCCGGACATCATGGCGAGATCGCCCGCTGGCGGCGTCGGGAGCAGCTCAAAAGGACCTGGGAAAGACGCCCCGACCTGCTCAAGGAAATTGATCTGACACCGGAAGACCGGAAATTTTTAGACGAGCTCAGGCAAAAGGGGTCCTGACATGAGTAGTAAGCCGACGGCCCTGGCCCTGGTTCACTTTCCGGTTCTGGACCGGCGCGGAGATGTGGTGGCAACGGCCGTGACCAATCTCGACCTTCATGACCTGGCCCGTACAGCCATGACCTACGGCGTGGAAAAACTCTATATCGTTACACCGGTGGCTGAACAACAACGCCTGGCGGAAAAGATCAGAGACCACTGGTGTCAAGGTTACGGGGCAACCTACAATCCTTTGCGCAAAGAAGCGCTATCCCTCATGGAAATTAGTGACTCCCTGGAGTCGGCCATGGTTGCCTGGGAGAAACGCAACGGCGAAGCGATTGTCCCGGTTCTCACAGGGGCATCGGTCAACAACGGAATCTCCTGTGAAACTTGCCGGGAAATTTCGACCCAACACCCTCTGTTCCTGGTTTTCGGCACCGGCTGGGGATTGGCTCCGACCCTGTTTGAAAAGAATTGGCGGGCTCTCAAGGCAATTAAAGGAAAAGGGGAATACAATCATCTTCCCGTCCGATCCGCCGCGGCCATCATCATGGACCGCCTGTTCGGCAACGAAGACCGGACGGACATCGATTGCAGTGAATAAAAAACAAATAAAACTTCAGACCTGAACCACTCAGGTCCCTGTCAGGAGGAAAAAATGAACATCATCGATCAAATCGGCCAGGAACAATCCACCCGGGTTATTCCTCAGTTCAAGGCTGGCGACACCCTCCGTGTCCATGTTAAAATTGTTGAAGGCGACAAACAACGTATCCAGGTTTTCCAAGGTGTCTGTATCAAACGTGTCAATAACGGTGTCAGCTCCACCTTTACAGTACGGAAAATCTCCAACGGTGTCGGCGTGGAAAGAATATTCCCTCTCTTTTCACCCAACGTCGACGCCCTTGAAGTCATGCGCATCGGTAAGGTCCGTCGGGCCAAACTGTATTACCTGCGTAAACTCCAGGGTAAAGCCGCCCGTATCCAGGAAAAACGCTACTGATCAAAAAGGCCCCTTTTCGGGGCCTTTTTTAATTGTTCTAAAGTTTTAAGTTTTTGGTGTTAGGTTTTAGGTATTTTCCCCTTGTAGCGAAGTCGGAACGGAAGCTTTGCTTCTTTCTTTTTGACGCAAAAAGAAAGAAGGCGTCGTCCGGGGACGCAACCCCGAGCCTGGAAATCTTATCTGCCGGCATATGCCCTTTCCATTGGGGCCGCAAGTTCCTTATTCGGGGCAGTAATATTTTATGAAAACCTCTCAGGACAGTCTCAACCTTTTCCCCCAGCAGGAACAGGATTTTCTTTGTTACGAAAAGCAGACCCTGAAAGCCGGCTTCCGCTTCATAGCCGGGGTTGACGAGGTTGGCCGAGGCCCCCTTGCCGGTCCGGTGGTGGCTGCGGCGGTAATCTTTCCGCCGGGTCTTCAGTTGCCCGGTTTACGGGAATCCAAACAGCTCTCGGCCCGTAAACGCGAAGCCTTTTTCGGCCTCATTCGCAAACAGGCCCTGGCCATTGGCCTCGGCATGGTCCACGCGCCGGAAATTGACGATATCAACATTCTCCAGGCCACTTTGAAAGCCATGTGCGATGCAGTCGGTCGTCTCAGGCTGCCCGCCGACTACCTTCTTGTCGACGGCATTTTCAAGGTCCCCTGCCCCCTGGAACAGAAAACCATCAAAAAAGGGGACGGCCTGTCCCACTCCATCGCCGCAGCATCCATTGTCGCCAAAGTCGTGCGCGACCGCATCATGACAGCTTACGACGGCCGTTTCCCCGGCTACGGCTTCGCCTCCCACAAAGGCTACGGCAGCGCCATCCATATGGAGGCCGTCGCCACCCTGGGGCCTTCCCCCGTTCACCGCCTGACCTTTAAGGGAGTGCGTGAGCATGTCGGAAAAAATGAAGGATAAGCGGGCCACACTGGGTCGCTGGGGAGAAGACCTGGCCGTGGATTTTCTCAAAAAACGAGGCATGAAAATTCTGGAGCGAAACTTCCGCTGCCCGGCCGGTGAAATCGACATCATTGCCCGATGCGGAAAACACATAATTTTTGTCGAGGTCAAAACCAGGAAGTCGGAGATGTTCGGCACTCCCCAGGAGGCCGTCAACCTGCGCAAACAACGCCAGATCATCAGGGCCGCCCAATGGTATCTGGAACAGAAACCGCTCAACCTCCAGCCACGCTTCGACGTCCTGGCGATTCGTGCCGGGGACAACCAACCTGAGCTGGAGCATATTCCGGATGCCTTCGGGGTTTGCTAGGGGAAACCTGGTTCCTTGATCCTGGCCTGAAACAGGCACGAGACAAGCCCATCCTTCTGGCCGGATTAATAGTTGAATATCTTGCAGTATTTGAGACATTAAATACCGTCCAATATTTAACAAACCCTAAGCAACAGACCAAAAACCGATTGTCTCCTTCTTAGAACTCTCTATAATTGAAGCATAGAATCTGTTCACATTGTCTGGTTGATGACCAAAGGATTAAAAAAAGGTATTTTACAGACGGAGTCCCACCATGACATTAAATCCCTCGGCTTTCGGTTTTCTGCGCATAGCCGTTGCCAGCCCCGAGCTGAAAGTGGGCGACATTACTTTTAACACAAAAAAGATTTGCCAGGCCATCGACCGGGCCAGGGAGCAGGACTGTTTCTTCATCATCTTTCCTGAACTCTGCGTGACAGCCTACAGCTGCGCAGATCTCTTTATGCAAAATCTTCTTCTTGCTGAAACCCGCAAGGCAATTCTGGAGATA
>JAFGRU010000065.1 GCA_016934985.1 Deltaproteobacteria bacterium
GGACAGAAATGTGCTCAACCTGCCGGGCGTCGGCAAAAGCATGACCTTCCGGGTCATCGGAATCACCCGCTACGGCAGGAGAATTCTTGAGTTTGACCATGACCCAACGCGTTTCCACAGCCCGATCATCCACAAGATGGGGAAAGTGGTCATCATCGAATCGAAATCTATTAGTGAATACCTCGCCCAGCTTGAAGAATTGGGAGAGGATATTTCCGAATATGAAGGCCTCTACGGTTACTCCATCGGAGAAACCGAGAAGAGACTGTCCGTTTTTGAATATCCCGAATATGATTTCAAGGTGACGGAAGAGATAACCAACCTGGAAGTGTGACAAAACCGGAAGCCTGCCGGGCTCAGCCATGAAGCTGATGCCGACAAGGGTAAGGCGAATCCCATGGCCGGCAGGAATTCGATGGTTTGGTGCGTTCACCACGAACACGCCTGAAATGGCCAGCCATAACTCATGCTCCATTGGAAGCGGCGTTGATCCGGCCAACAACGCCTCACACTTGCCGTCTTGCGCTGGAAAAACTATCGTGCGAAAATCGACTGATTAGAACCGTAGCTCAAATCCTGTCAGTAAGATCAAAAATCCAACCACAACGTGGCAAACCATGAACGAAAAACTCCCGCCCAAATCCGCCAACCTGATGCAAGAGTTCCACCGCGACATCTCCTATCACGTACAGTTGGCGGAAAGCGGCGCTATTTCCCTGACCGGGACCCTGCGCGACCGCTACCACGACATCGAAATGGAAGTCCTGGTCGACAGCGATTCCCTTGAAATTCTCGACATCTGCCTGCAGTTGCGGCGCGTCCCGTCCCCCCACTGCAAGGATGTCGAGAAGCGCCTGGACCTGCTGAAAGGCTGTCCCATCGCCCGTGGACTCAACCGCAAAATGGCTGAAATCTTCGGCGGCCACGAGGGCTGCGGCAACCTGCGCACCATGCTGATGGGCCTCCTCCCGCTGGCTGTCAATGCCCGCGCCGCCATCGGCCTCGAGGATGAAGGCCGGATGCTGGAAGTCATGCATGCCCACCTGAAAGGCACCTGCGCCGGGTTTCCTGAAACATGAGAAAGGCTTGCCGAAATTGAGATAAAAACCATGGCCCAAGCTTAAAAGCCATTACTGTTCATGAAAAAGGGCGACATAAATTGATGTTCTTTCCCCTTTTTTTCCCAATCCGGATGAAACAATCTCTCCGCACCGTCCCTGGCCAAACTTCCTGTTAAATATAAACTTTTCTGAGATGTATTCTCTCCAGAGCAAGGATCTTCGTTTCATTATATTAGCGGCAGGAAATATGCATACTAAATCCCCCTTTAATCATTAAGCCTTAATGATTGAAAAATCATAAATTGCCCGGCGGAAAAATCTGTCTTGAAATCTCCCCGGCCCTGGGAAGGGGTGAGTTGAAATGAGTATTTTCCAAAGGAACGTCCTGACCATTTTCCTGTTTTTGATTGTTTCAACGGCCATCACCTGCACCTTTTGGCTTAATGAGCGGGAAACCGCCATAAACCGAATGCAACTCGAAAGCAGAAAGGCCCTGGAAGCTGACTTCCTGGACCTCTATCAGCAGCGCGGCTCCGAGCTCGCCGGCATTCTCGAACAAACCCTGGTTGCCCCCCTTTCCCGGGGCGATTTGGACCTTGTGGCCAACTCGGCGATTTTAGTATCAAAACAGCCGTTGATAAAAACCGTTGGCATTTTCGATAAACAGAAAAAAGTCTTCTTCAACAGCGAAAACACCGCTTCACCTCTCAGAACCACGCCCCCTCACTATCTTTCCCGCTTAAACTCCGACAGCAAAGCCCTTGCAAGTTGGCAGGATGAAAATTCCCTCCACTTTCTCAAAAACATTTACCACGACAACAATCTGGTCGGCGGGTTTTACTTTGAACTTTCCCTGTCTGACGTCAACCAATCTCTCAACGCCACACAGAACCTTTTTAAGCAGATAAATGGGCAAAAGGACGCCTTCAGCCATGTCGAGCTCGCCGGAATCGTATTTTTTCTTTTGCTTTTGGGACTCTGGCTCGCTTACCGCCTGAGCCGCCATGTCACCCGGCCAATTCATTCCCTGGCACAAACCGTTCAAAACCTCAGGGAGGGAAATTTCGATATGGAAATGCCCCCCCATAATACCAATGAAATCGGTCCATTAATCATTGAGCTTGAGGCTTTGGCAGAGGATTTAAAAAACGTCACCGTTCCCACCAAGTACCTGGAAACGGTTTTTTCCAGCATGCAGGAACCTCTGATAGTAGTTAATCGGGAGGGAAGAATCCACGCGGCCAATAACCTTTTTGCCAGTATGGCCGGCACCGACGAGGAAGCTCTGGTTGGGGGAAAAATCTGGGACTACCTGGAAATCAAGGAAGAGGGCCAAAAACATTCCTTGGGACAAGGCAAGGCTGTAACAGGGATGGTCTGCCACCTTAAAGTGGGCAGCCGGTCGGAATTGATGGTTTCGGCTTTAAAAATCCCGGAAAGCGGCAAAACGGAAGCAAACTATGTTTTCGTTCTCCGCGATATCAGCAAGCAAAAATGGCTGGCCGAAATGATCCGCTACAATGCCACCCATGATTCTCTCACCGGGCTGGCAAACCGCGCTTTCTTTCTCCGCGAACTTGAACTTGAGGTTCAATCTACGCAAGATGGAAAAGACGCGTCTGTTGGCGTGTTGTTCATCAGTCTGGACCGTTTCAAACATATCAACGATTCCTTCGGCCACCGCTTTGGAGACACCGTGCTGCGGGCTTTCTCGGAACGAATTCAGCAGCTTGTCCGGACAGGGGATAAGGTGTCGCGTTTGGGTGGGGACAAGTTTTGTGTCCTGCTGGAAAACATCGAAAGCGAAGCGATGGCCTGGAGAATTGCCCTCCAGCTTCATCAGAAACTGACCCAGCCGTTCAACGTCGAGGAGCGGGAAATCCTTTTGGAATCCAGCATCGGAATCAGCTCCAGCTGGCAGGACTTTGAAGATCCGTCCCAGATTCTCAGCAACGCCGAGCTGGCCATGCATGAGGCCAAAAAAAAGATTTCCGAAAAGGTTGTTCTCTATACCAAGGAAATGCGCTCACAGAATAAAGCGCTCTTCTCTCTGGAGTCGGATCTGCGCACCGCAATCAAAAACAAAGTTATTGATATCCATTTTCAACCCATTGTAGCGGTTGCCGACAATAGTTTACGCGGTTTTGAGGTCCTGGCCCGCTGGAATCATCCCCAGCATGGCATGATTTCGCCTTCTCTTTTCATCCCCCTTGCAGAGCACGTCGGGTTAATAGAAAGTCTGGAGTGGATTATCTTTGAAAAGGTTTTTGCCAAACGCCAGGAATGGCGGCTGAAATTTCCCGGCAAACCCTTTTATCTGGCCGTCAATGTCTCCGGATACCAACTCGGCAAGATTTCCTTTCCCGTTTACGTTGGCCGCTCCTTTCAGAAATACGGCATCTGCCCCGGAGAGATTGTCTTCGAGGTTACTGAATCAATGCTGATACGCAATCCTGCCGTGGCCATGCGGGTGTTAAGCGAGCTTAAAAAATCCGGGGCCAAACTGGCTCTGGATGACTTTGGGACCGGCTATTCCAGCCTCAGCCATTTGAGCCGTTTTCCTTTTGATTTTCTCAAAATTGATCAGTCTTTCATTCGCGGCGCCTGCATAAACCCGGGAAGTCACCACGGAAAGATTGTGGAGACCATTTCCCGTCTGGGCCATAGCCTGGGAATGGAAGTTGTGGGTGAAGGGGTGGAAACAAGCCAGGATCTCGAGAAAGTTAAAGTTTTCGGCCTAGATACCTGGCAGGGTTTTCTCAGCACCCGTCCCACTGATGCCGAAAAGGCTGAATTACTTTTAAGAGAAAACGCCCTCAGCCAGGAAGACCACTATTATGCCCTGAGCGGATGATCCGCTTCCGTGCTCTGCCGGCCAATACTGAACCGCCATGTTTTATAGACGCCAGCCTTCTGCCATTGTATGACCCGTCCGCCTTTCCCCTTTCAAGCCGCCCCGCTTTTTCGGGATTCAGCAATTTTGCAACACCCTCATAGTAAAAAACCCTTGATCATTACCAGATTGACCACCATATTTGCCATTGCGGGAAAAAACGAGCGGAATATTTGTTCGACGCAAAAGTTTAAGCTCGGGCATAGTGCTTCCAAAAAGCTTTTGGGACCAGGATGGGGACTCAGACAACAGCTCTTGAACTGTTCTGCGGCATCGGCGGCTTTGCTGCGGCCGCAGCCCGGATGCATATCCGGGTGGCAGAAGCTCTTGACCAGAGCCCGGTGGCCCTGGGCGTCTACCGGCTGAATTTCCCCGATCACCACGTCAGGAAAGCGGATCTGGAAAAGATAAGTGCCGGCGAACTGGCGGGCTTTGACGCCGACCTCTGGTGGCTGTCGCCCCCTTGCCAGCCCTACTCAGTGCGAGGACGCAAGAAAGACCTCGGCGACCCCAGGGCCAGGAGTCTGGCCCGCATTCTGGAGGTCTTTCCGAAGATTCCCCAAAAGCGGCTGCCGCAACACCTGGCCCTGGAAAACGTGCCCGCCTTTGCAGAATCACAGGCCCGTGCTCTTGTGGTTGGCCTGTTAAGCGACCGCGGCTACCACATCCATGAACGCCAGCTCTGTCCCACAGAGCTGGGCATTCCTTCGAGACGGCCGCGCTACTATCTGACCGCCTCACGTGAAGAGCTCACACCGCCTGAACCATTGCTGCTGCAGTCCCAGGCCCGGCCACTCAGCGCCTATCTCGACCCGGAACTGGATGATCCTCCAGCCGAGCTGCTTGTTCCGCCGGAGGTAGTGGCTCGCTTCGGCGAGGGTTTCCGCATCCTTGATCCGGCCGACCCCAATGCCTACACCACCTGCTTCACCGCAGCCTATGGCAAATCCTTCATGCACGCCGGTTCTTACCTGCGCTGCCAAACCGGAGTGCGGCGCTTCTCGCCGATGGAAATAGCCGCCCTTCTACATTTCCCCCCGCAATTCCGCTTTCCTGAATCACTGCCTCTGCGCAAACGCTGGCACCTCCTCGGCAACAGCCTGTCGGTCGCCGCCGTCCGGGAAGTCGCCAGAATATTTTCCCTTTAATGCCCCGGATTTTTTCCTCAGGTCAGCGGTCAAGATCGATGACCGTCCGGCCCCTGGACTCTCCCCGCAGCATCTTATCGATACAGCTGTCGAGATCGTTCAAGCTCACCTCGGTGCGCAAGGACTCCAGGCATTCAAGTTTCCAGTCACCGGCAAGCTTTTGCCAGATTTCCCGGCGCACATCATCGGGAGCTTCGGCGGCGGCAATGCCAAGAAGGCTCACGCCCCGGAGAATGAAAGGATAGACCGTCAGCGACAGATCGGGGGAGGCAACATTTCCGCAGGTGGTGACCACCCCCCCGAAACAAGTCGACTTGAGAGCGCCGGCCAGGAAGGGCCCGCCCACGGTATCGACGGCCCCGGCCCAGTGGCTTCTGAGAAGAGACCGTTCGGGGGCATCCTTAACCTTGTCGCGGTCGATCACCGCCCGGGCACCAAGATTCTCGAGGAAAGGAGCAGCTCCCGGCTTGCCCGTGGCCGCCACCACCCGGTATCCGGCTTTGGCCAGCAGTGCTACAGCCATGCTCCCGACCCCGCCGCTGGCGCCGGTAACCAGGACTTCGCCCTCATCCGGCCGCACATGAGGCATGAGTTTTAAAAGCGAATAGGCTGCGGTAAAGCCGGCAGTGCCGTAAATCATGCTCTCCCTGAGGGACAAAGCGGCGGGACGCCTCAACACCCAGGATGAAGGAATTCGGATGTATTGGCCGAAACCGCCCGGCGTATTCATGCCGAGATCGCGGCCGGTCACGATGACTTCCTCTCCCGCTTCGAACCCGGGGACCGAGCTTTCCTCTACGACACCGGCCGCATCCACGCCCGGAGTGTGGGGATACTTGCGGGTCACCCCTTTGTTGCCAGTGGCGGAAAGGACATCCTTGTAGTTGAGCGAAGAATAACGAACCCGCACCAGGACTTCGCCCGGAGGAAGATCGGATGTCGAGCGTTCGACGATCCTGCGCGTGAAACTTCCTTCTTCCGGCTCCTCGACAAGCAGAGCCTTAAAGGTTTTTTCCGTCATGACTATAACCTTTCACCCCCGGAGAAAAATGGTGGTCCATCCCTTAATTTATTTGCCGCCTGAAATCTACCGTCGCGATTTGATCAGTTGCAAAATCTTTTTTGCGGCCAGAGGAAAAACTCCGAGAAGAATAAAGGAAAAGAGCAGGCCCGGAGAGAGAATCCCTGCAACGCTTTCAATCGCACCCAGCTGAGTGCCGGCGTTGACGTAGACGGCGGTACCCGGCAGCATGCCGGCCTGACTGACCAGGTAGAAAAGACCCGTCTTCAAGGGGGTCAGGCCCATGACCAGATTGATGACGAAAAAGGGGAAAATCGGGACCAGGCGCAAAGAAAAAAGATAAAAAGCGCCCTCTGTTTCAACCCCGCGATTGACCGCACTCAGCTTGTCGCCGAAGCGGCCCTGCACCCAGTCGCGCAAAAGAAAGCGGGAGACGAGAAAAGCGAGGGTTGCACCGATACTACTGGCGAAGGAAACCACGATCAGGGCCGTCCAGAAGCCGAACAGAGCGCCTCCGGCCAGGGTCATGATCGCGGCACCAGGAAGCGAAAGAGCGGTCACCGTGACATAGAGAATAAAATAAATGCCGATGGTGAGCAGACGATTATCGGCATAGAAGTGATTAAAAGCCTGTTGCTGCGAGCGAAGATGGCCAAGGGTCAGAAACCGGCCAACGTCGAAAATGAAAAAAGCCGCGATCAGGCAGGCAATTGCCAGGAGCAGGAACCATTTGGATTTCTTCCCATGCATATACCACCTGTCACGTCTTTTCGACACTGGTCAGAGGTTTTCTATTTCCAGAAACTTTCCAGAATTTCATCGATATCTTCGGCCAGATACTCCTGTTTCAGCAACGCTTCTTCGTAACTTTTCAGGACCTGACCGGCGCGGGCGGGGTTCTTCTTCTGAACATGATAATTGAAAAGGACACGCACCAGCGGCTCAAAAGTAGCATCCTCTTTGAGAGCCGTCTCGGCAATCGCTATCGCCTCATTGATCAACCCGCTCCGGCATAAAAGCCCGCTCCACTTGACACAAACGCTCTGAAACAGGCTGAGCAATTCCCGGCGGTTGGTCTCCTCAAGCTCCTCGAGGTTGGTGTTCGCCATGAAGCTGCCGCGCCAGAGGGAATAAGCGGCACAGAAGGCATTTCCGGCTTGCCAGTATTCTCCCAGCTGAAAATGTCTCAACCCTTTATTAGCCTGCTGCTTGAAAACATCCATGTCAACCAGACAATTCTTCAGGTAAAGGATGCCTCCATGAAGCTGAATAAAGTTATGGGTCGAGATATTGCCCAGGAGAGCGGCAATGGTTTTGCGTAAGCGAAACAGATTAGTGTCAAAACGTTTGCGCCCCTTCTCAACGCCACTTTCAGGCCACAACATATCCTGAACGACCTCCTGACCCAACTGTTTTCCGGAAGCCGTAAGCAACAGGGAAAGTAACCGCCGTTGCGATTCGCTGAACTGGGGGGCTTGAAGGGAAGGGCGGTCGCCGAAGGCAATCTCAGTCGGTCCGAGAACCTTGAAATCCAGACAGGGGAAGGTCTCCCCTTTGTCGTCAATTACTATCTTCATGCGCTTTCGGGCAAGTTCTCGGCAGAAATCAACTTTGATTCCCTCCCTGACCGCAAAGGACAGCAGCGCCGTCATGACCTCTGGGTCCCAACCGTAAAAATGCTCGTATTGCCTGTTGGACAGGTAGCGAAGCACTTCCTTGACATCCGTAAGAGCTTCTTCCCGACAGTCGCGATTCAACTGAAAAAAGGCACGATGGGCCAAAGCCCCCGGAAGCATCCAGTCGTTTTCCGTACGGCGGAAATCCTCGACCGAATCGTTGAGAAGCCGCTCTGCCTTCCCTGTTTCCCCGAGAAGGGCATATGTCGCCCCCAGAAACATCCAATTTAAAGCGGTATAATAACGTCCGCCGGCGGTTTTGCGAAGAGTGGCCGAGTTGTTTGCCCAAGCAGCCGCTTTCTCTTTGTCGCCTTTGCGGGCAAGAAGATAGGCGCCGTAATGATAGTACTGGCTGCTCAAATGATGACTTGAGGCAGCGAACCCTTTGCCCTGGGCATTGTCAACCAGCTTCAGGGCTTCCTCATAGCGGCCCTCGGCCATGGCTTGATCCACATCCCAAAGAATGATGACCGACCCTATCAGGCTGGACGAAATATGTTCATTCCTGCATACATCGAACAACAGCTGTTTCTGAACCTGGTAGTTGAAAAAATCCCCCGACATGGAGAGGAAATTCAACTGGAACAACCAGAGGTACATTTTAAAGAAGGGATTGACCATGGGACTGGAAAGCAGGTCAATAGATTTTTCAATCTCCTCGAGGCAGCCTTTGGTATTGCCCGCAAAGAAATGAATATAGCTGCGCAGAGTGCAGTTGGCGGCGACAAACCGGGCCATCCAACCGGCCCCGCCGAAAGCCGCAGGCAGTTCAGCGTATTTACGGGCCATCGGCAGATTGCAGTCAAACAGGCAGTAGCCCAGCCCGATAATAGGAGCAATCTGCAGGCGGGCGAAGACATCCAGGTCCTCAAAAAGGGCCAGAAACAGCTCCTCGGCGCGGGGCAGCAGTTGACTTCCCGCGCCATATCTGGCATCCACAGCGACATGGTAGGTGATCAGCTGAATGAGGGAATAGAGTTCTCCTACCGCATCCCCCGACCGGCGCAGACATTCATTGGCGCTGTTGAGAAAGCTGAAAGCCCGTTGAGGAGCGGATTCCATGAGGACAATACCGTAAACCAGGGAAATCCACGGCAAGTTGCGGAAATAAGTCTCGGGAATAGTCTCAAAAAGATTATTCAGGGTGACATGAAGATTCTGAGAAATGAACTGAAATCCGAGATCACGGATGATCTTCTCTACAGCAGGGTAGTCCTTCGCAGCCAGAATGTAATGAAGGGCGGTCAGGGGCAATTCCTGCGCCAAATACCAATCGGCCACTCGGCGCAAAAAGCGCTGCTGCTCCTCTTCATTGATCTCTTTCGAAGCTGCACCACCCAAAGCCTCTCGAAAAAGATTATGAAAACGATAGGAGCCTTGATGCTCATCATTGGCATAAAAACGGACAAAGGCGTTTTGCTTGACCAAACGTTCCAGAACCTCAACCATGGATACTTCGTCGCTCAGATACTCGGCAAGGGCGACAGGGATCTCAACGAGAAGGGCCAGTTGAAACATAAGAACGCGAAGCTTGGGAGAAAAATCCTCCATGAGGTTACGGACGAAATAGGTGGAGAGTTCGGAATAGTCTCCAGGGCTTTTCAGCCGCTTTCCGTGGCTGATTTCCCGCAAATCGCCGGCGCGCCCCCAGAGCAAGACGCCCGACACCCAGCCCTCGGTAACGCTGTGAACATTGGCAACCTCGGCAGGAGACAGGGAAACCCCTAAAATCTCACTGCAGAGGGTAAATGTCTCCCCTTTTGTAAAAGATATCTGGGTGTTGGATAAACTCAGGACCTGGGGATTTTTTTCAAGGGTTTCGAAAAGGATCGGCACCTTGTGCCTGGTCAGAAGCAGAAAACGAAAACTCTCAGGGGCGCATTTAACCAGTTCCGTCAACAACTCACAACTTTTCTCCGAGCCCTCCAGGTGGTGCAGGTCATCAAAGGTCAGAAAAAAAGCAGTGTCTTTGGCATTTTTGATCCCAGCCATCAATTGCGCGGCCAGAGAAGGGACATCCTGGACCGCGATGGCCCCTTGCAGAATCCGTTCTTCCAATTGCGGAGCGGAAAAGCCATCAAAGGATTCGTGGAAAAGGAGGAAAAGGGCCGAAAGAAAAAAAATGGGGTCAAGGTCCTCGGGTCCCGCCTGATACCAGACAAACGGGGTTTCAAAGCGGTTCAATAGTTGAACCGCAAGGGTGGTCTTGCCCTGTCCGGCTTGAGCCTCCAAAAGGATGTGGCTTTTTTGGGACCAGCGGCCGTTGGTTATTTCCTGAAGCAGGGATTCACGAACAACCTGTTGAGCAGAATCAAAGCGAGGTGGAGTGAATTTGTTTCCGGGAAGTATTTTTCTGATCTGGCTGATCAGTTCGCCCATGCGGAAACTCCAGAATTTCAGAGTTGATAACTAAAATCAACATTTCATCAAAATTATCAATTTGGCCAAGCTACGAAACTTCCGAAAAACTCCTAACTAAAATATAGAATTCCAGCAGGATATCAAGCCTTTTAATACTTCAAAACGATGTTTTGCCATTTTCCAAAGGGATTAGGACCTTTAAAATTATTCATCCGACAAAAGATTAGAGCCGTCCGCAAAAAAACTTTCTTTTGAAAAACACATCAACCCATCAGGGATGGTTTTTTCTTCCTTGGCATGCCTGGAAAAAATCAGAAACGTGAGCAGAGGAACAGCTGCAGCCACAAGCAGGTCCGACTGGAACCGGAATCAAGGCGATTTTTTACCTGACACCCTGTCACATTGAAAATGCTGACATTTTCAGCACAATTTTGGTTATACTAAGCTGCAATCACACAATAATAATTCAACAACCGGCATCTGCCGGGATGATAAATAAACGCTCCCTGATTCTAAAACCGCTCAAGTGTCCAAGAGTGAGTTCTTTAAAACGCTGAACCCCAAACGGATAATGCCATGAGTTCCCGCATAGCCTGCCATGAATGCGATCTTCTGCAAATCATCCCTGCCCTGCCTGAAAAGGCAAGTGCCAGGTGCGTTCGCTGTGGCGCGGTGCTCTACCGTCGCAAACCCAACAGCATCAATCGAACCCTGGCCTGGACCTTCACCGGCCTGATTTTTTTCGTTCTCGCCAATTGCCTCCCCTTTCTCGCCATGAAATCCGGCGGCTTCGTTCAGGAAACCAAATTGGTTACGGGCATCATCCAATTATTCAAGCAGGGCCTTCCCGGGGTCAGCGCTCTGGTCATGCTCACTTGCGTGATATTTCCTCTTCTCGACATGGCAGGCACCCTTTATGTTCTGCTGCCGTTGAAGCTGAACCGCGCTCCAAGGGGCGCCCCTCGGGTTTTTCGCCTGATCCAGCATATCAGGCTCTGGGGCATGGTGGAAATCTTCATGCTCGGCATTCTTGTCGCTCTCGTCAAGCTGGCCAAGATGGCCGAGATTATTCCCGGCCTGGCTCTCTACTCCTTCATCGCCCTCATGTTTGCCATCGCGGCCGCAGCCAACAACCTTGATTCCCATCTGATCTGGGAAAAACTGGGCAGGAAAATATGAACCCAACATCCTTGACGGCTCGAAAAGCGAATCTGGTCAGTTGCCATGTTTGCCATCTGCTCAGTAGGGCCGCAACAACTCACTGCCCCCGCTGCGGCAGTTCATTGCATCAACGCAAGGTCAACAGTATTGCCCGGACCTGGGCACTGCTGATCGCGGCCTGCATTTGCTACATTCCGGCCAATGTCCTGCCCATGACCATTTCCTCAACCCTCGGCAGCAAGCAGACAGATACCATCATGAGCGGGGTGATCTATTTTATCCATTCCGGCTCCTGGGAAATCGCTCTGGTCATTTTTATAGCGAGTATCTTCGTCCCCCTCATAAAAATGTTTATCCTCGCTTTTCTGCTGATCTCGATACATTTTCGCATCCGCTGGAAGCCCCGGGACCGCACCCGTCTCTACCGCCTTACCGAGGCAGTGGGCCGTTGGTCCATGGTTGACGTCTATGTCGTAACCATCCTTGTGGGCCTGGTCCACCTCGGCGCCCTTGCCAATGTCGATGCCGGACCCGCCGCGTTCTATTTTGCCGCAGTGGTGGTCATTACCATGTTTGCGGCTGAAAGTTTTGATCCCAGGCTGATCTGGGATGTCATGGAGCAATAATATGGCCGAACCGAATAGCGATGAAAAAACGCAGCATCAGACTCCCGAAGCCGAAGTGCGGACGGGGAAGGGCTTTTCTTTTTCCCCGATATGGGTTGTTCCTCTGGTAGCTTTGGCCATCGGCGGCTGGCTGGCTTTCAAAGCCATCACGACGCAGGGCCCGACCATAACCATAACCTTCAAAACCGCGGAAGGGCTGGAAGCCGGGAAAACCAAAGTCAAATACAAGGATGTTGACATCGGACAGGTGGAGAACATCGAGCTTCTGGAAGACCTCAGCGGCGTGGTCTTGAACGTAAAAATGGATAAAGGCGCGACCTCTTATCTGACCGACAAAACCCGTTTCTGGATCGTCCGCGCCCGCGTCGCGGCAGGCCAGGTTTCAGGATTGGGAACCCTTTTTTCCGGAGCCTACATCGGTATTGATCCCATCAAAAAGGGAAAACCCACAAAAAAATTCACCGGACTGGAAACGCCTCCCGTAGTCACAACCGAAGCGCCGGGCAGAATGTTTTTTCTGAAAGCGGACAAGATGGGGTCGCTGGATGTCGGTGCGCCGGTCTATTACCGCGGCATCAAAGTCGGGCAGGTGGTCCATTATGATTTCGATGAAACCGGAAACGCCGTGGATATCCAGATCTTTATTGAAGAGCCTCACTACCAGGAGGTTACAACCAGCACCCGTTTCTGGAATGCCAGCGGCATCAATGTCTCCCTCAGCGCCACGGGCATCGAAATCAACACCCAATCCCTGGTCTCCATCGCCGTCGGAGGCATCGCCTTTGATCGCCCGGACAAAATCGCGCCGGGGGAGCCGGCCGAGGAAAATAGTTTCTTCACACTTCACCCGGACCATCAGAGCATCAATGAAATGGCTTATACGGCCAAAAACTACTGGTACCTTTATTTCGACGAATCGGTTCGGGGCCTTTCTCCCGGCGCACCGGTCGACTTCAGAGGGATTCAGGTCGGCAAGGTCATCGATATCAACGTGGAATACCTTGAAAAAGAGGGGAAAATCCGCATTCCCGTTCTCATTGCCGTAGAACCTGAACGGCATCTTGAGGAGGACAGGACGGCTCCCCCTGGAACGGAACGCCTCAAAGGGATGGTTCAACAGGGCTTGCGCGCCCAACTGAAAACAGCCAACCTGTTAACCGGACAACGCTATATCAGCCTCGATTTTACAACCAACCGCCCCAAAAGCGAACTGGCTTTCAAAGACGGCATTCCCATCATGCCGACAAGCCCAACCCCCATCGAAGAAGTATCGGAAAATATCGCTAAAATTGCGAAAAAACTGGGGGACGTGCCCTTTGATGAAATCGGCAGCGACCTCCAAAAAGCAATTATCTCTTTGAATAAAACCTTACAACAGACAGAAAAATTGGTGCAGAACTTTAACAGAAAGATCACCCCTAACGTCAACGAAACGTTAACCCAGGTGCAGAAAAGCATAAAGGACCTGGAAGGGTCCTTTGGTTCGGATTCCAGCGTCAACTACAATATGCGGGAGCTGCTGAAAGAACTTACCGGGACAGTCCGCTCCCTGCACATTTTAATTGATTACCTCGAGCGCCATCCCGACTCCCTGATCAGGGGCAAAAGACAAGCACCCCGCAGCAAGGAAAGATGAGTATGAAAACAAAGACATATTTTCTTTTGGTGATTTTTTGTCTGGGGGCGGCAGGATGTATCAGCGGCTCCCCGCCGGCCACCTATTACCACCTGAGCCCCGCGGAAACTCTATCCAGCTCTGCCCAGCCGGAAAAAGCAGACGCGGCACTCTCCCTTGGTGTCGGCCCCGTTAGTTTTCCCGAAGTACTCAACCGGCCCCAGGTTGTGACCCGGTCCAGTTTAAATCGCTACCGCATTGACGATTTTCAGCGCTGGGGCGGTTCGTTAAAAGAGGAATTCTGCCGGACTCTTTCTCAAAACCTTGCCGTTCTTCTGAAAACGGAAAGGATAGCGGTTTTCCCCTGGGAAAAACATTTCCAGCCCAGCCACCGCATGGTCATAGAGGTTCTTCGTTTTGACGGCCGTCTGGGTGAGTCAGCCCGCCTGGAAGCCCGCTGGACTATCACGGATGGCACGGGCCGGCAGGTCCTCCGCGTCGGTATGTCGGCCATCGAAGCACCCCTTGATGCCGACAGTTATGAAGCCCTGGTAAAAGGCCTGAATCAGGTTCTCGAGCAATTCTCAGCACAGATCGCCAAAGAAGTCCAACACCTGGAACAACTCCGGCCCCTTGTGGAAGGCAGTTCAAGCTAAGCGGGCAGCCCCCCAAAAACCTGTTCAACACCCCTTGGCCCGGAGCGGCCCCTACGCCCGCCGGGTACGTCCTTAACCTTTAAGACAGGGCTGCTTTTTGTTCCCCATTCGACCAGCCTTGAAAATTTCACTCAACTCGCTGATATTTATTTTGAAATCGCCTTTTTTCACCTGCCATAAAAGCTACAAAAGGGGTTAAAACCCTTCTCGGGGCGTCGAAAAATCAGAGAATTTTTTCAACATGTGAGCGCGCGAAAGAGCAGAACCACGCCACATGAGAGTCAAAAAAGACTTTTTTAAATCACTTTTCAGACCAGCCGCTTAATAAACAAGTTGTCGGCAGCTCTTCAGAAAAATGCGCCTCTTGAGGTAAACTTTACCTTACGAAAAAATTCCATGACTGGGAGGGAAGTCTCCAAAGTGTTGGGGCTGGCTTCCGGTAAAAATCACCAGGCTATGAAAAACCATGCATTGTAAAGATGTACTTTTAAAAACCCACCGTCTGGTCAACCCGCTGATGATGGCCATACTATTGCTGTTGATCTTCACTGGGCCCGCCGGTGGGGAAACCATCAAGCTCAACATAGAAGGCCTCAAAGGCGAGGAATTCAAAAACGTCCAGGCGACTTTAGAGCTCCCGATTGGAATAATCAAGGAAGACCTCATCAACTGGCGCTGGCTCGGCCACTACCAAAAGCAGATTCCCGAGCAGGTATCCAAGGCCCTGGAACCTTTCGGCTATTTCCATAGCCGCAGCGAGGTTGAACTTAAGGAAAAGAGCGAAGGAGATTATTTACTGGCGGTACGAGTGAACAAAGGGAGGCCGGTGGTCCTTACCAAAGTAGACATCGCCATCGAGGGGACAGCCAAAAAAAACCGGCAAGTTGCCCGGGCAGTGCGGGATTTTCCCCTCAAAATTGGTGATATTCTGAGACAGGACTACTATACCCAAGGAAAACATGCTATTCGCAATGCCGCCGTAAATCAAGGTTTCCTGAAAGCCGGATTTAGCCGCCATGAAATTCGTATCTTCCCGGAAAAAAACCAAGCCGAAATTGAACTTCATCTTGCTTCCGGACAGCAATATTCTTTCGGCGAGGTGACTTTCAACGGGGCAGAAAAATATCCCCGCGATTTTCTCCTCAGATATGTGGATTTTAAGCCCGGGAATATCTATCTTTCTCCCAAGTGGGACCGTACCCGTGCCAATTTTCAGAACGCCAATCGTTTCTCGGATGTCGTCCTCATCGCCAAAATTGAAGAGGCCGATGAAAATTCCCGGGTCCCCATTGAAATCAACCTGACCGCGTTGCCGTCCAAAAGGTGGCGCAACGGCATCGGCTATGGCGACAGCACCGGCCCACGCCTGTTGAGCAACTATCAGGATGTCAATATCTTTGGCGCGGGCCACGAGTTCAACACGGATATCACCTTGGGCGAGAAATACCAGCTCGTCGAATTGCGCTACACCATTCCGGAGTATACTCATGTAAAAAATGCCCATGTTCTAAGTACCGGCATTGAGAGGGAAGAAAACGATATTTACCAAAGCACTTCGGGTTTTGTTGAATGGGAAAAAATGTTTTTCCTGGGGTCCGGCAAGGTTGGCTCCTTTTACACCCGTTATGCCCAGGAAAGTTTCGAAATCAGCGACCAGGAGAACACCTCCAGGCTTTTACTGCCCGGAATACGTTATATCCAGCGCTCTTATAACGATCCTGTCAATCCCCGCAAAGGTTATCAATTCCGCCTGGAACTTCGCGGGGCGGAAGAGCATCTCCTGTCCGACGTCAGCCTCCTGCAGGGATTGGCGGCAGGCAACACCTTTTGGCCCCTGTTTGAAAAATTCTCCCTTTTTCTGCGCCTGGAAGCAGGCTATACCATCAAAAACGACGCGATTGCGGAAATCCCCACGTCACTGAGGTTTTTTGTCGGCGGCGATAACAGCGTCCGTGGTTATGCTTACAATTCAGAGGGGCCACGGGATGAAAATGGCGAAGTGGTGGGCGGCGAGGCCCTTCTCGTGGGCAGTTTGGAGGTGGAGCGTGAAATGGGCGAGCGCTGGGGCCTGGCGGCTTTTTATGACATCGGCAGCGCTTTTAATCCTGGCAACGATACCCGATTCATTCAGGGCGCCGGAGCGGGTATTCGCATTTACACTCCCGTCGGCCCCTTAAAAATGGACATTGCTCGTCAGATCGGCGAGGACGACCCGTCTTACCGCTTCCATCTCAGCATCGGTTTCGATCTATGAGAAAAACTTGGCGAAAATCTGTTCTTATGGCTTTTTTTTCCTTCCTGGTCATTTTGTCCGCGTGCGCCTGGTGGCTGACCATGACGGATAGTGGCGCCCGCTGGCTCATTCAAACCGTCGCATCGACGAATAAGACCAAACTCACCATCCAGTCCGTAAACGGGTGCCTTGCCAACCAAATTCACCTTTCGGGGGTGAAGCTTGAGTGGGACCATGAAAGTCTTGCCATAGGCAGCTTGAAACTTCATTGGCGTCTTTGGAGCCTGCTGCAAGGCAGAGCGGACATCCAGGAACTGCTCATTCAGGACATCCATGTTGCACTAAACAACGAAGAAGCTCCAGCCGGGAAAATTTCAGCCGGCAATCAGGCGCCCGCCATGGAGCCTCTGGGTAAGTATCTTCCTAACTGGCTGGTGGCAGAGCTTCAGCGTTTTAGTATTAAAAACTTCCGGGTGATGAAAGGGGAAAATGAAGTTTTTTCTTTCAAAGACCTGACCCTATCCTTGGCCCTCGCCAATCAAAACCTGACCTTCCAACATTTCACCTGCCAAACCCCGTATGTCAAGCTGGACGGCAAAGGCAACTTGCAAGCAAAAACCATGGTTCTCGATATGGAGGCCCAGGTTCTCCTCCCCAATGAGCTGGTTAATCACGACCTTCTCACCTCCATGGCCATTTCCCCATCTTTTCCCGGCAAACTCAAAGCCCGGGGCAATATCTTCGCCTATGAGGGAGATATTACCCTGGGCGACCTTAAAACTCAGAGCTTTCAACTGACCAGCCACATCTCCGGCAACCTTGATGGCCTGCGCCTTGGAAAACTCTACGGCCACTGGCTTAAAGGAACCCTTCAGGGCGAGCTGCTTCTCGACTGGGAGAGAGATTTTGTTTTAAAAGGAGAGCTTTTCGGGCGTGGCCTGGACCCTGGCATTATCGACAAAAGTTTGCCTGGAGAGATTAACCTGGATATCCGAGGTCTTCTGGAAGCGCCGGCCAAAAAACCTTTGAAAGCTGATGTTGCCGCCACCCTTCGTCCCAGCACCCTCTTGTCCCACTCAATATCTGGCGCCATTGAAGGGATTTGGGATGAAAAGGGGTTGAACATCAAACACATTTTGGTTGATGGCGAGGGGGTTCGCATCAAGGCCGAAGGTTTTTTGGCCGAACGCCTCGATTTTCAGGGTCAAATTGCGGATCTATCCAAATGGCTGCCGCAAAGCCGGGGCCGAATCAATGCCGGTGGCTGGCTGCGCTGGCACGATCATTACCTGGCTTTGGACGCACAAGGTGAGGCTGAAGGGCTGAAGTACAAGGGCATCAGCAGTCCGCAAGCCACCTTCCTGGTCCGTCATACCAAGCCCGGCGCCGCGATGGAAGCCCGCTTTTCAGCCCGACGCCTCACCTGGGAAGACGTGGTTTTCGAGGAAGGGGAAATCCTGGCAGCGGGATTTCCTGATAAACACGGTGTTGATTTCAACTTTGTGACAGCCGCGGGCCAGACCCGGCTCCAAGGCCATTTGGATGCTTCTTTGCGGGACGGAAGCTGGAGCGCAAGCCTGACCAAACTCCTCGGCCGTGAACCGAACCTGGGACTCTGGACCCTGAGCGACGCTGCGGATTTGATTCTGAGCAGGGAAGGTCTGGCTTTTTCCCCCATGATTTTTCAAGGAGAGCATGGCGGTGTTTTGCGTTTTGAAGGAAATTATCGATTTCACACCTCAAAAGGATACCTGCAAGGAGCTTGGAACAATCTGAATCTTTCTCCTTTTAGTCACTGGCTCCCCTCCGGCAGCGGCCTCTGGGGTCAATCAACGGGCACGACAACTATCCGCCTGGAAAGGGAAAGACTACAGCTGGCGGAAGGGCATATCCAAGCCAGCGGCGGTATCAGAGTGGAAGACAAAAAGGTTCCTTTCGAGCAGATAGCCCTTAACGCCGTTTGGCAGGAAAAAGGGCTCCAGGGCAGTTTGCTGGTTGATCTCAAAGAAAACGGCAGGCTATCCATGACGGCTTCCTCGAACCAGGCGCTTTCCTTGAGCGAGTTCCCGGACTGTTTCTTGAGCATGGACCTTCAGGCCCTGGATCTCGGCCTGTTGCGCACACTTTATTCCGAAAGTTTTCCTCCTTTGTATGGGCGCCTGTTTGCCAGGGGTGAAGGCAGATGGTTGGGAAATAAGCAATTTAACTGGCAGGGCCGGGCCCATGTTGAAAACGGCAGCCTGGGTTGGCGAGCCGACGAACCGGCTAAAGGACAGATCCTTGCCAACATCGAAAAAGGTGAACTTGTCTGGGACTGGCAAAAGGATGTCCTGAATACGGACCTGGTGTTGATCATGGGAAAAGGGGGCCGCTTGAAGGCACAGGTCGCAGTTCCCATGGCTGCCCGGTGGCCCATTCATCTCCGGGAGCAAGGCAAAATCAACGGCAAGATTTCCGCCGGAATGCACGAGTGGGGTCTGCTGACGGCTCTGCTGCCCGATCTTGTCCGCGAAACCAGGGGTGAAATCGCGGCGGATCTGGATCTGGCCGGCACCTGGCAAGATCCCCTGCTCTTCGGTGAGCTGACGCTGAAAAAAATGGGCGGATACCTCCCGTCCGTCGGCGTGCAGCTGGAGGATATCTCCTTTGCCGCCGTTTTCCAGGGACAAGAGGCCAAAATAGCCGATTTCCGAGCCCGTTCGGGCCCCGGTTCTCTCCATGGTGAAGGGTCTCTGACCTTCCCGACCACCGGAGAGTTCAATTATCAGCTCAAGCTTAGCGGCAAAGATTTTCAGCTTGCCAACCTGCCGGGCATTGAAATGCTAAGCCAACCCGACCTGCTTGTAAAGGGAAGCACCCATCATTTTTCCTTAACCGGCCAGGTGCTGCTGTACGATCTCAATATTTCGGGAACCCGCAAAACTCCGGAGGTACAGGCCAGCCGGGATGCGGTTATTATCAGCCCGCAAGAACCAGAAACGCAAAAACCATCCGATTTTGATTTTAATCTCCAGGTAACAATTAAGCTGGGAAAAAACGCCATCATCAATCTTGCCGGTTTGAATGGGCGCTTAGAGGGAGAGGTGATGGTCCTTCAAAACAAGAGCAATGAAGCCCTCGCCACGGGACAGGTGCGGGTGGTCGACGGCAGCTATACGGCATATGGTGCCAAGCTCAACGTCAAGCGTGGCCATATCAACTTCAAGGACGGACCGGCGGACAACCCCTCTCTCGACATCCTGGCCCTGCGGGAAGTTGGGACCGTCCGGGCGGGAGTCAAGGTTACCGGCACGGCTGAATTCCCCGAGGTCAACCTCTATTCCCAACCGGCTATGCCGGACAAGGATATTCTCGGTTACATTTTCCTGGGCCGCCCCATCCGCTCCGAACAACAGGAAGCAGATATGCTTGCTCTCGGCGCGGGGACATTGATGCCCCAGGGGCCCGGTTTTTTTCGCCGCCTGGGGTTTACCGATGTCGACTTGGGGGGACTTTTCAAAAAGGGGGGAGCTGTTCGTCTTCGTTACCGGTTAAGGGACAACCTGGAAATTGAATCCACTCTCGGCAGCTCCAGCGGCGTGGATCTTTTCCACGTCATCGAATTTGAATAATAGCCGTCTCTGCCAGAATCCGGCCCCTGGACCTGGGGAGGAGTATCCTTCCTTGGCCGGAATAAGGATTAAAAAAGTCTGTTGAGCACTCAATTTGAGGAAGCGGGAACCTGTCGCGCAAAACATTTCGGGCTGGAAAGGGGAAACTTCTGCCCTGAAAGGGAAAACTATCTTAAGGTCTGACAGGCCCCTCTTCTTTCTGAATCGCGCGCCGCATGAAACCAATCCCCTTCCCGGTTTGCCGGGAAGGGGATCAATAATCACATGATATGAGCCACATTTGCCTGGGGGTATTCAAATTCCTGCTTAATCAGGGAGAGGTTGCCGTCCAGCTTTTCCAGGCTTTTCAGCAACATCGGCTTGGAAATATACCTGCCGTCTACGGGAGTGTCCTGGGAGAGTACTGCCATCCAGGTCTCATCGTCAAAAAGATCATTCTCGAGATAGACCTTTGCTCCGGGAACCTGATTTTTTATGAGGAAATAGACGGCCTCTTCCTCGCTTTCAAGATGCTTGATTGGCCCGAGAATGCGGGCATAGGAAGTCTTTAATTCATCTTTCAGCACGAAAACATAAAATTTGTTGTTCTGCTGAGTAACAAATTCCATTTTCAGGGGACCATCGTCATAATAGGTATTGAGTTCCCGGTATCCCAACTCGAAAGCCGCCTCCACTAAAAGAGAAATAAAGCCCTGCCAGGTTTCATTGCCAGTTGTCTCAAAGTCCTGCCCGTTTTTTCCCACCATAGCCACCACCTTTTAATAATCCTTCTGGAAAATCGTTACCAATGAAAAACCCTTTGTTAATCCTTTCTTTTCGCCGTCTCAACTTCACCGCCCCCAGGAATGAAGTAACCGGCAACAACATCACTCGGTAATGTTTTATCGTCCGTCGGGTACTTTAACGCCGTCATTGTAACAAATACATCTTACATTTTTCTTACACGAGGCGACTGCAGGACCCTTTTTTCCCATTTTTTTCCATTTTTTCCAATTTTTTTTGTCTAATGAACCGGCAGAGGCTGTTTTTTCACGGAAAAATCACTATGGGAAACCGACTCTGAAATGGAGGGAGGGGCGGTGGGGAAAACTGTCTTAAGAAAAAAACCCGCTTTTCCCCTCCTTTAAAAAGGGTAAAGCGGGTTTTGGGGATGGAATATCTCAGCGGAGAGAACCGCTTATTTCCATTCTGGCAATTTTTCTTTGGCCCGGCTTGCTTCTGAGGATTGGGGATAGGTCTGAATCAATTTTTCGAGAAGCACTCTGGCATTTTGAACATCACCCATGGCATGAAAGGCGAAAGCCTGTTTGTACATGGCAGATGCCGCTTTGGGATGTTTGCTGAATTTTTGAATGACATCCTGAAACTGGAGAATGGCGTTTTCGTATTGTTTATCACCGTAATAAGCCTCCCCGATCCAATAGGTAGCGTTGACAGCAAGATGATGGTCGGGATATTCCTTGAGAAACTTTTGAAAGACCTCTCGCGCCTCACCATATTTCTGCGTCTTTAGAACCAGGGCCAGGCCTTCTTTGTAAAGATCATCAGGGGCTTTTTCGCCACTACTGGCCGCCGGAGCAGGGGCTGGAACCGGAGTTGAAGCGGCAGGAGCTGGGGCAGGGGGCTTACTGAGACGTTCTTCCAAATCGGCGGTTTTGAGGGCCATATCGTCCCTCATGAGACTCAACTCATCACGAAGTTGACGGTTTTCCCGGACAACCTCCTCCAGCCGTCCCTGCAAGGTCTGAAGCTCCACTCGAAGGCCGTCCATGTTGGCTTCGACATCGGCCTGCCTTTTGGTCAGTGCCGTCACCCCCCGGCCGGTTTCATCCTTGAGGTCAAGACTTTGCGAGGTCACCTTCCTCTCCACAAAAGCGAGGCGGCGTTTCACCTCGCCCATATCCTGCTCCAGGCGCATCTGCTCCTGAACCGGCAGACAACCGACCAGAAGCCCTGAAAAAGCCAGGCTCCACAGAATTTTTTTCAACATTCTCACCATGATCACCACCCGGGGAAACCGGAACCCGCCATCCCGGCAGATTGCACTCTTGCCTCAGACTTGCAGTTAAGGCGGGTGCCCGGAAAATTGCGTTTAAACTTTATTTTTCAGTTCTTTAGCCTCGGGGCGCCATTGAAATGGGCGGCCCGAGGCCATTCTCAACATAGTATGCAGCAACGTTTAAACAGGATCAGTTGGCTTGTTTAAAATCAGCCCGACGATTTTTTGCCCAGGCCTCTTCGCCACTTTGGGGGTCGAGGGGAATTTCCTCGCCATAGGAAATAATCGACATTTGGCTGGCCGGAATACCGAGGGAACCCATATAGTCCTTCACCGCCCTGGCCCGGCGTTCCCCAAGAGCCAGGTTATATTCGTCCGAACCTCTCTCGTCGCAATGCCCTTCAATAATCACCCTGATAGTGTTGTGAATTTGCAGAAATTGGGCATTGCGAGCCAGAATTTCCCGCGCTTCAGCAGTCAGAGTGTACTGGTCAAATTCAAAATGGATGCGCTCCAGACCCCTGATGTCATCACCCATGCCCGGAATTTTTTCCGTTGCGGCACCTTCTTCGCCAACAGAACTTTCACCGATGGCGCCATAGGCAGGAGTATCGAGTTCGGAGGTGCCAGCTGCCTCCGTTCCGCTTCCATAGCCCTCTTCCATGGATGTGGTTGCCGGCTTCTTGGCGCAGGCGACGCACAGCAGAACACTCAGCGACATTACCAAAAACAATTTACAGGCATTGCGTTTTTTCATCTTTACCTCTCCTGTTGAAATTAGGACACCAAAACGAACCATTGGCGTTAGAAGTCTGTCGGACTCCTGGAAATCGCAAAAATTATACAATATGGCTGGTTAAAAACAAACCGTCACCAGCGGGGCGACCAGGCAGGGTGAAGGCAGTTGCTTCCTGAAGAGGAAATGCGCCGCTGTCCGCTGCCATCGGCCCGCATAATATAAATGGCCTTCTTACCACCCGCATCCGAGGAGTAGGCCAGAAAACGCCCATCAGGACTCCAGCGCGGATGTTCCTTGTTTCCCGCACCGAAAGTCAGCCTCCGTTCATCGCTGCCGTCGGGACTAACCGTATAAAGATCGAACGTCCGCCCTTCCAAACGACTGAAAACGATGCGATCCCCCTTGGGACTCCAGGCGGGGGTAGCGTTATATTTACCGGCAAAGGAAATGCGTTCCTCTTTTAGAGAGAAAACATCGAGGACGAAAATATGGGGATTGCCAAGACGGTCGGAAACAAAAGCGATCTTATCGCCATCGGGATTCCAGCTCGGGTCCACATCAATCCCCCAATTGCGGGTCAGGCGCTTGAGAATATGTCCGCTCGTACCGATAAGATAGATCTCTGCATTGCCATCCTTGGAAAGAGTCAGGGCCACGGCCCGTCCGTCGCCTCGAAAGCGGCCGGCGATATTGAGGCCCTTTTGGCTTGATATCTTTGCTTCGCGGCCGGTGTAGATCTCTTTGCGGTAGAGATCCGGAGTGCCGGTTTTATAGGAAGTAAAGATGAGTTCCTTGCTGTACGGAGAAAAATCAGGATTCAGAACGATGGCATTATGATCGGTTAGACGCACAGGCTCATGACCATCGACATCCATCAGGTAAAGCTCCTTGCGCCCGCTCTGGTCGGAAATGAAGGCAATTTTGGCTTTAAAAGGCCCCATGTCGCCGGTCATGGATTTGAGAATCTGATCGGCAAAGGCGTGGGCCATGGTTCTTACATCTTTGGCTGTTCCTGAATAACGCTGGCCGGTCAGGAGCCTGCGGCGCAGGACGTCGTAAAGCCGCGCTTCAATGACCACCTGCCCCCCTTGGAGAGACACCCCGCCTTTGATCAGGGCCTGAGCCCCCAGGGTACGCCACTGTTCGAAATCGACCCGGCGGCTTTCCAGGCCGAGCCGTCCGGCATCGGACAAAAAGGCACCGGGATCGACCAGCCGGAAGAGACCGCAAAAATCGAGGTCGTTCGACAGTACTTCATGAAACTCCCGCGCCACCTCGGCTGGAGGATTACCTTCCATAGCCGGAAATTGGGTCACCGCCAGGGGAATGGCCTGCTGTCCCGGGGAGCGCACCTCGAGTTGATAGGCAAACCCGGAAAAAGGCAGGAATAATAGGACTAAAAAGCCGAGCAGACGGCAACGCATCAGTTCTTCTCCGGAAGGTCCTTAAGGTTGAAAATAATGTCGAATTCCACTCTCTGAGGAAAGGTAATTGGCAGTTTACTGGACTTCAAAACCGCATTCTCCACGGAACGATCGAAAACCTTATCCCCGGAAGAACGGACCAGCCTTTTCCGAATCAGGTTCCCCTCGCGGTCATATTCCACGTGAATCTCGGCCTCCAGATCCTGGCGGCTCAACTGGTATTTGGACAGGCTCCAGTTGGAAGTCAGGTAGGTCTGCAGCCACAGGCCGTGGGAAACACCTGCCTGATCACCCCGGCCATCCGGTACTCCCAGCGGGGCATCGGAGGCGCCCCCGGCCGAACGGCTGTCCTGAGTGGTCATGGCCGCGAGCTTGTTTTTGAGGGCTTCTATCTTGGCTTTTCTGGCTATTTCTGCCTGTTCAGCTTTTTTTTTCGCCCGCAAAGCCTCCACCGCACCCAGGACACTCTGCTGATAATCTTTTTCCACCGACCTGGGTTTCACTTTGGGCGTGTCTTTTTTCTTTACCTCATCCTTCTTTACTGCCTCCTTCTTAACCGCTTCCTTTTTGACGGGAGTTTTAACTGCAGGAGGCTTCTCTTTAACGGCCGGCGTTTTTTCAGGCGCCAGCTTCACCTTTTCCGCCGCTTTTGCGGGTGGGGGCTTTGGGGGTTCAACCGCTTTGGGTGCGGCTTTTTTTGCTTTAGCCGGCTCGCTCTTGCTGCCGTCCGGACGCCCGGCCTGGGGTCTTTCGACCGGCAGGTTGACGAGATCGACATAATAAACCGGACGGTCCTTCTTTTTTGTCAGGGGCACAAATATACCCGAAAAAAGAACAACCACCAGCGCATGCACTACCAGCGAGGCGATAATCATGCGCCCGAAACCGGCATAGGCCGTGCCACCCGAAGCGGAATGGAAAACCAGCTTTTTCTGAGCCATTACAAAAGGACCTTGCCCGTTGAAGCCGATCCGGCTTAGGTTTCCGGCTCCCTGGAAACCATGCCGAGGCGTTGAACGCCGGCCCGCCGGATAGCAGCCAGAACCTGCACCACCCGGCCGTAATTGACATCCCGGTCCGCTTCCAGAAAAACAGCTTTATCTTGGCGGGTGCTGAGAATCTGCCGAATAACCGGCGTCAATTTTTCCACTTTCTCAACCCGCGTTTTGCCGATGGAGATACTTCCCTGCTTATCCACTGTCACGATCAGGGGTTCCTTGGACTGGGGCAGGCCAGGGGCGTTTTCGACCTCCGGCAGGTTGACATCGACGCCCGTTTCAAGCATCGGTGCCGTCACCATAAAGATAATCAGCAGTACCAGCATGACGTCAACAAGGGGCGTTACGTTTATCTGCGAGAGGGTCTGACGCGGCCCGCGGCCCCTATTGCCCACTTCCATCTAAGCCCTCCGCTGCAGACGCTCGACAATATTGAGAAACTCCTGGCAGAAGTTGTCCATCTCTCCGCTCAAGACATTGACTTTATGAACAAAATGATTGTAGCCGACAACTGCGGGAATGGCGGCCACCAAACCGATGGCCGTAGCGATCAAAGCCTCGGAAATACCGGGTGCAACCACCGCCAGGGAGGCACTGCCCGTCTGACCGATACTGTGAAAAGAGTCCATGATCCCCCACACGGTGCCGAAAAGACCGATGAAGGGAGCCGTGGAACCGGTAGTAGCAAGAAAAGGAAGAAATTTCTCCAGCCGTTGGGTCTCAGAGGTTGTGGCCCGCTTCAGGGCTCGACCGACGTAATCGCTGCTGCGGAAAACCGCTTCGCTGGGTTTTTCTTCTGCTTTCTGCCGCTGGGTCCGGGCAAATTCCTGGTAGCCTTCACGAAATAGAGTGGCCAGGGGTGAGCGGGAAAAGTCCTTGAGGTTCTGACCGACGGTCTCAAAATGTTTTTTGCTCCAGAAAAATTCCAAAAAACGGTCGGAATCCTTCATGGCGCGGTGAACTACCCGCCATTTGTAGAAAATAATGGCCCAGGAGACAACCGAAAAGTAGACCAGAACAATGAGGACCAGCTTGACCACCAGTCCGGCGCCCATGATAATTTCCAAAGCAGACCTCTCCTCTTGGATGGTTGACGTTCCACCAATTATTCAATATAGCTCAAGCCAAGTCAACGGCCGATCCAATTTGTCGCTGCGGAGAAACAAAGAAAAGATCACCTGCCGTTATCCGGACAGCGAACAGACTTCAAAAGACATCAAAATTATTTACTTTTCAATGGATAAACAGAACCCCGCCGGCCATGTATGACTTAACCGACAAGTACATCTCCGGGCTTGATGGCAGCCTCTCCGAAATGGCGATCCTGACTAAGAAAAACGCCGAGGAAAACCAGGCCGCCGGCAACATACTGGAATGGCGTGAAGTTCTCATGGAGAACGAGCCAGGCAAGAACCAAGGTCAGAACCGGTATCAGGTTGACGTAAGCGGCCGCCTGATTGGCCGGGATGCGGCTGACAGCAAAATTGTAGAGGCCGTAAGCGCCCAGGGTAACAAAAACCCCGAGGTAGAGCACCGCCAGGGTCGGCAACAGGGCGAGGGCGGGAGGAACCCCCTCAGGGATAAAGAGTAAAAAGGGAAAAAAGAAAAGACTGCCGATAAAGGCCTGAAAAGCGGTGAGGAAAAACGGGGAATAGCTCGAGGTCAGCCTTTTCAGGGCCAGGGTGTAGACGGTGGCGCACGCCATGGCCAGAAATTCACAGAAATTCCCCCACAAAGGCCGGGGCGCGGTGGCGGAGGCGTCTCCGGCCAGGCTCAACAAAACAGCGCCGATAATGGCCAGAACGAAGCCGCCGACGGTCCGTCGGGAGATTTTTTCGCGAAGAAAAAAATGGGCTCCTATGGCTACCATCAGCGGCAGCATGGCGGTAATCATGCCGGCCTGAGAGGCCGTGGTATTTTCCAGAGCTTTGGCCTCGAAAAGGAAATAGAGGCAGGGCTCACTCACGGCCATTACGAGAAGAAAGGGGAAATCCGCCCGGCGCAGACGGACGCCCCAAAATTGTCTGAAGAAAAACAAAAAGACAATACTGGCCACGAGCATGCGGCCAAAAATGACAAACATGGGATGATAAAACTGAAAGGCCAGCTTGAGGGCAATAAAAGAACTCGCCCAGAGGGTCATGGCCGCCAGCAGACTCAGGCTCGGAAGGGTCGAACGCAATACTGCCATCAACAACTGTTCCTTTTCATTTCACACTATCCAGCACCGCAATGCGGATATTAATTTCAAAGGCTCCTCAGGGCAACCCGGATAAAAGCAAACGAGCCAGTTCGGCACCCGCCTCCCGGCACTCCTCCAACGCTTCCCGCCTCTGGAGAATGTCACCGCATCGATCCACCCCCGCATAAAGAAGGGATTTCCACAACTCCACATCAAGGGCCGCGAAAAAATGGCGGACACTGGCAAGAGTGCCGTCAAAATTATTGCGCGGACTCTGCCTTGCCGCCGCGGAAATAAAAAGCCCCTTGCGAACCTGTCCCGACTTGTCCTGCAGACTGTGGCCGAGAAGATTTTTCCTCACCCAGAAGGACTGACAGCGATCCATAAGGATCTTGGTGTGCGCCGACACCGCGCAGAAAAAAACCGGCGAAGAGAGCATAAGCCCCTGGCAGGAAGAAAGCCGGTCATAGACCTCCTGAAAATCGTCGTCAATAACACAGCGGCCATTTTTCAGGCAACCGTAATCCTCGGCACAGGGAGCCATATTCAGTTCGCGAAGAAATACTTCCTCAACATCAACACCGCCTTTCCGGGCCCCTGTCACAGCCTGCGCCAAAAGAAGGTCGGTATTGCCTCCACCGCGGGGGCTGCCGTAAATGGCCAGAACCTTGGGGTTAGGGGGTATCATACTGAGAACTTGCCCTCAAAAAAACTGACATTTTGTCGTACATAGAGAGACACCGGGGAGTCAGGCGAGCGTCGCAGAAACCTCTCCAGGGAAGCAGCATCGTCAATATCCTCCCATCCTTCGATCTCCATCAGGGTCAGGCCCTTTTCTTTCGCCCTGCACCGGGTTTCCCTCAAAACCCGGTCACTGCCCCAGGGAATAGCACGGAAGATCTCTGGATGATGGCGGCTTTCACCCAGGAGGACATAACCACCGTCACGAGCGGGGGCGACCACGACCTCTTCCCGTTCCAGAATCGAAAAGGCCTTTTCAATGATGTCGGGGGGAAGATCGGGACTGTCGCTCCCGATCACCACCATTTTGCCGGCCCCGTCCCTCAAGTGGTCGGCAAAAGCCCGTTCCAGGCGTTCCCCCAGATTTCCTTCCCCCTGGAAGCGAAGGGGAAGGTTGGGAAAAACACGATGGAAATAATTTTTTCGGCCGGAGTAAAACAGGGTCGGCTGAAAACCCGCCCGAGTCAGGCGTTCTATGGTTTCGAGGAGAGCCAGCCGATAGAGCTCCGCCGCCTCCTCGTGGCTCAAAGGAGGAGAAAGGCGGGTCTTGACCGCTCCAGCCACCGGCTCCTTGGCGAAAACAGCAAGAAAACCCTCGGGTTTGCTATCCGGAAAAGGGAAAGATACTATCATGTCGCCATGTTATCCACCGTTTCCACAGACTTTTCCACATATTTCAACAACGTTGGAAAAGAAAAAACCACTTTCTGCCAGCCGTAACTACAAAAGCGGTTTTACGAGAAAAACCTGTGAAAAATCCAGCCTAAATGTCTCCCTGCTCTACCATGGCATAGGCGGAATGGTTATGGATCGACTCAAAATTTTCACATTCCACGCGAAAACCGAGAATTTCGGGGACAGCTTGAAGTTTTTCGGTCACAGCCCGGACCACATCCTCGACAAACATGGGATTGTCATAAGCCATTTCCGTGACAGCCTTTTCATCCTCCCGCTTGAGCAGGGAAAATACCGGCGAACTGGCACAGCCCTCCACCCAAGCGATAAGATCCTCGATCCAGACAAGCTTCTGGGCTTTGATTTCAACCCGCACCGCGCTGCGCTGATTGTGGGCACCGCGATGGCTGATCTCCCGTGAACAGGGGCAAAGGGTGGTCACGGGAATGGTTACGGCGAGAAAAAAATCTTTTTGTTCACCCAGCACACCCCGCAGCCGACACTGGTATTCCATCAGACCTCGAGCACCGGAGACCGGAGCCTGCTTCTCAATAAAATAGGGGAAGCGAAGCTCCATATGTGCGCAACTGGCATTGAGGCGCTCCTTCATCTCGGCGATGATATGCCAGATATTCTGAATGGTGATCTCGCCGCGGTATTGGTTGAGAACCTCAATAAACCGGCTCATGTGGGTTCCCTTGAACTGGTGGGGGAGGTCGACATACATGTTGATGCGCGCCACGGTACTCTGTTTAACCCGGCTTTTGTCCCGTACGACAATGGGATAGCAGATGTCCTTGACCCCGACCTTGTCGATGGAAATGCGCCGGGAATCAGGTGAATTCTGGAGGTCCGCCATGGTCATGACCGATTCCTCCTAAAATAGGGGACCGGATCCTCGACGCCGGCCTCTTCAAACCCTTTGAGGCGAAGAAGACAGGAGTCGCATTCCCCGCAGGCGAGCCCGTCGGGGGTAGGATCGTAACAGGAGTGGGTCAGCTTGAGATCAACATCCAGAGCCAGAGCCCGACGGACAATCTCTCCCTTGGTCAAATGAAGAAGAGGGGTATGGATGCGCAATGGCCGTACCCCTTCGACTCCGGCCCGGGTGGCCAGATTGGCCATCTTTTCGAAAGCGGCGATAAACTCGGGGCGGCAGTCGGGATAACCGGAGTAGTCGAGGCTGTTGACCCCGATATAGATGTCGAATGCGCCGAGAACCTCGGCCCAACCCAGGGCCACAGACAGAAAGATGGTGTTGCGGGCGGGCACATAAGTGATTGGGATGGAGTCATCCATGGCCCGGTTTTTGGGCACCTCCAGCTCCGAGGTCAGGGCACTGCCACCAATAATACGAAGATCCATGGTCATGACCCGGTGTTCGGCGGCACCGGCCGGAATGGCGTTTTGGCGCGCCTTTTCCAACTCCACGGTGTGGCGTTGGCCGTAATCAAAACTGAGAGCGTAGGGCTCGAAGCCATCCGCCCGGGCCTCGGCCAGGCAGGTGGTGGAATCGAGACCACCGCTGTAGAGAACTACTGCTTTTTCCTTCATATTGATATTACTCTTCAAAAAATTGTGGAATCAATCCACCTTGTTTGTTGATAACCGGTTACTTTTCTCAGGGGTTCATCCTCCCAGGCGCTGGACCTTGATGAGGTTGGTGGTGCCGGCAGCGGGAACCGGACTTCCCATGGTGATGACCACAATATCTCCCTGGTGCAGAACCCCGGCTTCCAGAACCGCTTTCTCCAGAGAGGCAATCTGGGTTTCCGTATCGCCATGGGTTTCCACCCGCAGGGAACGAACACCACGGAAAAGCACCAGCCGCCTCTCTACTTCAGCAGACGGCGTCACAGCAAAGACCGGCAAGCCGGGCCGGTATTTGGCCACCAGAGCGGCCGTGCTGCCCGTCTGGGTAAAAGCCAGGATAGCAGAAGCACCCGCATTTTCCGCCACCTCGCAGGCTGCGGCGGCAATAATTTCCGGCAGACTGCGATCCCCTTCTTGCGGAGCAACGGGGCTGAATATCCGCTCCCGCAAAATCGGGTCCTTTTCCACATCATCAGCCACCCGTCCCATCATTTTCACTGCTTCAATGGCATACTTTCCGACAGCCGTCTCCCCCGACAGCATGACCGCATCGCTGCCATCGATAATAGCGTTGGCGATATCCGAGGTCTCGGCCCTGGTCGGACGCGGGTGGTAAATCATGCTTTCCAGCATCTGGGTCGCGGTAATGACCGGTTTGCCGGCCTTGTTGCAACTGCGGATAATCCTTTTCTGGATGAGCGGCACCTTCTCCGGATTCATTTCCACGCCCAGATCGCCCCGCGCCACCATGACAGCGTCGACTTCCGCCAGAATGGCCTCAAAATCCTCAAGGGCCTGGGGTTTCTCAATTTTGGCGATAATGGGAATAGAGGCATTTTGCGCGGCCATGAGAGCACGCATTTCACGGATGTCCTCAACCCGGCGGACGAAAGACTGGCCAAGGTAATCAACGCCCTGGCCGATGCAGAACGTCAGATCCTCTTTGTCCTTGTCTGTCACCGCGGGTGCCGAAACCCGGCTTCCCGGCAGATTGATCCCCTTGTGATCCCGCAAGACGCCACCGACCTCCACCCGACAGCCAACCTCGTCGTCCCCGGTTCTTACCACTGTAAGTTCCAGGTTGCCATCATCCAAAAGGATCCGGTCACCGACGCAGACATCCTGGGGCAGATTTTTATAGGTGGTGGAAAACATATCCCCTTTTCCCAGCTCCTCCCGGGTAGTAATGGTTACTTCCTGTCCTCGTAGCAATTCCAGCTCGCCGTTCTCCATAAGCCCTGTACGAATTTTCGGCCCCTGAAGATCACCTAAAATGGCAATGACTCGCAGCTGCTTCTCCGCCTCTTCGCGAATTATCTGAATAATTTCCGTTTTTTGCGCCTGGGTTCCGTGGGAAAAATTAAGCCGGAATACGTCCACTCCCATTTCCATCAGAGTGCGGATTTTATCGCGTTTTTCACTGGCGGGACCCAGAGTTGCCACTATTTTTGTGCGCCGTATCACGTCCACCTCCTGGGAATGGGATAATCAGGCACTGGAAATGCAAAGGCCTGCTAAACCAAAGATCAGCTAGAAAAAAGCTTTGTGGTGATAACGCCCACGATACTCCTTATGCGTCCGGTTGGGGCTTTTGTGACAGCGAAAGCACTGTTGCTCGGTCACCTTTTTCTGCTCCAGGGGTGATGGTTGAGGGGGGAGAATCGATTCTTCCTTCTGCCAGTTTTTCAACCCTCTTTCATCGTTGATTTCGGCAGGCGTATAAGCAATGGTCCAATCATTGGAAATCTGTTTCCGGTGGCACTGATCACAACCGCCGGGAGCGGGAATCGCTCTCCAGCTTCCGAGCATGGCACAACCAAAGAAAATAAAAAGGCAGAAACCAAGAAATATCGCTACGGTCCGCATTAAAGCACTCCCTCCCATACAATGGCATGGCGGTGAATATAGCACAGAATGTTGGTGGAAAAAACGGCAAAACAATTGCCGTTTTCCTTGAAGCTATGTTATGAATGTTTATTCAATAGTAGGATATGAATAGAATTTTTCCATGCCCGTTTCCAAATTAATCCGCAATCTTTTCTTTTTGGGAGTCTTTGCTCTCCTATTTTTCTCCCTAACTCTGGTCGGCGTCTACCTTTATTTTGCGTCTTCCCTGCCCAAAGTGGACACCTTGGAGGACTATCGTCCTCCGGTAATTACCACTGTTTACAGCCGTGACGGACAGCTTATCGGCGAATATTTCCGCGAACGCCGGATTATCGTGCCCATCACAAAAATGCCAAAACAATTGATTCAAGCTTTTGTCGCCGCCGAGGACGCCAATTTTTTTAAACACCGAGGCCTCGACCTGCCGTCTATTTTTCGCGCCGCCCTGAAAAACATTAAAGCCGGCGGTATTGTCCAGGGCGGCAGCACCATTACCCAACAGGTGGCCAAAAGCCTCCTTCTAAGTCCGGAAAAAACCTTCACCCGCAAATTCAAGGAAGCCATTCTCGCCTGGCGCATGGAAAACAGGCTCAGCAAGGAGGAGATTCTCTACCTCTACCTCAACCAGATCTACCTGGGACATGCTTCCTACGGGGTCGAGGCTGCTTCTGAAACCTATTTTGCAAAAAATGTCGAAGAGCTTTCCCTGGCCGAATGTGCCCTTTTGGCGGGCCTTCCCCAGGCCCCCAGCCGCTATTCGCCCTACCGCCGCCTTGAGCGCGCAAAAAAACGTCAGAGATATGTTTTGCAGCGCATGCTCAAAGAAGGTTTTATTACTCGCCTGGAAGCCGAAAGCGCCGAAAACGAGAAGATCGTCATCCACTCGAAAGAGAACCAGGGACGCTACCTGGCACCATATTTTTCTGAGCAGGTCCGGCGCTACCTTGAAACTACATATGGCGAAGACCGCCTCTACAACGAGGGTCTCCAGATTCACACCACCCTCGATCTGGCTATGCATGAGGCCGCCCAAAAAGCGGTGCAGGAAAACCTGCGCAACTACGACAAACGCCAGGGATTCAGGGGACCGGTAAAAATTCTCCCCTTGGAGGAGGAAACCTCCTTTCTCCAAAAACAGAGCGAAACCTTTGAACAAAACCCGCCAAGCAATGGAGATATCCTGAAAGGGGTTGTCAGAAGCCGTTATGAAGACGGGTTGCTGATTGATTTGGGCTCGTTTGAGGCTGTCCTGCCGGCAAAGAATTACCAGTGGGCGGGCGACATACGCATTGGCAAGCGCGGCAGCACCTATAAACGCGATGACAAGGGAAAATCCTTCGAACTACCAGAAGGCTCCCAGGTGTGGATCAATATCGAGAAACAGAGAGCTGACAAGCGATTCCTTGCCAGCCTTGAACAACAACCCGAAGCCCAGAGCTGCCTGGTAGCTCTCGACCCCCGTAGTGGAGAAATCAGAGCTATGGTGGGGGGCTACGATTTTGACGAGAGTCAGTTCAACCGAGTTCTGCAGGCCGTCCGGCAGCCGGGTTCTGCTATCAAGCCGATAATTTACGCCGCCGCCCTCGATAAGGGTTATACCCCCGCAACCATCATTCTCGATACCCCGATTATTTATAAAGAGCATAAAACCTCAGGAGAAGAGGTGGTGTGGAAACCGAAGAACTACAGCAAGCGCTTCACCGGCCCTACTTCGCTTCGCAAAGCCTTGACCCATTCCTATAATGTCGTGACCATCAAGATCCTGCAGGATATAGGGGTCGGTTATGCCGCCAATTATGCCGCCAAACTCGGCGTTTCATCAACCATAGAAAAAGACCTGACCCTTGCCTTGGGATCTTCCCCGCTCACCCCCATGGAGCTGGCAACGGTTTTCAGCGTATTTGCCAATGGCGGGGTAAAAATCGCTCCTCAATATATTGTCAGGATCCTCGATCGCAACGGCCATGTCCTCGAGTCGTCCGATCCGGCCGATTTTCCTAATGGGCCTCAGCGCAATCAATATCTCATTCCCCAATCCAGGGAAAGAGTCCTCTCACCTGAAACCGCCTATCTGATCACCAACCTCATGGAAAGCGTGGTCCGCAACGGTACCGGCTGGCGGGCCAAGGCCCTGCAGCGGCCGGTTGCCGGAAAAACCGGGACCACCAACAACCTTAAAGATGCATGGTTTGCCGGCTATATCCCGGAACTGGTCTGTGTGGTTTGGGTCGGTCATGACAAAAACGACCCCTTGGGACGCAAAGAGACCGGCTCAAGGGCTGCCGCACCTGCCTGGGTGGCGTTCATGAAGGAAGCGGTAAAAGACATTCCGGTTGAGCAATTCAGCGTACCCGACACTATCGAGTTTCGCCCCATCGATCCCCTGACCGGCCTGCTGGCCCCGGAAGAGGCGCAACTGCAAAACATAGAGGCCTTTTCCCCCGGCACTGCGCCCAAACGTTACGCTCTCGAAAGCAAGAAACTTCATGCTCGAGATTTTTTCAAAATCGACCTCGAAAACAATTGACGGTCCTTAAAACCCAGCCGAATTCAAAACGTCCCGCATCTCTCAAAAACCATTGAATATTTCCCTCTAAAAAAGGGGCCTCTTTAGGAATGCCGCCTATTCTGATTCATTCCAGCCAGCCATTCAGATCAAAAACCGTCCACCCAAAAAAGCCCAGGAATTCACTGGCATTAGTGCTTCAAAACCAGCCACCGTTGCAAGGGAAACTGCAGGACATTCTTGCCTTGAAGGGTTGTGAAAAATCCGCCTATACCCAATTATGACCCACCCAAAGGACGTGGGAACTACTATTTGAACACGTTATACCTATCCAGCATTCCGCCTTGACAGAGACCACAAACCTGGTCCTGCAGATTGCTTCCCTTCAACCGCCGGAACACCACCCCATCCTTCGGCAAAACTCTTCCAGCGCCGCAAGAACCTTCACCCCTTTTTCGTCTGATGGGATGCTTTGGTCACGGGAAATTTCCAATTGGATCCAGGGCATCTGCCTGCCATGAAAACGGATGATCCACCCCCCGGAGAAAGGCCGGTTGACAGTTACCGATCTGCGGAAAAAGGGAGAAAAACAAGCCGCCAGAAGTTCAACCCACTCTTTGCTGCAACTTTCATGATGCGTATTTCCGAGACATACCCACGGCCTTTTTCTATCATGACCGGGACCAAGAGGCGGTCCATATTCTGCCATGGTATGACAGTCGATGCCAAGCATTGGCCCGGTTCCGGCAAGGTTGGTGAGACGCTGATGATAAGGAAAATAATAACGATCCAACAAAATTCGGGTTAATTCAGGGCCTGGCTGCTTTCGATAAATGGGTAAACCCCAGCAGGTGTGGCTCTTGATGACGCTATCCTGCCTGAAATCATCCGTGCCGCGGTTTAGATCCACAAAAACCCGTGCAATATCCGTTGTGACAAAGTGTTCCACGCGGCCGCCAAGCTCCAAATATACAGCAGCAGCCCCCTCGTCTCCATCAGCGGCAATCTGTTCCGGTGTCAGCAGATTCAAAGGTTCCAGTTCTTCGGGGACACGAAGGCCAGTATGGGGTAAGGAAATCAGCAGGGGTAATCGTTTCATACCAGAACCCCAGGGCAGAGCTATTCCTTCAAGGGTCAGCCACGCCGGTAAAAGTTCCAACCTCTTCCATAAACAGTTAAACTGAACCGAGACAAAAAGATCACGCACACCGGTATTTGAAAGTACTCATGTAGACATTATACAGAAAATCCAGATCCGGGTATTCGGAGGGCACAATACCTGTTTTCTTATTTTTCCCGACATTAAAAACACACAACCCCCTCCCGGATTCCCAGGAGGGGGTTTCTCATAATGGAGGGCTTTTTTCACATGGGAAAAAGTAACTGATCAGAAGGCCAACGGGTCCGGAAAGGTTGGCTGGCTCAGGCGCGCGAGATGTAGCGCCCTTCGCGGGTGTCGACCTTGACCGTCTCGCCCGCTTCCAGGTAGGCGGGGACCTGCAGGCGCAGCCCGGTTTCCAGGAGCGCTTCCTTGCTCTGTGCGGTGGCGGTGGCGTGTTTGATGGCCGGGGCGGTTTCTACTACCTTCAACTCCACGGTTAGCGGCACCTCAATGCTGACCACACGCCCCTCGAAGAGCCCCAGTTGTGCCTCCGACCCTTCCAGCAGATATCCCCGGATGTCCTCAAACAGCTCACCGGCAATCTCAAACTGCTCAAAGCTGGTCAGATCCATGAACACCCCCTGCTCACCGTCGGCGTACAAAAACTGGCCCTTGCGTTTCTCGAAGTCGGCCACATCGACTCGGTCGCCCCCCTTGAAGGCCTTTTCCAGAACCTGCCCGGTGAGGAGATTGCGGTATTTGGTTTTGACGAGGGTATTCCCGCCGCGGGCCGACGGTGTCTGGTTGGCCACATCCAGTACCAGACAGGGAGCCCTGTCGATCAGAATTACCAGGTTGCGTTTCAGATCAACAGTGGTGGCCATGCTCGTTGCTCCTTCTCCTTTTGGATAAATCATGATGGTTGACGGAAACTGAATTTATCACAAACAACACAGAATGGGAATCACGACCGTTCCATAAATTCGCTCGCGACCCTTTCACCACATAATAAGCTCCAGGCAACTGTCATTCTGTTTGCGGGGGGGGAACGCCGGGGCATTCTTACTTCATCGCTTTAGCCGGGAGCGAAGGGGAGAATAATCCCTCTCATTAGTCACCGTTTTTCAGACACACAAACGGCCAACCTCAACATCGGGGTGGACCATTCCATTGGTTTGGGCCTTCTTAATTGTTGTGCCGGCTCAGGTTCTCGGATTATCAAAGGAATTATCAGACGCCAGGCAAGAAGATTTTACCTCGGTGAGGGGACTGGTTCTGGGCAGGAACAGAAGGTAATGAGTACGCGTTGTTTGAGAACCAGATTCTTGTTTTTCAACACCCACCTAGCGCGACTTTTTCAAACCCTTTTTTGGACAATAAGGCGCCACGGGGCATTCACTGCATATCGGCACCGGCGCCTTGCAAATGCGACGGCCATGAAAGATAAGCAAGTGACTGGCCTCAACCCATTTTTTTTCGGGTAAAATGCGGCCGAGATCCATTTCTATCTTGTTCGGATCGGTGTTTTTGGTCCATCCAAGGCGGAACGATATTCTTTTCACATGGGTATCGACCACCATGCCGGGAATTTGAAAAGCGTTGCCCAGAACCACATTGGCGGTTTTTCGCCCCACGCCGGGAAGCTCTGTCAATTCCTCCAGACTGCTGGGAACCTGGCCGTTATGGCGGTCACGAATCATCCTGGCACAAGCTATGAGACTGTGGGCTTTGTTGCGGAAAAAACCGGTGGAACGAATGACGTCTTCAAGAACGGTTTGATCAACCTCCGCCAGAGAATCGGCATCCGGATATGACAAAAAAAGTCGTTCGGTCACCAGATTGACACGAATATCGGTGCACTGAGCCGAAAGAATGGTAGCTACCAGAAGCTGAAAAGGGCTGTTGAAATGAAGAGCGCAATGAGCATCGGGATAAGTCTTTTCAAGTATATGGAGTACCTGAAGGACATGGTCGAGAGGCCCGGAAAGCTTTTGAGGTCTTTCCGGGACGTAAGAATGGTCCGGAATTTGCTTATTTTCCTGCCCTTTTTTCAAAAACGACTCTTTTCAAAAAGTTATCAACCATTTCCACAGATTTATCCACAACTCCTATGCTTCCGTCCTCTTACGAAAGCAGCCGGGGGCGGTTTCCATGCGGCTATTGCGAATCTTTTTCGTTTTAAGATATTCAAGGCTGTCTTTCACCTGGAAGGTCAAAATCAGGGGAAGGTGCGAGGAGGCCAGGCGGACCTCGGAGTTCTTCAAAACCCTGCAGTCCAGCACCTTAAAACTTCCCTGAAAATATATACGGTCCCTGGGAAAAACTGGAAACCGAGAAGGAAAGGTCGGCCGCCAGAAAGAAGAGGCGGGTCGAAAAGCGAGAAAAAGCTCAATGGTCCCCATGCCAAACCAGGGATCGGCAAAATCCCCCAAAAGCATTTTGGGGCACACCAGGTCGGAATTTCCAAGCAGGTCAGTACTCATAAGCTTGACGATTTGCCGGCGCCGCGGAAAAGGAAATGCCTGGAGACGAACATTAAATAGATGCAGTCTTTTATCGTGAATATCCGCGTCCGCCCTGAGACAGACCCCACCATTTCCCAGGTCATACTCCTGAAGGCCGCTCAAGGGGAAACGGGAAAGAAAGGCATTACCGCCCTGGCAGGTACTTCCAAAGCTTTCCAAACCAAGTTTTTCGCTTAAGAAAGCCAACTGGTCGGGGATACTACCACTCGCCACTTCCTGCAAAGCGACAATATCAGGTTGCTCCTTTCTAATGGCGGCAACAATACGCTCAGGATCGACCCGGCCATCGGTGCCCCGGCATCCCCGTATGTTGAAAGTCATGAGGCGAATGGAATACACCCGCTTTTCCTCCAAAGCTGAAAAACACCTGCATCAGTGAGTCATGACCGGGCAACAGCGCAAGTCATTGACCTGCCTAAGCATAGCAAAAATCACCGACGAACCTATGGGTGCGGCTTAAAATTTTTGCAACACTTGTTCATGGCACGCACTTACAATCTTTTCCCGCCCCGAACCCAAGAATTCAGGTAATAAAACGCGCCGGCCGCCGAAAATGTCGCCATAACCTATTCGGCTTTCAAGGTTCGCAACATGAGATCGTTGAAAGCCTGCCGGGGGTCTTTGTGGTTGTAGAGGATGTCGTGCATCTGTTCGGTAATAGGAACTTCAACGCCAATCTTTCCGGCCAGCTGATAAGCCGAAAGAGTTGTTTTGACCCCTTCAGCCACCATTTTCATCCCTGCGAGTATTTCTGTCAAGGATTTGCCCCGGCCCAGCTCCAAACCCACCTGACGGTTGCGTGACAAACCTCCGGTACAGGTCAGCACCAGGTCGCCCATACCGGCCAGACCGGCCAGGGTCGCCATTTCGGCTCCCCGGGAAACGGCCATCCGAGTAATTTCCGCCAAACCGCGGGTAATCAGGGCGGCCCGGGCATTATTACCAAAACCGAGACCGTCGGAAACGCCGCAGCTCAAAGCCATGACGTTCTTTAGAGCACCTCCCAATTCAACGCCGACGACGTCAGTATTGGTATAAACGCGGAAATAGTCCGTGCTGAAAAGCTGTTGAACATGACGGGCGACCTCCTCATCCCGGCACGCCGCTACGGCAGCTGCAGGAAGCTGATTGGCCACCTCAAGGGCAAATGTCGGCCCGGAGATAAATGACGCCTTGTCGGCCAAGCTGGAAGGCAGAATCTCCCGGATGATCTCGGCCATGGTCAAAAGCGAGTCGTTTTCAATACCCTTGGATGCCGAAACCAGAAGTGTTCCGTTGTGAAGATAGGGGCGAGCCGCTTCCAGAAGGCCCCGAAAAACCTGCGAAGGGGGTACGAAAAGAACCATATCCTCGGCACCGGCGGCACGCTCCAGATCATCGGTAAAAAGAAGATTATCCGCCAGGGATATTTGGTTTAGATATAGAGCATTTTTCCGCTCGACCGCCATACTTGCGGCCAATTCTTTTTCATAAGCCCAGAGAGTAACGGAATAACCTTTTCGGGCTAAAAGATCGGCCAAAGCCGTACCCCAGCTTCCCGCACCGATGACACCGATATTTTTTGTCATATTTTCAGATCGCCTTCTTTTTTTTCCGTATCCGTTCTTCAAGTCGTTTGATGGTCCGGTTCAGAACCGCCGCACGAGGATACTCCCCCTCCAAATCACGAAAAATCTTCAAAGCTTTCGCCAGTTTTTCCTGCCGCGCCAACAGTGTGCCCATCTCGAAACGGGCCTCGAATGAAAGGGGATTCTCAGGAAAATCATCCGCCAGGGAACGAAAAGCCTCCTCTGCCAAATCAAATTTATCCTCAAGGGCATAAGCCGTTGCAAGCCGGTAGCGAGCTTCCGGAATTATGGGACTTTTGGGATAGTTTACCAAAAAGGTTTCCAGCTCAATGCGGCTCTGCTCGAAATTGTTGAGACGGAAATAGCAATCCGCCAACTCATATTGAATGATATCCTTGCGGATAAAATCTTCTTCCAGAATGCGCTGATAATAGACCGAGGCCTGCTCATAATCACCCAATCGGTTTTTGTAGATATCAGCTATTTTTTTTTGGGCATTGGTGGCGCTGGGCGTCAGGGGATAATCGCGAATAAGCAGAAGATAGGCGTGCACCGACTCATAAGGGCGGTCGAGAAAAAGATCAAGGATTGCGGCCGCCTCCATCATGGCCTGGGGGGCTTCCGCGGCATCGGGATATTGGCGCGGCACAGCCTGAAAACTGTGCAGGGCTTTCTGATAATTCCCTTTAGAAGCTTGGACTTTCCCTTCGTCCAGGAGAGCCTGAGCCTTGGGGGAAGGTACCATTTCCCCGACTATCCTGTCCCAATAGAGAAATCCGCCACTAAGGAGGAGCAGGAAAACGGTAAAAAAAAGGACTTTATGAAGGGTTCTCCTCGGGATCAATGGGGTTTTCCTCCAGAAGGTCCAGAAGCGATCCGTTTTCCGTCTCTTCATCGTCGCTTTCCGCCAACTTGGCCACGGCGACTATCTTTTCTTCACTATCCAGTTCCATAAGGCGGACGCCCTGGGTATTGCGCCCGATAATGGAAAGATCGCCGACCCTGGTGCGAAGAATCTTGCCTTTGTCGGTGATGAACATGAGATCTTCTTCATCCCCGGCCAGCTTGATGTCGATCACCTTGCCGTTGCGTTCCGAGGTCTTGATGGTAATTACCCCCTTGCCGCCCCGACTCTGAGCCCGGTATTCCTCAATCTTGGTCCGTTTTCCATAACCATTTTCAGTAACCGTCACCAAGGATGCCGAAGTGTTGCTCGAGACAGTCTCCATGCCGATGACCTCGTCGTCACCGGCTAGGCTCATACCCCGAACACCCCGCGCCGTTCTCCCCATTGGACGGGCCGTTTTTTCCGGGAAGCGGATAGACTGCCCGTTACGGCTTGCCAGAAGAATGTCATAGCTGCCATCGGTCAGGCGGGTGGATACAAGCCTGTCTCCCTCGTCGATATGAAGAGCGATTATGCCTCCCGCCCTGGGGTTGGCGTAAGCCATGAGTTCAGTTTTTTTGACGGTTCCGCGACGGGTCGCCGTAACGATATACTGCCCCTCCCGAAACTCCTTGACCGGGAGGATATTGGTCACGTTTTCATCCGGACCGAGTTGGAGAAGGTTGACGATGGCTTTTCCCCGGGAAGCCCTGCCGCCTTGGGGAATTTCATGCACCTTGAGCCAATGGAGCCGTCCTTTGTCGGTGAAAATTAAAACGTAGGAGTGGGTGGAGGCCACAAACAACTGCTCAACGAAATCCTCCTCCCTGGGCCGAATCCCGCTGCGGCCTTTTCCTCCCCGCCGCTGGGCGCGATAGAGGGAAACGGCATTACGCTTGATGTAACCGGAATGGGTCACAGTCACCACCATATCCTCTTCAACGATCAGATCCTCGAGGGAGAGGTCAGCCTGCTGCTGGATGATTTCCGTCTGCCTGGGATCGGCAAACTTCTCTTTGATTTCAAGAAGTTCATTACGGATAATTTTAAAGATCTCGACTTCGCTGGCGAGTATCTCTTTCAGGCGGGTGATAAGAGCCAGTATCTCCGTATATTCGGTGAGGATCTTATCCCGCTCCAGCCCGGTCAGGCGCTGCAGTCTCATATTGAGAATCTCTTGCGCCTGAATCTCGGAAAAGTCAAAACGCTCTATGAGGGAAGCTTTGGCAGTAGCCGGACTTTCTGAGGTTTTGATGATCTGGATGACTTCCTCCAGGTTTTCCAGAGCGACTTTCAATCCTTCCAGAATGTGAGCACGCGCTTCGGCTTTTTTCAGTTCGAAAATACAGCGGCGGATAACCACATCTTTGCGGTGTTCAAGAAAACGGTCGAGAATGGTCCGCAGATTCAGGATCCGGGGCTCACCATTGACAATCGCAAGAAGAATGATCCCGTAGGAAGACTGCATAGGGGTCATTTTATAGAGCTGGTTAAGAAGTATCTCCGGATAGGTGTCCTTTTTCAGTTCCACCACGATGCGCATGCCGTCGCGGTCGGACTCGTCGCGAAGATCGCTGATGCCCTCTATTTTCTTGTCTTTGACCAGTTCGGCTATCTTTTCAATGAGACGGGCCTTGTTGACCTGATAGGGAATTTCGGTTATGACGATTTTTTCCCGCCCGGTACGGCGGTCCTTTTCGACCAGGGCACGGGCTCTCATCTGGATGATCCCCCGCCCGGTACGGTAGGCCTGGTTGATACCTTCGCGGCCCAGAATAACCCCGCTGGTGGGGAAATCGGGTCCGGGAATGATGGCCATCAAATCATCAATATGGAGGGCACGGTTATCGATGATGGCCACCAACCCGTCAATCACCTCGCCAAGGTTGTGAGGAGGTATTTTTGTAGTCATGCCGACGGCAATCCCCTCGGAACCGTTTACCAGGAGGTTTGGATACCTGCAGGGCAAAACCAAAGGCTCTTCCAGAGAGTCATCGTAGTTCGGTCCGAAATCGACGGTCTCCTTTTCCAGGTCGGCCAGAACCTCGTGGGCGAGACGCGCCATCCGCACCTCGGTATAACGCATGGCCGCCGCCGAATCGCCGTCAATTGAGCCAAAATTCCCCTGGCCGTCAACCAGGGGGTAACGCATGGAAAAATCCTGGGCCAGACGGACGATGGTATCGTAAACCGCGGAGTCGCCATGGGGATGATATTTACCGATAACATCTCCAACCACGCGGGCGGATTTTTTATAGGGTTTGTTGTAATCATTGCTAAGCTCGTGCATGGCGAAAAGAACCCGTCGATGAACAGGTTTGAGCCCGTCACGAACATCCGGTAAAGCCCGCCCGATAATGACGCTCATAGCATAATCCATATAGGATTTCTGCATTTCGTCTTCAATGTTGACGGGAATTATGTTTTGCTGTGTCAGCATTTATTTCCTCATTGCTAAAAAAAGTTCCCGACCTGCCGTTGGCCGGTTTTAAATGTCCAGATTGGAAACGTTGAGAGCGTTGTTCTCGATAAACTCCCGGCGCGGATCGACCTGATCCCCCATCAGAACTGTAAAAATCTTGTCCGCTTCAATGGCATCTTCAAGCTCAACCCGAAGGAGAACCCGCTTTTCAGGATCCATGGTCGTATCATACAGCTGATCGGGGTTCATTTCACCCAACCCTTTGTAACGCTGAATATATTGTCCTTTTTTCGCCCGTTTCAGGAAAAAGTCGAAATAATCCTGACGATTTTCGACTTCGGCCTCTTCCTTCCCCTCCGAAGAAAAAAAGGCTTTCTCATTCAGGCAGATATCTTCAATGGAACGAAAAGCTTGAAGCAAAAGCCGGTATTCATGGGAGGAGAGAAGATCAAGGACCCTCTGATCGATACGGGAGCGGACATTTCCAAGCTGAAAGTTTATCCGCGGCGGATCATAAAGAACCTTGAATTCGGCTTTCGGTTCCGCTTTCTTCAACTCCCCGGCCAGAGGGGTTAAATCGAGGAGGTCGGAAAAACCGTTCTGAATGTGATTCTCGACAAAAATAGATAAAATGTGGGAAGGAACCCCTTTCCGGACCAGTTTTTCAAACTGACGGTTATATTCGATGATATTCCGCAGGCCCGGAATAATTTGTCTTCCACGCAGGACTTTTGCGGTTTTCTCCATTTGAACGGTAAGTCCATCCACCCCTTCTTCAAGCAGATAATCGAGGAGGTTCTCCTCATCTTTCAGGTAAATCTCTTTTTTCCCTTTTTTTGCCTTGTACAAAGGGGGTTGAGCGATGTACAGATGCCCTCTTTGGATCAACTCCGGCATTTGCCGGAAAAAGAAGGTAAGAAGCAGAGTGCGGATATGCGAACCGTCAACATCGGCATCGGTCATGATAATGACGCGGTGGTACCTGAGCTTGCTGATATCAAACTCATCCTTACCTATGCCGGTTCCCATGGCAGTGATCAGAGTTCGGATCTCATTGGAGGTGAGCATCTTGTCGAAACGAGCCTTTTCGACATTAATAATTTTTCCTCTTAGAGGGAGAATCGCCTGATAACGGCGGTCCCGGCCCTGTTTAGCACTTCCGCCGGCGCTGTCGCCCTCGACCAGGTAAATTTCGCAAAGAGTCGGGTCCTTTTCCTGGCAATCGGCCAGTTTGCCCGGCAGGGCAAGGGATTCAAGCGCGCCCTTGCGGCGCGTCAGGTCTCTTGCCTTGCGCGCCGCCTCCCTGGCACGCGCTGCCTCAATCCCCTTTTCCAGAATCTTTCTGGCAACAGGGGGATTCTCTTCTAAAAAACTGGCCAATTTGTCGTTGACCATGGTTTCCACAAAACCTTTAATTTCCGAATTGCCCAATTTAGATTTGGTCTGCCCCTCAAACTGAGGATCCGGAACCTTGACGGAAATTACCGCAGTGATCCCCTCGCGAAGGTCGTCCCCGGATACGCTCGTCTTGATGTTTTTCAGAAGGTTGTTGGCGCTGGCATAATTGTTCATGGTCCGGGTTAAAGCAGCTTTGAAGCCGACCAGATGGGTCCCTCCCTCCTGCGTATTGATATTATTGGCAAAAGAAAAAATTTTTTCATCGTAGCCGTCGTTATATTGAATCGCTACCTCTATATCAACACCCTCGCGAATACCCTGAAAAAATATAGGCTTGGGATGAAGAGGCGTTTTCGCCCGGTTGAGATATTCAACAAAAGAGGAAATCCCCCCCTCGTAATGAAAATCGTGGCTCTTTTCCGTGCGTTCGTCGCCGATGTGAATCGACACCCCGGCATTAAGAAAGGCCAGTTCCCGCAACCGCTGAGCAAGGGTTTCGAAGGAAAAATCGGTGGTCTCGAAAATCTCAGGATCGGGCCAGAACGTGATACTGGTACCAGTTTTACCGGTTTCCCCCTCTTCCCGAATGGGCGAAAGAGGAATTCCCCGTTCATAACTCTGGCGGTAGACACGTTTGGCGCGGCGGATCTCAAGATCCAGGTGTTGGGACAGAGCATTGACCACAGAAACCCCGACACCATGGAGGCCACCGGAAACCTTGTAACTGTCGCTGTCGAACTTGCCCCCGGCATGAAGAACGGTCATGACGACCTCGGCTGCCGATTTTTTCTGAGTGGCGTGCATCTCCACCGGTATGCCGCGGCCGTTATCCTCGACGGTAACCGAGCCGTCAAGATGAATGATAACAGTAACCGTATTACAATATCCGGCCAGGGCCTCGTCAATGGCATTATCGACCAATTCGTAAACCAGGTGGTGGAGGCCGGGGGTCCCTGTTGAACCGATATACATGGCTGGCCTTTTTCGAACGGCAGACAGACCTTCAAGCACTTTAATACTTTCAGCACCGTAATTTTTTTCCACAGAAGGTTCCTTTGTTGTCATTAAATCATAACCTCTCGTATTTCACTTCTTCGAGGGTGCCAGCGCAAACCTGAAAGGAACGGCTGGGCGAGACCCCACATCTGGCAAGCTGCTGCTTGTCCGTGGTAGTCATAAAAACCTGTCCTTCACGGCTGGACAAAAATCTGAAAAAATTGAGCTGACGGAAAGAGTCGAGCTCGCTTGCCATATCGTCAAGAAGAAGGACCGGCGTTTTTCCGGTCTTTGCTTCAATGGCCTGAATCTGAGTTATTTTAAAGGCCATCAGAAACGAGCGTTTCTGCCCTTGGGAACCGAAAATCCGCAAGGGCCGGCCATCGACCAGAAAAAGCGGATCGTCCCAATGGGGCCCGACCAGAGTATAGCCTAAATCGCGTTCCTTTTCCCGCGTCTTTTTTAAATCCTCTCGTAGATCTTTTCCCAACTCTTCGTCACCTTTTTCAGAACCGGGATATAAAATATCCACATTTTCAGCAGTTCCGGCAATCTCCCGGTAATTTTTTTTCAGTTCGGGGGTAAATTCCCGAAGATAAGTTATACGATCCTTTCTCAGACGGACGCCATTTTCCAGGAAACCTTCCGTCCAAACCTCCAATTCATCCCGAAAGCGTTTTTCTTTTAGCAAGCGATTACGATTTTTCAAATAGTTGTCATATTTCTTCACCCGCTCGAGAAAATCGGGATCTGCCAGAAAAACAGCACGGTCAAGAAGTGACCGGCGTCCAGCCGGCCCACCTTTGACCAGGTTTAACTCTTCAGGGGAAAACAGCACGGTCTTGAATAAACCGAAATAATCCCGTCCTGACTTGACCGGCTTGCCGTTGAGGCGAACCGATTTGCCCGTTTTTTCAACCCCGACCTCGACCTTCTTGCAACAGGGTTGAAACATGATATCGCCGCTTATATGGCAGCAACTCTCACCCCAGCGGATGATATCCCTATTTTTCGAGTTGCGAAAACTTTTCAGATTGGCAAGGAAAAAGACAGCTTCGAGAAAATTGGTCTTTCCTTGAGCATTGTCCCCCCAAAGAAGCGTCAAACCCTTTTCCATTTGCAAGTCGACCTTCTCGAAATTCCGAAAATTACGGAAAAATAGCTTTTGGAGGTGCATGCAACGTGGCGCCTTTACCTTGAGAGGGTCTTTCAGCGGCCTACAGCCTCATGGGCATGACCACCGCTAGACAGTCCTGGTTTTCAAAAGGGGTTATGAGTCCCGGTGAAAGATTATCCTTCATTTGAAAACGAATTTTTTCACACTCCTGAGAATTCAAAATATCAAGGAGGTAGCGGGCGTTAAAACCGATGGACGTTTCTTCTCCTTCATACTCCAGGTCCATGGTTTCCCGAGCTTCACCAAATTCGGGGTTGGATGATACCACCTCCATACTTCCAGGAAAGAAAGAAATTTTTACGCCTCGAGATTTTTCACTGGCCAAGGTGGAAACCCGGCGTACCAGCCTCAAAAAATCTTCCCTGGGGACGATGGCAGAAGGCTCCGAAACAGCGGGGATGACTTTTTGATATTCAGGAAATTCCCCGTCAACCAGCCGGATAATCAGGGTGGCTTCATTGGCCATAAGCGCAGCATTGTTGTCGGAAAAGCCCAAAATAAGATCTGTTTCTGCTTCTTCGATAATCTTACGAAGTTCCATTACTCCTTTGCGAGGGAAAATCACCCCTTTTTTAAGCTGTTCAATATCTGGAATGTCCGCGAGCGACTTGGCTAAAGCCAGACGATGACCGTCGGTAGCCACCAAACATAAACAAGTCCTCTCCTCCTCTTTTAATGAATGGAAAAAGATGCCGTTAAGGTTGTATTTACTATCGTCACTGGACATGGAAAAAGATGTATGTTCAAGCATTCTTTTCAAATTTGGACCATCGATAGGGAAAGAAGAATCTCTTTCCACCTCGGGAAATTTCGGGAACTGCTCAGGTGAAAGACCGGCCAATTTAAAAACTGCTTTTTCACATTGGATTTCCATGCGAAAATTTTCCAACACCTTGAAACAGATATCCTTTTCCGGAAGTTCTCTCACTATCTCATAAAGTTTTTTGGCTGACAGAGCAATTTTCCCCGGAGTTTTTACCGAAGCCGGATAATTGGCTTTCATGCCAACTTCCAGATCAGTGGCGGTCAAAAATATTTTCTCTTCCTCCCCTTCAATCAAAACATTTGAAAGAATCGGAATCGTAGTCCGTTTTTCCACAATACTCTGGATGCGGGACAATCCTTTTAAAAGAACTTCTTTCTTGATGGAAAATTCCATGACCCCTCCTGTACCTGTACACAAGATACTGTTTCTATTTTATATATCATTTAAAGATAGTAGTAGTAGTAACAGGTTGCTGTTGAATTGTTGAAAAAGAAAAAAAAGTTCTATTAATTAAATGGTTATAGATCAATATTGGCCCCTGTTTCCTTGTTGATAAACATTTTTAAAACTGTGGAAGAATTGGATAAATAAATTTTTTAATGACTTATCCGCATTTCGTTTACATGTTCTTCAACAGGTTATAAACCTCATTTAAGAGATTAGGCGCAAACAGCAGTCCTTATCTGGGCCGCCCATAAAACCTGAATAATTTCAAAAATAATAAAAAAGTCAAATATGTAAAATAGTTTGATTTTATCAAAGTCGAAGAGAATTTTTCTTTGCCAGAAAAAAAAACTTGTTGCAGGCAGATTCAGCTTCGGTAAAACCCAACCCTAACGAAAAATCTTTGGTTATTTTAGCAAAACTTTGGGATTAAAAAAAAGACGGTTTTATTAAAGAGTCATGGATTTTTTAATATTTTCCAGGGTTGAACGAAGTCGAAAGTCGTCTTCCAGGGCTTTTTCAATCTTTTTTATGGCGTGAATTATAGTTGAGTGGTCCTTACCTCCGAATTTTTCACCAATTTCGGGGTAGGAACAGGAAGTCATCTGGCGGGCGAGATACATGGCAATTTGGCGAGGAATTACCAGAGCTTTAAGGCGTTTAGATGATTTAAGCTCCGTTAGTTTGATATTAAAATGGGAAGCAACCACCTTTTGGATTTGTTCAACGGAAATTTCGCGGTTCTTTTCAACAAGAATATCCTTAAGGATTTCCTTGGCCATGGAAAGAGAAACCGAAGTTGCCGTCAGTTTAGCGTAAGCACCGATTCGGTTGAGAAGACCTTCCAATTCACGGACATTGCTGGTAATGGAATTGGCAATAAAAAAAGCCACATCTTCAGGAAGTTTGATGCCGATCTGTTCGGCCTTCAGATTGAGGATGGCCTGTTTCGTTTCCACATCCGGGGCCTGGATATCAGCGATTAATCCCCACTCAAAGCGGGAACGGAGACGTTCTTCCAAGCCGGGAATATCTTTTGGAAATTTGTCCGATGTAACGACAATTTGTTTTTGTGACTCGTAGAGTGCATTGAAAGTATGGAAAAACTCCTCCTGGGTTCTTTCTTTGCCGGCAATAAATTGGACATCGTCAATTAACAGGACGTCAACCGATCTGAATTTTTTGCGGAAATCGTCCATTTTTGCGTAGCGCAGGGAATTGATCAGTTCATTCATGAATTTTTCCGAGGTATAGTAACTTACCTGCATATGAGGTTTGTTCTTGGAAACAAAATTTCCTATGGCACTGATCAGATGAGTTTTCCCTAGGCCGACACCGCCGTAAATAAAGAGTGGGTTGTAGGTGGTTGCCGGGTTGTTGGCTACAGCCATGGCAGCGGCATAGGCAAACTGGTTGGATGATCCGGCAACAAATTCTTGAAAGCTGTATTTCGGATTAAGATTAAAATTACTGGTATTGTTTTTTTCCGTTTCAATGTTAACTTGGGAGGAGAGGTTGGCATCGTCTCTCAAGAATGAATTATCCTCCGACACCCTGGTTTTTTCCATATCCGGTTCAGGGCCTTCTGCATCTTGGGAGACTCCGACTTTAAGCTTAATTTTTATTGGGACTGCCAAAAGTTCGGAAAGAGTGTTTTCCAGAAGATCGAAGTAATTTTCCTGGATCCATTCGAGAACAAAACGGTTGGGAACTTCCAATGTTATTTTATCAGGGGTTAAATCTATTGGACGGATTGATTTAATCCAGGTGGAAAAAAACGGAGACTCAATAACCTGCTCAAGTTGAGCAATGGCTTGCTTCCAAATTTGATTCATAGAAAAAGTGTAATTCTAACTTGACGGGAAACAATGAAGAAAGACGATTTTATCCACAAAACTATCCACAGCTGTGGATAAAATACTTTCTTTGACATTGTAGTTGGATTGGCTACTATCTGACGCACTTCGTGGTGGATAAGAAGCTATCAAAGCTTTCATTTCTTTGCAAGATTTTTTTCCTTGAATGCTGGTTCGAAATTCACAGGGCAATGGGGGGAAATTTTTTTCATTCTTGACAAGGAAAGAAAAATATGGTTGATAATGCGTTTTCTAGAAATTCCTTTAAAAAGAGAGCAATTTAGCCTTATTTTTGATTGTGGAGTAGACCTGTTATGAAAAGAACTTACCAACCCAGCAGAATAAAAAGAAAAAGAACCCATGGGTTTAGGAAAAGAATGCTTACCTTCAACGGCCGCAACGTGCTTAAAAGGAGACGTCAGAGGGGGAGAAAAAGCCTTGTAGTTAGCATTCCTAAAAAGTAAATTATTTTTTCAGGAAAAAGGTCGGCATATCTCACAGAAAAAAACTTTTCCGGTCCAATATAGGGTCAGGCACAGTTGGGAATATCGGAAAATTCAGCAAACTGGCCGTAAAATAAGACTTAAAAACTTTACCGTTCTCTACCAAACCCGGGTGGAAGGGCCCGTTCGCCTGGGTTTGATCGTCAGTCGGAAGGTCGGCGGAGCTGTTCAGCGTAACCGAGTAAAACGTTTGGTTCGAGAGTTTTTTAGACTTAACCTTGAGCGGTTACCGGAGAAGCGGGATTTTGTCGTCATCGCTAAAAAAGGAACCCATCAATTAAGCTATTTCTCTGTCGCGGGCGAATTGGCCAGCCTTTTCAGTATTAGAAACACGCATCCTGAAGGCGGAAAATGTTTGCAAAACAAATAATACGCCTCGTGATTTTTTATCAGAAGTATATTTCTCCCTTCAAGGCTCCTACCTGTCGTTTTTATCCTTCTTGTTCTCAGTATGCCTGTGATGCTGTTAAAAAGTATGGGGCTTTAAAAGGTCTCTGGTTAGCGACCAAGAGGCTTTGTCGTTGTCATCCCTTTCATCCCGGAGGGTATGATCCTGTTAACTGATTTAAGGGGAACTCGCTCCTTTCGGACCGGAGTTGCAATTTATGGAAAACAAGAATATTAGTCTAGCTTTTACTTTGGTGTTTGGAATTTATCTCGCCTACATCATGTTTTTTTCTCCAACGCCTCCCCCAAAATCTGAACAGGTTGTGACCCCTCCAGTTGCGACACAAACCCAGGATCAAGAAAAAGATTCAATGGCGCAACTACCTGTTGAGGTGGTTGAAAAACCAGTAGTTGAAAAAATAATACCAACCGAGTATCAAAATATTACTACGCGCGATATTACCGTTGAAAACCCTTTTTTTAAAGCGGTTCTCAGTAATCATGGCGCTAAAATAAAACAATTTGAGTTAAAAAAATTCCCTGCCACTCAGGCTGCTGATTCCCCTAACATTTTTCTAGTTGATACCGAAAACCAAAAAATGGCCACCCTGGGCATATCCGGAAGTGAGGGAATTTTATTTTCTTCCGAAGCCATGTATAAGGTCGCAGATTCCGATGGGAGAATTGAAATTGGACCCGGGGGTTCAAAAAAGGTTGTTTTCTCAACCGTTCAGGGAGATTTATTGATCAATAAAACCTACACCTTTTATGGTGATGGTTATAAGTTTGATCTTGACCTGGAAATCAGCAACCTCGGGGCAACTCCTTTAAGCGGTAGTGTACAAGCCTTTTTAAAAGAACCTTGGCAGAGTGAAAAAGAAGAAGGAGGAGGAGGGTTCCTTACTGGTAGTTTTTCTTTTGTCGGCGCTGCCACTTATGTCGATGAAGACCTTAAAACAGATAGTGTCAAGGACCTCGGCAAGGCAAGTGTCGCATATGAAGGAAACATCAAATGGACCTCCTTCGAGGATAAATATTTCATTAAGGCCTTGGTGCCGGCCAGCGATTCCGGAGAAAAAAAGGTTTTTCTGGAGAAGGGGGAAAATTACGTTCAGAATCGACTTGAGGTCCGTAATCAAACAGTTAATCCCGGGAAAATGATTCAGTTAAAACTCCTTGGATATTTTGGACCCAGGGACACGGACAACCTTAAGTTGGTAGGATTCAAACTTGAAGAAGCGGTTGATTTCGGCTTTTTCCACATTATTGCCAAGCCCCTGTTGGAAGTTTTAAAGTTTTTTAATTCTTTTGTGGGGAATTATGGTGTGTCAATCATTATCCTTACGGTTCTGATCAAAATTCTTTTCTGGCCTTTGACTCAGAAGAGTTACACTTCCATGAAGGCCATGCAGAAGGTTCAACCGGAAATGGCCAAAATTCGGGTTAAGTACAAACACGATAAAGCCCGCTTAAATAAAGAGGTTATGGACCTTTATAAGAAATATAAGGTTAACCCCTTGGGTGGATGCCTTCCGATGGTGATACAGATTCCCGTCTTTTTTGCCCTTTATAAGGTTTTATTGGAGGATATCGGGCTTCGGCACGCACCTTTTATGTTTTGGATTCAGGATCTTTCCGCCAAGGATCCATATTATATAACGCCGGTGGTTATGGGTGTCACAATGTTTGTGCAGCAAAAGTTGACCCCCACCACGATGGATTCGGCCCAGGCAAAAATTCTCCAATATATGCCTCTTATTTTCACCTTTATGTTTTTAAGCTTTCCTTCGGGGCTGGTAATTTACTGGCTGGTCAACAACCTCCTAACCATTTTGCAGCAGTATCTGGTTAACCGCAAAGCAAAGGCTGCCGAAGCCTGAAAATAGCGATGATTAATTATTACTGCTGCCAAATTCCGCAAAATAGTTTAATTGCAGCGTGAACCGAGACGATACCATAACTGCTCCGGCCACCCCACATGGTGAAGGGGGTATAGCCATTATCCGGGTTTCAGGTTCTCAGGCTGAAAACCTGATGAAGTTGTTCTTCCGGCCTTCCTCCAAATACTCTGAGATTTATTCCCATTATTTTTATCATGGCCTTTTCCTCAATGAGGAGTCGGAACCCCTTGATGAGGTCATGGCCGTGCTGATGAGAAAACCGCGCTCCTATACAAGGGAGGATGTCCTTGAAATTCATTGTCATGGAGGCTACCTTTCCATGCAGAGAATTTTGGAAACCTTTCTTAAAGGGGGTGCCCGTTTGGCCGAGCCTGGTGAATTTACATTGCGGGCCTTTTTAAACGGGCGTATTGATCTCACTGAGGCTGAAGGGGTAATTGACATCATCAGTGCGCGCTCGGACCGGGCCGCGCGTAACGCCTTCCGCCATCTCCGTGGGGATCTTTTCAAACTTCTTGGGAATATTCGAAGTCAGCTGGTTGATCTTCTGGTTTTGCTTGAAGCCTATATTGACTTTCCCGAGGAGGAAGTTGCCATTCCTCATTTTCATGATTTTTCCCATGGGGCCCTATCAGCCGAAAAGGCCATTAATGAATTGTTAGGCTCGTTTAATGTTGGCAAAATACTTAAGGATGGGCTTGTTGTTCTTCTTTTAGGAAAGCCTAATGTTGGGAAAAGCTCCCTTCTCAACCGGTTGCTTGGGGAGGAGCGTGCCATCGTAACGGAAATTCCCGGGACTACTCGGGATACTATAGAGGAATATCTGTCTCTGGGAGGGTTTCCCATAAAATTGATTGACACGGCAGGTGTTCGTGATTCAGACGACCCCATAGAAGTGGAAGGTGTGGAAAGGGCCAAGGGGAAAATTACCTCGGCTGACGTTGTTCTTCTTTTGGTGGACGGAAGCCAGGGTTTGACACCTGAGGACTATACTGCGCTTGAATTTAGCCACGGGACTCGACGTATTCTTGTCATCAATAAACAAGACCTTGGGGCGGTGGCTCTCCCTGGTGATTTACTTCAATTACCCCATGTCAATGTGTCAGCAAGAACCGGGCAGGGTTTTGAAAAATTGCAAGATTTGATTATAGAGCAAGTCGCTCCCGCCCAAGGTCCAGATATTGGCGAATCCGTTATTCTTTCTTCTCTTCGGCAAAAAGAGGCTCTCGGCCAGTCTCTTGAAAGCCTCGGTCGTTTTAAAGCTGGTCTTAAAGAAAGGTTACCTCTCGAATGCCTTGCCACCGATTTAAGAGATGCTATTCAGTCTCTCGGGGAGGTAACCGGCGAGACCCTTTCCGAAGAAGTCCTTGGCAGGATATTTTCCCGATTCTGTATTGGAAAATAAACAATGTTTCACGTGAAACATTGTGTTTAATTGTTTTTTTAAGAATGTGCGCATAAATGTTGACCACAAAAATTACCTATCAAAAAAAATATAAAGTAATTGTTGTTGGGGCAGGTCATGCTGGGTGTGAGGCGGCACTTGCCACGGCAAGAATGGGTTTGGATACTCTCCTCTTGACCATGAACCTCGACACCATAGCCCAGATGTCATGCAATCCGGCAATTGGGGGGTTGGCTAAGGGACAGTTGGTTAAGGAAATAGATGCCCTGGGCGGAGAAATGGCATTAAATACCGATGCCACGGGGTTGCAGTTCAGGATTTTAAATACCAAGAAAGGTCCGGCGGTTCGAGCTTCACGCGCTCAGGCAGACAGGAGTTTGTATCACCAAAGAATGAAGGGGGTTTTGGAACAACAGCCTCTTCTGGATATTAAACAGGGGGCGGTAGAGCGTTTGGCCTTGGTGGGACAGCGGGTTGCAGGGGTTGAAACACGAGAGGGTGTTGTTTTTTTAGGTGAGAAGGTGGTTTTGACTTCGGGAACATTTTTGCGGGGCTTGATTCACGTCGGGATGAATAATTTCCCGGGTGGGCGCGCGGGGGAACCTGCGGCAATGGGTCTTTCGGGCCAGTTAAAGAATTTAGGTTTTGAGGTGGGGCGCTTAAAAACCGGCACGCCACCACGTTTAGATGGTAAAACAATTAATTATTCAAACCTTCAGCCCCAGTATGGTGATGACCCGCCCAGGCCATTTTCGTTTTTAAACCAAACAATAGATGGCAGACAACTCCCCTGTTTTATAACCTACACCAACCGTCAAACCCATGAGTTGATTACCGGGGGTTTGGACCGTTCACCCCTCTATAGTGGGGTGATTGAAGGGGTTGGCCCGCGCTATTGCCCTTCGATAGAGGATAAAATAGTCAGGTTTCCGGAAAAGGACCAGCATCAAATTTTTCTGGAGCCGGAAGGATGGAATACGACGGAGGTATACCCTAATGGTTTGCCAACCTCATTGCCCGTGGATGTCCAAGTAGCTTTTTTAAGGACGATCCAAGGTTTGGAGCGTGTAGAGGTGGTCCGTTTTGGTTATGCCATTGAATACGATTATGTGGACCCAGTTCAATTAAAACCGAGTCTTGAGACTAAATTAATAGAGGGACTTTATCACGCGGGGCAGATTAACGGAACGTCGGGTTACGAAGAAGCCGCTGCCCAGGGACTTTTGGCTGGCATTAATGCAGGGTTGGCGTGTAGAGAGTGTGCCCCTCTTGTCCTTGGTCGAGATCAGGCCTATATTGGGGTGCTGATAGATGATTTGGTCAACCTTGGAACCAACGAGCCGTACCGGATGTTTACTTCACGGGCGGAATATCGTTTGTTATTGCGAGAAGACAACGCGGATCAGAGATTAACGGAAATAGGGCGTAAGGTTGGATTGGTTGCGGAGGACCGTTGGCGTCTATATGTAGAAAAAGTAGCTGATCTGAATGCCGCCGAAGAAAAATTGAAAAATATCAGAGTAGGGCCTGCCGATAAGGAAATTCTCGCAAGGTTGAAAATAGAAGACCTGCAGAACGGATTGAGTGGTAAGGAATTGTTGAAGCGGCCTGGCATCGATATGACGGATTTAAAGGTCTCCGCTGTTGAGTTAAAAGCTTTTTCCGAAGAGGTTTTGGAGCAACTCGAGATTGCTGTGAAGTATGAAGGCTACATAAAAAGGCAAATTGAACAAGTTGAGAGGTTCCGAAAAACCGAGAATGTTGCTATTCCGGAAAATATAAATTATGATGCCATCTCGGGTTTGACTGCCGAGGTTCGCGAGAAGTTGAATAAGGTTCGACCCCTGACATTGGGGCAGGCATCGAGAATCCGGGGGATGACTCCGGCCGCAATGGCTATCCTGTCCGTGGCGATTCGTCGAGTTTGAGGTGATAAATAAGCAGAATAATCTTCGTGTTCTTTTGTTGAAGATGAATATTAAAGCATCTTCAACTGACATCGAAAAATATTTGATTCTCCTTGCTGAGTTGTTTTTATGGAATAAAAAGTTCAACCTGACGGCAATTATAGATCCAGAGGAGGCTCTGGAAAAACATATTGTCGACTCTTTGACCTTATGTTCCTTGCTTCAAAATACGCAATATCTTCTTGATATCGGTTCCGGGGCCGGATTTCCAGCTATTCCTGTGAAAATCGCCTGCCCGCAAATCAAAATATATTCCGTAGAGGCCTCCAGAAAAAAGGTGTATTTTCAACGCCATATTGCCCGTAAGCTGGGCCTGAAGGGGTTGAAAATTATTCATTGTCGGGCAGAGGAATTAAAAGAAAAATGTTTTGAATTACCGCCTTTTGATGTCGTTGCTTCAAGAGCTCTGACGTTTCTTCCTGAGTTTCTGAATCTGGCCCGTCCGTATTTGTCAACATCGGGCCGGGTCATCGCTATGAAAGGCCCCGGTTGCAATGAGGAGCTCAATGCGGCTGTTGCAAGAGGTGAATGGATAAAGAAAGATCAAAGGACATTTTCTTTGCCGTCATCCGGATCAATACGAGAGTTATTAGTTTTTGAGCCAAAATTGAAATAAGTATTTGGCAGAAATTTTGATTTGGGGATATGTTATTGGCTCTTGGATTCGTTTTTAAATACTTTGAGGGTACTGCAAATCAACCTGGGGTTGACCGGGAGTTGCTAGTCTCTGTTCAGGAGAATTTTGATGGCACGGATAATGGCAATAGCCAACCAAAAAGGCGGAGTAGGTAAGACCACGACGGCGGTCAACCTGGCCGCCTCTCTCGCAGCCGCGGAAAAGTCTACCCTCTTAGTCGATTTAGACCCCCAGGCAAATGCGGGGAGCGGTGTTGGCGTTGATAAAAGATCTTTAAAAACAAGTATTTACGACGTTTTGGTGGGTACATCAAAGGTCACGGAGATTTTATTAAAGACGGAACTAAATTGCCTCGACGTATTTCCATCCAACCATGATCTGATTGGTGCGGAAATCGAACTTGTCCCGGTCAAAGCACGGGAAAAAGTCCTGAAAGGGGTTCTTCAGGAGGTTCGAGACGATTACCAGTTTATTCTCATAGATTGTCCCCCATCTTTAGGCCTGTTGACCTTGAATGCCCTTTCCGCCGCCGATGAAGTTTTGATTCCTGTCCAATGTGAATATTACGCCATGGAAGGCCTGAGCAGCCTGATAAAAACCATCCAGGTGATTCAGCGCGGATACAATCCAAGGCTGACCATCGGCGGCATTGTTTTGACCATGTTTGACAAAAGAAATAACCTGTCTCACCAGGTGAGTCAGGATCTGCGCAATCATTTTCCTCAAAAGGTTTTTAAAACGGTCATTCCCCGCAACGTTAAACTTTCAGAGGCTCCCAGCCATGGTCTGCCGGCATTGCTTTATGATGTTTCATCGCGTGGGGCCAAGGCTTATCTTGATCTGGCCGGGGAAATTATGAACGGGAGTCATTAAGTATGGCGAAAAAAGCGGCATTGGGAAAAGGCATAGGAGCACTTCTTGAGTCATCTGGCGAAGAGGAAAGCCAGAAATTCTTTGTCTGTCCGATTGAAGATCTTAGGCCGGGGAAAAATCAGCCTCGAAAACATTTTGATGACCAGAGGCTTTTGGAGTTGTCGGCTTCAATTCGTGAAAAAGGTATAATTCAGCCCCTGGTGGTCCGCAAAAAGGAGGGTTTTTTTGAAATTATAGCTGGAGAGAGGCGCTGGCGGGCTGCCCAAAAGGCAGGTCTTCACGAGGTTCCCGTTATTTTGGAGAACATGTCGGAGGCGTCGGCCCTGGAAATCGCGCTAATTGAAAACCTTCAGCGAGAAGACCTGAACCCAATTGAGGAAGCAGAAGCTTATAAAGAACTGATAGAAAATTTCAACATTTCGCAGGAGGAGGTAGCCAAAAAGGTCGGCAAGGAACGCAGCACCGTCACTAACGCCCTCCGCCTTCTCAAGCTGCCATTGGAAATCCGGGCAGACGTGGCTTCGGGATTTCTTAGCATGGGTCATGCGCGGGCCCTCCTGGCTCTGGAGATGGAAGAAGATATCCTGGAGGCGCGCGACGAGATCATCCGTAAGGGTATGTCGGTCAGGGAAACAGAGGGACTGATCAAAAGACTCCGCAAACATACGTCAGGCCTGGCGCGCAAACGGACCAAATCTCTCGACCCTGAAATTCTCGATTTAACCGACCAATTGAAGCAGGCGCTGGGAACCCAGGTTAAAATTACCCCGGGAAGCAAAGGGGGGAGAATAGAAATAAGCTACTTTTCGGACCAGGATTTTGAGAGACTTCTTGGTATTTTGGGCGTGTAGTCGCCAAACAATTTTTTCCAGAAGGACTCTATTCGAGGCAAATGGTTATGTTTGGTAAAAACCGCGAAAAAAAAACCACAAAGGATGTTTCAATGGGAAAAGGGGATATCAAGGCTTTTTTAGGGGCGGGCAGCAGTTTCGAAGGCAAACTTGTTTTCGATGAAATAGTCCGCCTGGATGGCAATTTTACTGGGGAGGTCAGTTCGAAGGGCGCTCTTATCATTGGCGAGTCGGCAATGGTCAAAGCCGAGGTAGATGTGGAATCTTTGACCGTTAGCGGCAAGTTTAAGGGTAATATTCGGGCCCGAAGCAAAGTGGAACTGAAAAAACCGGCCCAGGTGGAAGGCAACATAGACACTCCTGCCCTTAGTGTCGAAGAGGGGGTTATGCTTAACGGCACCGTTTCCATGGGGGGTCAAAAGCTGACGCCTCTGACTCCCGAAAAATCTTCCATTAAAACTGTAGAACCCCCCAGCTGAAAATTATCTGCAAATTCCCGGTTCTACACCCGTTTCCATAAACGCCTGGGAACAAAAGGGGTTGACAAGAAAAAGGCCATGTGATAGCTAAACGATGCTTTAATCTTTAACGACTGCCCGGCTCAGAAAAAATCCTCCTTAAGCCTGGTTCCAATTTTCAATGCTCCACAAAGCAGAAGCACAGAGGTGAAGCTTTGATTGATTTCAATTCAACGCTGTTCATTCAGTTTGCCAACTTCATTATCCTTATTTTTATTTTGAATTACCTTCTTTTCCGGCCCTTGCGCAATGTCCTCCGGCAGCGCCGTGAAGAGGTCGACGGCGCTCATGCCAGGGCGGACTCCCTTGCTGAAAAGATAACAGCCAAAACGGCAGATTATGAAGCCCGCCTGGCTGAGGCAAGAGCGAAAGGAAATGAGGAGAGGACATCCCTTCGCAATGCCGCTCTTGAAGAAGAAAAAAAACTTTTTGAGGAAGCTCAGGCTATGGCTGCCGAGAAAAGAGCTGCTGTGAAAAAGCAGGTCGGCGAGGAGATGGTTGAGGCCCGCAAAATTCTCAAGGGTGAAGCGGATGTTCTCGGCCAGGAGGTTGCCTCCAAGGTTCTAAGAAGAGCCGTCTAAATCAATAAATAATATTCCAGGAAAGCTGTGCAAATGAGAAGAACGACCATTGCGGTAATGATTACAAGTTCAGCCATCTTATTAGGGATGGCGACCATGGTAATGGCGTCCGGCGGCGGTCATGCAAGTGAGGGAGTCCTTCTAAAGGATTTCCTTTTCCGGTGTTTGAATTTTGCGGTGACCTTGGGCATTCTGGGCTATTTCACGATAAAGCCGATCAAAAAGGCACTGGCTGATCGTAAGGAAAATATCGGCAAAACTTTGGACGAAGCCAAGACGGTTCGTGCCGAAGCTGAATCCAGATACCAGGAGGTCGAGGAAAAACTCAAAGCGGCCAGCGCAGAAATCGAACAAGTCTATGCCGCAATTCGTGAAGAAGGGGAGCAGGAGCGCCAGCGGATAATTGCCAATGCCAATGCCATGGCTGAAAAGGTCCAGGTTGAGGCGGAAAAGTCAGCCCAGCGTGAAATTGAGAATGCTCGACTGCAACTTCGCACGGAGGTGGCGAGCCTGGCGATCAAACTGGCTGAACAGCTTATCAAGAAAAACATTAGTCCCGAAGACCACGACCGCTTGCTGAATGATTATATTAAGAGCGTAGGAGAACTGCATTGAGTATCAACGCGATACCCAGAAGGTATGCAAGAGCATTAGTTGGGTTGGCCGAAGAGCAAAACAAGGTAGAAGAGTTTGCCGCTGAACTGGAAAAGGTTCAGGAAGCCTTTGCCGCGAATAAAGAACTGAAAACCGTTCTTATCAATCCCACCTATTCAGCGGGCAAGAAGACCGCACTCCTAAACGATGTGACTGAATATCTTGGCCTTTCCGAGGATATCCGCAAATTTCTGGGGCTTCTTTTGGAAAAGGATCGTTTGAAATATTATCTGCAGATTCTGGAAAGCTATCGCCAGTTGGCGGATGAAAGCAGCGGCATCGAAAGAGCTCAATTGACTTCCGCAAAAAGACTTACCAAAGAGCAGAAAGAACAAATTAAAGCAGAGTTGGAAAAACAGACAGGAAAGAAGGTCGACCTTGAGGTAAAGGTTGATTCCTCTTTGCTTGGCGGTATTAAAACGGAAATCGGCGGAAGGGTTGTTGATGGCAGTTTGGAAACCCAGCTTAAACGGATGGGAGATACCTTAACAAAGGGGTGATAGGGCTTTATGGAGATAAGAGCGGAAGAGATCAGTGCGATAATAAAGAAGCAGATTCAGGACTTTGGCGGTGAAGTTGAAGTTAGCGAAACCGGCCATATTATCTCTGTCGGTGACGGTATTGCCCGTATTCATGGCCTTGACAAAGCCATGGCCGGCGAATTGCTGGAGTTTCCCGGTGAAGTCATGGGGATGGTCTTGAACCTTGAGGAAGATAACGTCGGTGCGGCCATCCTTGGTGAAGCTGAGCATATCAAAGAAGGCGAAGTGGTCAAACGGACCGGGCGCATTGTTGAGGTTCCCGTCGGTGAAGCTCTTCTCGGCAGGGTAGTCAACGGTATCGGCATTCCTGTTGACGGCAAGGGGGAAGTCCAGGCTGAAAAGTATAGTCAGGTTGAAATCAAAGCCCCCGGTATCGTCACCAGAAAATCGGTTCACGAGCCTATGCAGACCGGCCTCAAGGCTATTGACTCCATGGTTCCCATTGGACGCGGTCAGCGCGAGTTGATTATTGGCGACCGTCAGACCGGGAAGACCGCCGTTGCGATCGACACCATAATCAACCAGAAGGGCCAGAATCTGGTCTGCATTTATGTCGCCATCGGACAGAAAAGATCCACGGTTGCCCAAGTGGTTGACAGACTCCAGAAATACGGGGCCATGGAATACACCATCGTGGTTGCAGCAACCGCTTCCGAGCCGGCGCCGCTGCAGTTTATCTCGCCATATACAGGCGCGACCATGGGTGAATATTTCCGCGATAACGGCAAGCACGCCCTCGTCATTTACGATGACCTTTCCAAACAGGCCGTGGCCTATCGCCAGCTTTCTTTGCTTCTTCGTCGTCCTCCCGGACGCGAAGCATTCCCCGGGGATGTTTTCTACCTTCACAGCCGTCTTCTCGAAAGGGCCGCCAAGCTTCATGAGGGCTTGGGCGGAGGCAGCATGACGGCACTACCGGTTATTGAAACCCAGGCCGGGGATGTATCCGCCTATATTCCCACCAACGTTATTTCCATTACCGACGGCCAGATCTTCCTGGAAAGCGACCTCTTCTATTCCGGTGTACGCCCCGCTATTAACGTTGGTCTTTCGGTTAGCCGTGTTGGTGGTAGTGCTCAGATCAAGGCTATGAAACAGGTTGCTGGTACCCTGCGTCTCTCTTTGGCCCAGTACCGTGAAATGGCTGCTTTTGCTCAGTTCGGATCGGACCTCGATGCTACGACGCAGAAACAGCTTCATCGTGGTGAGCGACTGGTTGAAGTTCTCAAGCAGGGCCAATATCAGCCTCTGCCAGTTGAAAAGCAGGTTTTGGTCATCTACGCGGCCAATAACGGCTTTGTGGATGAATATCCAACCAGCTTGCTGAAACGTTATGAAGTAGAGCTTCTTTCCTTCCTGGATAACAACTATGCTGACCTTTTGGCAGATCTGGCGGAGAAGAAAGCTATCGATGATGCTTTGGAAGAAAGAATCAAGGCGGCGTTGAACGAGTTCAAAGGCCAGTTTGCGGCTGAGTCCTAAGCGGGAGAAGGTGCTGCCAAATGCCCAGTTTGAAGGATATTAAAAAGCGAATCAACTCGGTAAAGAATACCCAGCAGATCACCAAAGCGATGAAAATGGTGTCTGCCGCCAAACTGCGTAAAGCCCAGGAAGCTGTAGTTGCCAACCGACCCTACGCAGAAAAAATGCAGGAAGTTCTTTCCAGCCTGGCTTTAAGGGTAACCGACAGCCAACATCCGCTCCTGCAGCAACGGGAAAAAGAGCGGGCGCTGATTGTTCTTTTGACCGCAGACCGAGGTCTTTGCGGCGGTTTTAACAACAACATCTCCAAGGCGGTCGAGAAATTCATCGCGGCCAATCCGCAGGAATACAAAGAAATCGATCTGATGATCATTGGCCGGAAAGGTAACGAATACCTTAAACGGCGGCCAGGCCTGAATATCGTCAAGGTATATGAAAATATAACTGGCGATATCAACTATCAGACAGCGTTGCTCCTGAGCGAAGAGATTATCGCTCTCTTCGCGGACGAGGAAAAATATGATGTTGTGCACCTCGTCTATAATCATTTCAAAAGTGTCATTTCTCAGGTGATAACTTTTTCCCAACTCCTTCCAGTGGCTCCCAGGGAAGTGGAGGAAGATACCCATATAACCGATTATATCTTCGAGCCGAGTGCCGAGGATATTCTCAAGGATATACTCCGTAAGAATGTGGAAGTTCAGATTTTCAAGGCTTTGTTGGAGTCTTCGGCTGCCGAGTTGGGGGCGCGCATGAGCAGTATGGACAGTGCCACAAAGAACGCATCGGAGATGATTGGCAAGTTGACCCTGGCTTACAACCGTGCCAGACAGGCGGCTATTACCACGGAACTTATGGAAATTATTTCCGGTGCCGAATCAATAAAATAAGGAATAAGGGGCTTCGATTTCCCCCAGACCGGGGAATAAAAGGAGGAACGGTTAATTATGAATAAAGGAAAAATTTCTCAGGTTATCGGTCCGGTAGTCGACGTGGAATTTGAAGAAGGGAAATTGCCTGAGATTTTGACAGCTCTCAAAATTACCAACCCGGCAATTGACGACCAGGAATGGAATCTGATTGTCGAGGTGGCTCAGCATCTTGGTGAGAACACGGTCCGTACCATCGCTATGGACTCTACCGAAGGTCTGGTTCGTGGCCAGGATGTTCTCGATACCGGCAAACAGATCACCATGCCGGTTGGCCCGGCTACCCTGGGTCGTATTCTCAACGTTGTCGGGCAGCCGGTAGATGAGGGTGGTCCGGTGCAAGCTGAGAAACAATGGGAAATTCATCGTCCAGCTCCGGAATTCGTCGACCAGTCCACGGAAGTTGAAGCTTTTGAAACCGGAATCAAGGTTGTCGACCTTCTGGCTCCTTATTCCAGGGGCGGGAAGATTGGATTGTTTGGCGGGGCCGGTGTTGGTAAGACCGTTCTGATTATGGAATTGATCCATAACATCGCTAAGCAGCACGGCGGTTACTCCGTTTTTGGGGGTGTCGGGGAGCGTACCCGTGAAGGGAATGACCTTTGGCACGAGATGAAGGATTCTGGAGTTATCGACAAAGCGGCTCTCGTTTATGGCCAGATGAACGAACCTCCCGGCGCGCGTGCCCGGGTGGCTCTTTCGGCTCTGACGGTTGCCGAGTATTTTCGTGATGAAGAAGGCCAGGACGTGCTCTTCTTTATTGACAACATTTTCCGTTTCACCCAGGCGGGTTCCGAAGTTTCCGCACTACTGGGACGCATTCCTTCGGCGGTCGGTTACCAGCCGACCCTGAGTACCGAAATGGGGGAATTGCAGGAACGTATCACCACTACCCAGAAAGGCTCCATCACCTCGGTTCAGGCTATTTATGTTCCCGCTGACGACCTGACAGACCCGGCTCCGGCCACCGCTTTTGCGCATCTTGATGCTACGACGGTTCTCTCCCGGCAAATTGCCGAGCTCGGTATCTATCCTGCGGTAGACCCTCTGGACTCCACCAGCCGTATTCTTGATCCTCAGGTAGTTGGTGAAGAGCATTACAAAGTTGCTCGCGAGGTGCAGTTTGTTCTGCAGCGCTATAAGGACCTTCAGGATATCATCGCTATTTTGGGTATGGACGAGCTTTCCGAAGACGATAAGCTTCTGGTCAGCCGCGCACGTAAAATCCAGAGATTCCTTTCCCAACCTTTCCATGTTGCTGAATCCTTCACCGGGTCACCTGGGAAATATGTCAAACTTGAGGATACCATTAAAGGGTTCACCGAGATTGTCGCCGGCAAATATGATGACCTCCCGGAACAGGCCTTCTACATGGTCGGAACCATTGAAGAAGTTCAGGAAAAGGCCCAGAGCCTTGGCGATTAAAACACCAATTGTTGGGCGACGATAACGGTAACCTGAAAAGGAAAGAAGCATGGCTGAAAAGCTTAAGCTGGAAATAGTAACCCCATACGGCGAGGTTGTTTCAGAGGAAGTCGATGAAATCACCGCCCCTGGAGCCCTCGGGGAGTTCGGGGTGCTGCCTGGCCATATACCTATGCTGACATCTTTGAGAATTGGCGAGTTTTCTTATCTCAAAAATGGAAAGAGATTGTTTATTGCCGTCAACTGGGGTTATTTCGAAGTGGAGGAAAACTGTGTCACAGTCCTGGTTGATACGGCCGAGCCGCAGGATCTAATTGACCTCGAACGGGCCAAGACGGCTATGGGCCGCGCGGAAGAAGGGCTGAAACAATTATCCCACGAGGATAAGGAATACCGGGTTATGGAAGCGGCTCTCAAGCGTGCCATCAACCGGATTCAGGTGGCGAGCCGACGTACCGGCCATTAGCCCTGATTTTAAAACCAGTCGTATCCTTTATCAGGCGGCCTTTTCAAGGCCGCCTTTTTTCATTGTGGTTATGGAGAAAAATACACCAGACATCATACATTTAGACCTCGATGCTTTTTATGCATCTGTGGAGCAGCACGATAATCCGGAGTTGCGAGGTCGGAAGGTCATTGTCGGGGGGAGCCGGGAACGGGGGGTTGTCTGTGCCTGTTCCTATGATACCCGGCCGTTTGGGATCCGGTCTGGAATGGCTATACGAGAGGCTCTTCGGTTTTGTCCCGACGCCTTAATTTTGCCCGTGCGGATGAACCGTTACCGGGAAGTATCGCAACAAATATTCCAGATTTACGCTTCCTACACCGACCTTGTTGAACCCCTCTCCATTGATGAAGCCTTTCTCGACGTATCCGGGAGTACCTCGTTGTTGGGAGATGCCTTCACCATAGCGAAGAAAATAAAAGAAGAGGTCAGGGGAAAAACAGGCTTGGCGCTAAGTGTGGGTGTTGCACCGAACAAAATGTTGGCTAAGCTGGCTTCCGAACAAGGAAAACCAGATGGGTTATATCTGCTCACGGCAAATAGGGTGGATGACTTTCTGACAACCCTCCCCGTTGCCAATCTTTGGGGGGTTGGGCGAAAAACTCAAAAACAGTTGAGGCTCTTGGGTGTTGAAACGGTTGCTGATTTGCGCCGCATTGGTTTTGATACCTTGGTCCGGATGTATGGCGAAAATTCAGGTCGCCATCTTTATGATATGGCCAGAGGCATAGATAAGCGGCACGTAGAACCCCCGGGCCGGGCTAAATCTGTTGGCCGTGAGCGGACCTTTGACTGTGATGTAAAATGCCATGAAGTGTTGGAGCAGGAGTTGTTGCTGCTGTCGGATCAGGTCGGGTCGCGCTTGCGGGAAAAAGACCTGAAAGGCCGTACTGTCTCAATAAAGGTGAAATATGACGACTTCCAAACTTTGACACGGAGCTTTACTCTTCCACAGGCAACCAGCCATGGACCGGATATATATCGCTTGGCCAGAAGACTTTTGGGTGATTTGGAAAATAGAAAGGCGATCCGGCTCCTTGGGGTAACAGTAAGTCATTTTGAAAGTGAGGAGGATAACCAACCGTGGCTTTTTAATGATGATCAAAAAGGTCTTCTATGCCGGTTGGATGAGGGTATCGATAAAATCCGGGGAAAATATGGTGACCAGAGCATTATTCCGGGGTCCCTGCTGCCAGGGCGAGGAAAAAAGTCGAATGACAGGTAATAAAATCCTGGCGGGATAAGAATCAGGCAATTTTTTCAAGCTTAACAATCGCTTCCTTCTCGCCAAGGGTAATCAGAGTATCGCCGTTTTCCATAATGGTTTCAGGGACGGGGTTAAAAAGCATTTGCCCGTTGATCTTTTTGATGCCGACAATAATGATTCCCCAGTCCCGACGAATGCCTGAGGTGATGAGGTTTTTTCCGACCAGCGACGAAGACGAAGAAATTTTGATTTCCTCCAGCTGCAGTTCAAGCCGTTTTCCGGCGGTGGCAATTTCCAGGAAGTCGACGACCGAAGGTCTCAGGATAGCCTGAGCCATGCGGTGGGCACCAATGAGGTAAGGTGAGACAACCTTGCTTGCTCCGGCGCGCTTAAGTTTTTTTTCAGAAGCCGGTTCAGCGGCTCGCGCCAGAATGAAAAGGGCCGGGTTGAGACCCCGGGCCGTCAGGGTGATATAAACATTATCGGTATCCTGGGTTACGGCGGTAACCAGCCCCTTGGCCTTGGCAATCCCCGCTTTGACCAAGGCATCGTCGTCGGTGGCATCCCCGGCGACGAAAAGATAACCCTCCTCTTCAATTTTTTGGCAAAGATTGGGATCGTTTTCGACGACGACAAACGGTATGGGCCTTTCTTTGAGTTCGGCACATATAAAACTTCCGATTCTACCGTAACCACAGATAATGAAGTGATCTACAAGTTTATCGATTTCTTTTTGCAATTTTTTTCTCCCGAATATCTGGCGAATTTGCCCTTCCACGATAAATTCGACAAAACTGCCACCCGCGTAAGCAATAACCCCGAGACTGGAAAAAATCAGTACGATGGTAAAAGCCTTGCCGGTCGAAGAAAGTTCATGAACTTCCCGAAAGCCTACGGTAGTTATGGTGATAATGGTCATATAGAAGGATTCAAAAATCCCCCATCCTTCAATCAGGGAATAGCCGAGCGTCCCGGCAAGGACAACACAGATTAGAACTAAGAAGGAAAAGCGTAGATGTGGGGTCGATTTCATGTTGGTTCCTGGTTAAGGGATAGCAAAATGGTAGCTCTGGAAACACTAAAAAGCAAGATTTCTCACCTTGCCTTCACTATCAGGGTCTTAGGCGGTAACCTTTGCCGATGAGAATCGCTGCCCAGACAAAGAGGCTCAGGGAAAGTGTCAGAGAAAAACCGAAAGAAAAGAAAGGCGACGCATCGCCGACCCCGAGAATGGCAAAACGAAAGCCATCAATGAGATAAAAGAGAGGATTGATGCGCGAGACCTGTTCCCAGAAAGGCGGCAGGATGGAAATAGGGTAGAAGACGCCCCCGAAATAGATAAGCGGCAAGATAATAAAGTTGTTGAACATGCTCAGGGAGTCAAAAGTGTTTGAATAAATAGCGGCGATGAGGCCGAACTGGGCAAAAAGAAAGCTGGCCAGAAAAACCATGACCAGACAGAGTTCCGGGTGCACCCAGGGCATGGATGCAAAGCCAAGGGAAATCAAGGTGATAACAGAACCTACCAGTAATCCTCGGATCATGGCTGCCAGAGTATAGGCAAGGATAAGCTGTGGCGGGGTAATGGGAGCGACAAGCAGGTCAACAATGTTACCAAGATAGCGGGACATGAAGAGTGAGGAGGAAACGTTGGCGAAAGAGTTGTTGATGATGCCCATGAGAATCAACCCCGGAATGACGAACTGGGCATAACTGTACCCTTCGAGGACAGAGATTCTCTCACCCAAGGTGGCTCCGAAAACGAAAAGGTAAAGAGATGCGGTGATGACCGGGGTCAGAAGGGTCTGGAAAGAGACGCGAAGAAACCGCAGGATTTCCCTTTTCAGCAAGGTGACAAAAGGGAGCCATGCCACATAAAGGGGATGCGGAGTTGAATCTTTCATAAGCAGTTGTTGTTTTTCCGGGTCAGGGGTTTTTTACCGGTCAGGGTCAGAAATACATCTTCCAGGGCCGGTTTTTCTGTCTCTATATCGAGTACTTGAATGTTGTTTTGCTGCAGTATTTGAAGGATATTTCCAGGTAATATACCATCCTTCAGACAGAAGATAATTTTGTTTCCTTCAACCTGGGTGGAAATATTGAGGGAAGAAAAAATATCACCTGAGAAAGTCGGGGGGGTATCCAGGGTCAACGTCATTTTGCGGCCGGCAAGGCGATCGAGAAGTTTTTCCTTATTTTCAAGGGCTACCAGGGAGCCGTTGTCCATTATGGCGATACGTTCACAAAGTTGTTCAGCCTCTTCCAGATAGTGGGTGGTAAGAAGAACTGTTGTTCCTTTGGCGTTAATTTCACGGACAAATTCCCACAGGGAATGGCGCAACTCGACATCGACTCCGGCAGTGGGTTCATCCAGTATCAGGAGGCGGGGCTTGTGAATCAGCGCCTTGGCAATCATAAAGCGGCGCTTGAGGCCACCTGAGAGCTTGTTCATCGGCTTATCCAAATGAGGAACAAGGCCAAGGCGCTCCAGCAAGGTATTGCGCCATGCAGGGTCATCCGGAACTCCGTAGTAGCCGGAGTGAATCTTGATTGCCCGGTTGATGGTAAAAAAGGTATCAATGACAATTTCCTGATGCATGACACCAATTAAGCGGCGCGTCAGAAGATAATCCTTGCGGATGGAATGGCCGAAAACTTCGATGCGGCCGGACCCGATGCGGATGGCCCCGGTTATCATATTGATAGTGGTGCTTTTGCCGGCACCGTTGGGGCCGAGAAGAGCAAAGATTTCTCCCGGAGAAATTTCCAGGGAAAGTTCTTTTACTGCAAGTCTTTTTCCGTAACTTTTGGAGAGATTTTCGATTTTCAGGGCAGTTAGGGACATGTCAAAATTTACAAAAGATGGGTGATTTCATTTGGAGTATCATCTGGGACAAAAGCGTATTGGTAGTTTAACTGAAAGCTTCTTTAAAAAAGCGGGTCAGAATAAGGAAGATACTCATACCGGTAAAGATAACACAACTGCCCCAGCCGAACCAAGTCGCGAAAGCTGAGGGAAAGAAAATCTTGTTGTTTTTGGGTATGATGGTGAAACAGTAATAGAGGTTCAGAAAATAGATTACCGGGGCCATCAGAAATGCCAGCCCCGAGGCAAAAAGGACAATGCCTGTCGGTTTTGGAACCCCAAAAATGATGATAACCGATGTGACCAATGAAAAAGCCATGGTTAACCGATAGATATTATATTCAGAGTAGAGGGATTTCCTTTTTTCGGGGGTCAGGTCTTCGAAAAGAACACCCTTTAATGCAGCGGTGCGGGGAAAAATGTTTCGACAGCAGGCTCCGACAACCCGAGGCCAGCCATCGAAGTAATTAAAGGCGGTGGAAAAAGCGGCGGCGAACATGCCAAGAAGAAGAACAATCATCATCCAGGGGCCGACGGAAAAGATTTTGGCAATCCCCTGTTGAATTGCATTGCTGTCGGCCTTGCCACCGGGAAAAATCCAGATTGCGGCCAGAAACAGGAAAATGCAGGCCATCAGAAAAGAAAGAATCTGACCAGTGCGATAATCATAGAGGGTGGTTTTCCACCACCGGCGGCAGTATTCCTGAGCGTGAGGGGGCAGGCGATTAATGTCAATGGCGAGATCCTCTTTGGGGGAGGAAAATGGGTCGAACTCTTTGGCAAAACCATGTTTTTCCAGAAAGGGGCGAATTCTTCCGACACCGGATTTTTTTGCCCGGGTCCATTCAGAGGCCTGCAGGGAGACATCCATGCCGGTGGGGAGAAGGCCAAGGAAGGCCCCGATAATAATCCAGGATCCTTCCGGAGTATGAATCATAAAAAGGTGGGAAAAGGCCGAGGCCGGAGCTGGTTCCACCCAATAAACCATGAAAATGGTAATGATCAGAACGATTGCACATATTCTGCAGGTCCCTTCCACGGCCTGGTAATTTCCTTTAAGGATAATCCAGACCGAAATAAGGGCCAGAATCTGGGCATAAATGGGCATGGGAATGGGCAGACCGAAATAGACGGAGAAAATGTAATAGGCGACCGCCGCTGCGGCGATGAGACGGCCAGCCTGGCCAATGGCGCATTGCAGCAGCGTGGTGACCAGCATGTACCAAAGGGGCCATTTTTTCCAGGCGGTGGCATAGGCCTCCATAATGCTTTTACCGGTTGCCGAAGTGAAACGAAAGGCCATTTCAAAGCCGTAGTATTTAAAAATGTAGGCGACCGGGATAACCCAAAGAAGATCATAACCAAAACGCCCACCGGCAGTGGGGGCGCTGATGATATGACTGGTGCCGATGCCGGTCATCATCAGAATGATTCCGGGGCCAAAGTTTTGGAGCATTCCCCCCAAGGACATTTTGGGTAGAGGAAGCCTGTTTAGCTCTTCCAGGGGGTCGGGGGTATGATCATCCTTTTTTTCTTCTTCAGTCATAAATAATATTTTTCTTTCGCCAAGTTGCGGCAGGCAGGATGCATGAATAAACGTTTTTTTGGTCAAGGTGACTGTCCGATTAAGATCGGAATCAGGAGACCGATGGCGATTTACCTTTTATTTAGAAAGGTGCTTTTCTATAATACCAATTTTTTCAGGAGTTTGGCTTGTGAAAACTGCTTTTTCAGAATCAGCCCGTACTCAGCTTCGAAATGAGATTCTGGCAACGGGAGGGAATGAGGTTTTCTTCCTTGGGCGCACCGGCGACCAGTTGCAGGTGACCGAGGTTGATGCTCTGGCACGAGGCTCCAGGGACGCGGTACCGGCCATTCTTTCCACCTGTGAATACGGCAATGTGGTTATCCACAACCACCCTTCCGGAGATCTGCGTCCGTCCGAGGCGGATATGGAAATAGCCGGGCATCTCGGCTCTCTCGGGGTAGGGTTCTATATTGTGGATAACCTTGTGGAAAATGTGTATAAAGTCGTGGATGCATTTGCACGTCGCTCCCTGCATGCTTTGGCGCCGGAGAATATTGCCGCCATTCTTGATAAAGAAGGCACGGTTGCCAGAGTGTTGCCGGGTTTTGAAGAGCGTCCCGAGCAATTGCGCATGGCTTTTCTGGTCGCCGAGGCTTTCAACCACAGCCGTCTGGCGTTGGTCGAAGCCGGCACCGGCACAGGAAAAAGTCTCGCTTATCTGGTGCCTGCCATTCTCTGGAACGATGCCAACCGGGAGCGGGTGGTGGTTTCGACCAATACCATCAACCTCCAGGAGCAGTTGATCCGCAAGGATATCCCCTTTTTGCGGAGGGCTCTCGACAGGGGTATCAAAGCGGTTCTCGTCAAAGGCCGGAATCAATACCTTTGTCTGCGCAGGGCCGAACTGGCGAGGCGCGAACCCGGCCTGTTCGATGAGAAAAAGGATAGTGAGCTGGATGCCATCTGGGCCTGGGCTCAGGAAACCGCTGACGGCTCTCTCGGGGAACTGTCGTTTATTCCCAGCGCCCCGTTGTGGGAAGAGGTCTGCTGCGAATATGACCAGTGTCTGCGGGTGCGATGTCCCCATTTTAAAAAATGTTTTTTCCATAAAGCCAGGCGCGAAGCGGCTCAAGCCGATATTCTGGTGGCCAATCACGCCCTTCTCATGACCGACCTGGCCATTCGCACCCATACCGGGAACTTCTCTTCCTCCGCCATTCTTCCGCCTTTCACGCGCCTTGTTCTTGATGAGGCCCACCACCTGGAAGATGTGGCTACCAGTTTTTTCTCCACCCAGGTTACCCGCTTCGCTTTTGCCCGGTTGCTTAATCGCCTGCGGCATCCCCGCAAAAGGGACAAGGGACTTCTTCCCCGCCTTTTGGTAAAACTCGGCAATCTGATTCCGGCGGCTGAAAATGAACTTTACAGTCGTCTTTACGAACGTATTCAAGAGCTGCTGCACAATCGTGAAGGACTTTTGTTGCGTGCTGTCGAGGATCTTGAAAACATTGCTCAGGCTGCTACAGGTTTTTCCGAGAGGACCCTGACGGATGGTGATGAATACAAGCAGCGGATTACGGACGGGTTTCGTGATTCGTCGGCCTGGGAAACCATCGCCGAAAAAGTCCGCCTCCTTGCTCAGGAAACCACGGATTACGGTAAAACCCTGAAAACCCTTTTGGATGAGTGTGGCGGGTTGGAAGAGGGTGTTTACGAGGATCTCAGTTCTTTCTGGGTTGACCTTTCGGCGGTGGTTGGCCGCATCGAAAGGCTGAAGGCAGAAATGAAAGCCTTTCTGGCCAGGGATGAAAAAACCTGCGCGTGGATTGATGTGGGACTTGGCCGTATCGGGCGTGGCCAGGGCATCATTTGTCGCCTTTGCACCGCTCCTTTGGGGGTTTCTGAGGTCCTCAAAGAAGCCTTTTTTGACCGTCTTGATACCGTGGTTCTGACCAGTGCGACCCTGGCCATTGGCCGTTCCTTCGACTACCTCAAGGAGAGGCTCGGACTTTCACTAACGGAAAATGGCCGCTTGTTGGAGCTTCAACTGTTTTCTCCCTTTGATTTCCAGCATCAGGCCCTGGTTGCCGTTCCCCAGGACATTCCCGAGCCTCGCAACCCCGCTTATTCCGGGGCTTTGGGCCGTGTCTGCGAGCGGGCGGTGCTGGCTTCGGATGGGCGCTCTTTTGTCCTCTTTACCGCCTATTCTCTTTTGAAGAAGATCCATGCCGAAATCGCGCCGGTTCTTTCCGTCCGTGGCTATCGCTGTCTGCGCCAGGGAGAAAGCAGTCGCCACCATCTGCTGCAGATGTTTGTCGAGGATCCGACCAGCGTTCTTTTCGCCACCGACTCCTTCTGGGAGGGGGTGGATGTACCCGGGCGCTCCCTCGAACAGATTATCATCACCCGCCTTCCCTTTCGGGTTCCGAGCGATCCGGTTATCGAGGCGCGTACCGAGGCGATTGAAAAAGCCGGGGGGGACTCGTTTATGAGTTATACTATTCCCCAGGCCGTTATCCGCTTCAAGCAGGGCTTCGGGCGCCTGATCCGCAGTCGTACTGACCGGGGAGTGGTGCTGATTCTGGACAGCCGGGTCGTCAACAAAGGTTACGGAAAAATATTCCTTCAGTCCCTTCCCAATCCACGTCTGGTGACCGGTTCCGTTGAAACGGTTTTCTCTGAAATCGAAAACTTTTTTGCCACCAGCGTATCTGGAAACGATAACGGCACCACCACCACCCCTGAATCGCTGCAAGCCTGATCTCCGGATTCCTTTTTTTACCTCTATTTAAGAGAGACCATATTTTATGGCTTATTTGTTGACCGTGTCTTTAATCTGGGCCTTTTCTTTTGGACTGATCAAAGGGAACCTGACCGGCCTTGACCCTAATTTTGTTTCTTTGTGCCGTATGGCCCTGGCGTTTCTGGTTTTTTTGCCTTTTTTGCGCTTTAAAAACCTGCCTCGCTCCCTGACTTTGAAGCTGATGCTGATCGGAATGGTCCAATACGGACTGATGTATTGCAGTTATATTTATTCTTTTCAGTTTCTGAAAGCCTACCAGGTTGCGCTTTTCACCATTTTCACCCCGCTTTACGTGACCCTGATCCACGATCTGTTTAAGCGCCGCTTAAACCGCTTTTTTCTTCTGACCGTAGCTCTGGCCATTGCCGGAACGGCAGTCATCGTTTACCGCCAGGTCAGTTGGACCGATTTCCAAGCAGGCTTTGCCCTGATGCAGATTTCTAATATCAGTTTTGCTTTCGGCCAGGTTTATTATCGCCACCTCCTTAAAAATCATAAAAATATTAAAGATGTCAGGATCTTTGCCCTGCTCTTTTTTGGCGCCATTCTTTTTACCGGCTTCTTTGCCGGGATAACGACGCAATGGGCTTCTCTTTATGTGACCCCCAGGCAGATGTGGACTCTTCTTAATCTGGGGATTCTGGCATCCGGCATCTGTTTCTTTCTCTGGAATTTTGGTGCCAGGAAGGTTGATGCGGGAGCCCTGGCTATTCTCAACAACCTGAAAATTCCTCTGGCCGTGGCCTGTTCAGCTATCTTCTTCCACGAAACGGTAAACCTTCCGCGTTTGCTTGTCGGGGGGGGAATCATTGTCGCAGCCTTGTGGCTCAATGAAAGGATGCTGAAAAAATGGCTCCAACCTGATACCCTCAAAGATGATGGATGGTGATGAAACCTGCCGGCCAAAGCATCTCAAACCTGGCGCCCGAAGCCGTTGGTCTGGTTTTTTAAAACACCACTTTGGAATAAGCCGTTAAAATTTTTTCTGTTTCAATTTATGGTTCATGCTTAAGTTAGCGGGACGGTCATTTTTGGGCGACCGCCCTCGCTTATTTTTTAAAAATTTTGAATTTCTCCGATTTGCCTTTAAAATTCTTTGAGCGAACAAATAAAGGTTGTCCGTTCCTGTCCCTGGGAAATGGAGTCTTTTATGGCTAGGTATCGAGTGGATAGCTTGGGGCGTATTTCACTCCTGTTATGGTTCGGGTTGTTTTTGGGACTCATTGCCTTTACAGCCAAGGCTGAGACTCGCCGCCCTGGTTCCGGGGATGTTTTTGGAGATGCTTCGATTTTGCTCGGGGAATTGCGGACCGAACCGGAAAGGACATTTCTCAAGTTTGCCAAAGTCGCTATGACAAAAGGGGCGTGGGGGGATGCTCAGGTTTATGCCCATCGGGTTCTGACCCTGAACCCTCAAAACATGGAGGCTCAAGCCATCAGCGCTTCGACGGCAGCTATTTCCGGAGCCCTGGATGAAGCACGTCAGGCTTTGAAGGTTGTGAAGGATAACCGGGGTGACCCCCCTTATATTTCTTTGGTAGAAGCAATTTTGCTGGAGAAACAGGGAAAGCCGGAGAGAGCCAGGAACACCCTGACTCGGGCTTTGAAAGGAAACGAGGAACATCCGGTCTTTCGCTATCTTTCCGGAGAGTTGTTTCTTGCCGCCAAGGATATCGCAAATGCGGAAAAGGAGTTCAAGCGGATTTTGGACAGGGAGCCGGGTTTTACTCCCGCCTTGGCTGGCATGGGCCAGGTTTCGCTGTTGCGAAAGGAATGGAGAACGGCGGCCCGTTTTTATTCTCGGGCTCTGCAGCATGATCCGGAAAATCGCCTTTATCATCAACACCTGGTGGATATTTACCGCCAGGACGGCGAAATGGCAAAGGCGAGGCAGGCTTTACAGCAGATGAATTTGCATTTTCCACGGGTGAAGGAGGCGTTGCTGGCAAAAGGACGGCAGTTGTTGGGCAGGGGAAATTTCCTCCAAACCGTTGCAGAGATGGATCGCTTTTTTACCATTTATCGAAAATCTCCGGGGGCTTGTTATCTCAGGGCCGCTGCGTTGACAAACCTGAGGCGCTATAAAGAGGCACGCCGGGATCTTGGCAACTTTCTTCTTGCTTCATGGGGGCTGCCCCAAGCCCACCATGAAGCGGGGATATGCTTTTTGGCCATGGAGGATGTCGACGGAGCCGCGGAGCAGTTCAGAGAAGCCGTCGCCAAAGATCCGGCTTTAAGCGAGAGCTTTCTTTTTTTGCTGGTTGTTGAGCAAATGCGCGGAAATTTCGAAGAAGCATTGGAAGGTCTGGCGCTTGCCCGGGCCGCGGGTGTTTTTCCCCCGCTGGTTCAGTATCTCATGGCCCAGACCTATCTGGCTTTGGGGGAATGGAGTAAATATGGAGAGAAAATGAGTCAGGCGGTGGGGCTGATCCCGGGTTTTTCCGGCGATGTCATTTTCCCGCCCCCACAAAATGAACTTTGGCGCAGTGTCGCCAGGGATCGCTCTTTAATGGTTTTATATTATCGGAATGGTTGGTATGGAAAAGCTTTAGAGGCCGGTGAGCGATTGACTGAGGATTGTCCGCAAGACATATTTGTCAGGTATTTTTCGGCGCGCTCTCAGGAGATGCAGAATCGGCCCATGGAGGCTAAAGAGTCCTTTTTTAAATTGGTTCGGATCTATCCAAGCCTTGCCGAAGGGTATTTAGGTCTGGGCCGTGTCTCCCTGCAAACAGGCGCTCTGGATGAAGCTGAAGCGGCCCTGGGGAAAGCACTGAGCCTTTATCCCGACAATGCTTCAGGCCACATGTATCTTGGCGATCTGCAAGTCCGGCGGGGGGAAATTCAAGCGGCCATTGCGAGTTATAGGCGGGCCATCAGTCTTGTACCCCTGACCGCCGAAGCCTATCCTCGTCTTTCCCGGCTTTTGGCCGAAAGCTCCGAAACTCTGCTGGAAGCTGCCGACTTGGCCCGTAAAGGCCTTACACAAATGCCTTCGGGTCCTCTTGCTTTAGATGCTGCCGGCTGGATCATGCTTCTTGAGGGGGACACGGATGGAGGTTTAGAGAAAATTGCTGCCGCACAAGTCGGCCGCCCGGATGATCCGATTATTCTCTACCACAAGGGTTACGCCCTTTTTCTGCAAGGCTCGTTGGCGGATGCCCGGCGGTCCCTTGAGCAGGCTTTTGCACTTTCCGAAAATTTTCCGGGGGCAGATCGGGCAAGGGAAATTTTGGTGAAAATCCCCCCTCAGGATTGATAATACTTTGTTAGGATAATCCGAGAAGGGGACCGGCGTTGGTGAGAAGCGCATCCCTTTCCCTTGAGGAAAGTTGCAGTCTTTTTTGCAGGAGTTGGATTTCTTCCAGCGGTTCAAATAACGGATAATCGCTGCCGAAAAGAATTTTCTCCCTGGGATGGTTTTGGAAAATATCGAAAAGGAGGTCATCCGGAATAGCCCACAGGGAGCTCGATGTGTCCAAGTAAAGATCTTTGCCCGCAAGATGCTCAACAACGTACTGCCAGTGGAGATAGCCTCCGAGGTGTGCGGCTATTACCTTGAGTTTTGGAAATTTTTTCAGTAATGTCGAAAGCTTTTGCGGGCTGGAAGGGTTTTTGTCCGGGGGAAGACGGTCGCCGATGTGGATCATGAGGATAAAGCGCTCGCCGATATGCTCGAATATTGGTTCGAGTCTGGCATCATCGAGATGAAAGCCCTGGAAGTCGGGATGAAGCTTGATGCCCCGGATGCCAGCTCTTTCCAGGGTTAGAAGCTCATTTTCCCAGCTCTTGAAATCGGGATGAAGGGTTCCGAAGGGGATCAGCCCCGGGTATTCACTCTGGATTGAAAGTGCCCATTTATTTGCCGGAATGACCTGGTCAGCCTTGGTCGCGGCCGTATGAACGGCGGCATGGGTGATCGCCGCCCGCTTGAGACGGTTGAGGAGATCATGAATCAAGCCGCTTCCGATTGGGGCTATACGATAGTGGTCTTCGAGTTGGTGAACTACCTTTTCGGCGACCTTCGGATGAAAGACGTGGGTGTGAATGTCGATGAGCATATCTGGACTTGGTTTTTCGGATAGAAAAAGTTTTCCCTTAATGGCAGGCCTTGAAGCCAAGCTTAAAAATAGTCTTCTGCCCGGCAATGTCAAGAAAAATTCTATGGTTTATTTGATTCTCTTCATCAAGTAATTGTCAGGTCCATTTTTATCTGCTAACTTTGGCAGAAAATTTTGTTGTTACTATGCTAAGGTTTCGACAGGTGGCTTTCCGGCCATGGAGGACACCTGCATATGTCGGAAATTGTTTGTTCATAAAAAACAGTAGGAGGTTCACATGTCAAAAAAATTTTTTAAAAGCGTCACCTGCCTTATGTTGGTCATGAGCCTTGCCTCTTTGCATTTCCCTCACATAGTACGTGCGGAAATGATTGGTGTTCAGATGCTTTTGGATGCCCAGCAGCGGTCTGAGAAGATCGATAAAGCCAGGACCTTCCTGCAGCGGGAGGATGTTCGGGAGCAGATGGTTTTACTGGGTGCGGATCCCGACGAAGCTCAGCTCCGGGTAGAAGCTTTGAGTGACAGGGAGTTGAGCCTTCTTGCCCAGCAGATCGATGATCTTCCCGCCGCCGCCGGTGCCGAAGCTCTTTTGGCCATTGTCGGCATTGTTTTCGTGGTCCTGTTGGTTCTTGAGCTGGTTGGCGTAACCAATGTTTTTTCCCGTTTTTAAGCTTTAAATGCCGAGGTTTTTGCGGTGGCTGGGCGCCGGGCTGGTGATGCTTTTCGGGCTGGGCGCCTGTGTCTCCGGAACAAAGATTTTACCCTCTCTGCTTTCCGATGGGCGTGCGCTTTCCGTCTATGAATTGCAGGAGGTCCCGTTTTTTCCCCAGGAAAGATATCAGTGTGGCCCGGCGTCCATGGCCACGCTCCTAAAAGCCTCTGGTCTCGAAGTCACTGCCGCGGATCTCACGAAAAAGGTGTTTTTGCCGGGCCGAAAAGGCAGCCTCCAGGTGGAACTTTTGGCTGTTGCCCGGCGTTATGGGCGTCTTCCTTACGTTATTGAACCCGAACTGAGAGCCTTGGTGGAGGAGCTTTTGGCCGGGCGGCCGGTTCTGGTTCTGCAAAATCTGGCATTCAAACACTGGCCGGTCTGGCATTATGCTGTGGTGATTGGTTTTGACCCGGCGGCAGATGTCCTGATCCTGCGCTCGGGCAAGGAATTCCGCAAAAAGATGCCGACCCGGAAATTTCTTGCAACCTGGAAAAAGGGAAATTCCTGGGGGTTGGTTCTTCTCCGGCCTGGAGAATTGCCGGCCAAACCGGATCATGACCGCTACCTGGGAGCCTTGGCCCAGATTCCCGAAAGCGGGTTTTCCGGCCTCCAGGTGGGTGGCTACCAGGCCGCAGCAAAACGTTGGCCCGACAGCGCGGCAGCATTTCTGGGTCTGGGCAACGCTTGGTTCGCCGCTGGCAATGCCGAGAAAGCCGTTGCGGTTTTCCGCCAATTCCTTCTCGCCAATCCAGACCAACTTGTGGTTCGTAACAATCTTGCTGAAGTTTTAGGATATACGGGAAAGCATCGGGAAGCTTTGCAGGAGATCGACAAAGCCTTGAAGCTGGCAGGTGACAAAGATCCGTTTTATCCGGTGTTTTTGCGGACTCGTGAGCAAATCCGCCGCCGCATGAACCAATCCCCACCCTGAGCAAACCATCTGAAGAAAGGGGCAGAGCATGAGCTCAAATATCGGCCCGGATATCAGGGCTCAATTGCTGATTTTCCAGAAAAACGAGATCACGGAACATTACATTTACCAGAAACTAGCCCAGACAACGTCCTCGCCTGAAAACAGCGACATTCTGATACGCATTTCCGAGGATGAAAAACGCCATTACGATGATTGGAAAAAATATACTCAGGCCAGTCCGGCCCCGGACCGCTTCAAAATCTGGTTTTACTACTGGGTTGCCCGCATACTTGGGCTGACCTTCGGGATCAAACTGATGGAGCGTGGGGAAGAGGCTGCTCAGAAAAATTATGCCGCCTTGTTTGAAACCATTCCCGAGGCTGAAAAAATGGCCCAGGAAGAGAATGACCATGAAAATGCCCTGATCGACCTTCTCGATGAGGAGCGTCTGCAGTATACGGGTTCCATTGTCCTTGGTCTGAGTGATGCTCTGGTGGAGCTGACAGGGGCTTTGGCGGGCCTGACTCTGGCCCTCCAAAACACCAGGCTCATCGCCCTTACAGGGCTGATTACCGGTATCGCCGCGTCCTTCTCCATGGCAGCTTCGGAGTATCTTTCCACCAAAAGTGAGGAATCGGACAAACATCCGGTCAGGGCCTCCCTCTATACCGGACTCGCCTATGTTATAACGGTTTTAATTCTCGTTTTTCCTTATCTTTGTCTGGATAATTATTTTATTTGCCTCTTTTTCACCCTAATGGCGGCGTTTCTGATAATTGCTTCTTTCAATTTTTACATTTCCGTGGCCAAAGACCTCCCCTTTTTGCCCCGCTTTCTGGAAATGGCTGGCCTGAGCTCCGGGGTGGCGGCCTTGAGCTTTTTTATTGGCTGGTTGATTCGTGCCTTTTTAGGTGTAGATGTTTGACTTGGGAAATGCCTCCTGCGCTCGGATAGCAGCATCTTTGCCAGGGGGAGGAGTTTCTGCTGTGGGTGGCTTGAAAAACCACCAGCATGATTTATCACTGCGACCCGGTTTTGAGAAATCCCTCTGGAACTCCCATAACAAAGGGCTTATTTTTCAAGACCTTTTTTTTAGAAGGCGAATCCCGCGCCAGGATTTTTGGGTTCTGTGGTACAATAAGCACCATGAGCGGGTGTTTTTTGATGTAACTTTTTTCTGCAGAGGGCACATTCCCAAGTTAAAAAGCTCCAAGAACGCTTTCAACGGGAGGTGACATGGATCAGTTGACTCAGGTTGCCCATACCATTGCCCTGACCATGGGCGTGGCCTGGGCAAGCGGTATCAATCTTTACGCGGCGATTCTTGTGCTCGGCCTGCTGGGGGCGAGCGGACACATGGTCTTGCCGGAAAACCTGGTTATGTTGTCCGACCCGCTGGTGGTCTCTGCCGCCGGCTTCATGTACGTGGTGGAATTTTTTGCCGATAAGATTCCCGGAATTGATTCCGGGTGGGATGCCGTACATACCTTTATCCGCATCCCTGCCGGGGCCGCCCTTGCTGCTGCAGCGGTTGGTGATGTCAGCCCTGCCGTAGCTGTGGCTGCGGGGATTGTCGGGGGCGGTATTTCCGCCGGAGCCCATGCCACCAAGGCCGGCTCCCGAGTATTGATCAATACCTCCCCTGAACCTTTTTCCAACTGGATCGCTTCGGTCTCTGAAGACATTATTGTCATTGGCGGGCTGTTTACCGCTCTTTATCACCCCTGGCTTTTCATTGTCCTTTTGCTGCTTTTTATCCTTTTTATGGCTTGGTTTTTCCCCAAACTGTGGCGCGGTTTGAAAAAACTGTTCAGTTTTATCGGCAGGCTTTTCGGGGGAAAGGCAGAGAAGGAGTCAATGCCAAAGGAAGAACCCACAGCAGAGAAGCCAAAGATTGAAGCGCCTGTTGCGGAAGATTCTAAAGAGGTTTGATTTTTTTCGATATAAGGTCGTATTTTGGGCGGATAAAAAATTTATGAAAATTAAAATCATCGCGACCGGCGGTACGATCGATAAGATTTATTTCGACCGCAAAGGCGAATTTCAGGTTGGGGAACCCCAGGCCATTGAAATCCTCAAAGAAGCCAATGTCTGTTTCGACTATGAAGTCGTATCGCTTTTGCGCAAAGATAGTCTGGACCTGACGGCCGACGATCGGGAAAAAATTTTCCGCGCCGTGGCCGACGACGATAATCACCTTTTTGTCATCACCCATGGAACCGATACCATGGTCGAAACGGCCCGGAAACTTCAGGGTATTAAAGACAAGGTGGTCGTTTTCACCGGCGCCATGCAGCCAGCGAGGTTTCACCTGACAGACGCCATATTTAACCTGGCTGCCGCCCTGACGGCAGTTCAGACCCTCCCTTGCGGGGTTTACATTGCCATGAACGGCATGATTTTCTCCCCTGACCGGGCTCGCAAAAACGTCGAAATGCAGCGTTTTGAAAATATTTGATTGCGGGCCTGCGTTGAGAATGGCTTAAGGTTGCCCGTATATTCATGTGGATTTCAATCCCGCTGCCGACCGAACGCTTTTTAACGTTTTTTTTGTAACTATTCAGAACTGCGGACCTGATTCGCAGAAGTGGAATCATGCCGGTCAAAATCAACGGAAAATCGGAGCTGTTCCAGGGCGGCGAATGCCCCGACGCGGCTCTTTACAGCGGTTGGTTATCACATTGTCAGTGGGGAGTGCGCTACCTTGAAGAAAGAAGGCAGCCAGGTCTGGTGCAAGCGCATGATCGAGGAGGGTGTGGCAGAGACCCTGGGACCGGTGGATGAGCCTTATCTCAGATCCTTTCCACCGCCGGACCTGTTTTTGGCTTGCTTCTTCGGGGAAATTGGACCCTGGCCGAGTGCTATGCCCTGCCTCAGCCTTTCTGGTCGTGGAAGATGACCCTCATCGGCGATCCTTTGTATCGACCTTTCCCGCAAAGAAAGGTGGCATCCGGGTCCTGAGCCCCGGAAGGTTGCCTTGGCAGGCGGTCTTGACTGGTCTACACATCAGAGACGGTAGATTTCATTCGGGGTAAGTTTGGTTATCCCCGCCTCTTCCACCAGCTTTTCCACCTGTTCGATATTTTCCGCATCCACGACCAGAATAGCTGCTCCCTCATGGGGAACCAGAGTGGCGTAGGCGTTTTTGATATTGATGCCGGCGCGGCTGAAATATTCGACGAGATCGTGAAGGCCGCCGGGCCGGTCGGGCATCTTGACCACCACGATTTTGCGCAGAACTGCACTGTAGCCGGCTTCACAGAGGGCGTCACAGCCCTTTTGCGGGTCGTTCAAGAGCAGGTTTAGAATGCCCCAGCCGTAGGAACTGCTGGAAAGAGTCATTGCCCGGATGTTGATCATCTTTTTTTTGAGAACAGTGGTCACTTTTTCCAGATGTCCCGGCTCATTTTCCAGGAAGATGGAGACTTGGTAGGCCATGGTTTTAAGCTCCTTCATTTTTTCGTAAATCTTGCACACGCACAGCTTTTCCCTCCTGCTTGGGCAAAGCGCCGGGCTCCACGAGTTTGACCTGTGGGGTCAAAAGGACCTCGTCACGAATCTCGTTGACAACCCGGCGGCGCAGATTTTCCAAAACATCCATATCGCCCGCAAACCAATCGCGGCTGACCTCGACTTTGATCAGCATTTCGTCCACCCCCTTGATGGTTTCGAGGACGATAAGGTAGTTATGGCCGATTTCCGGGAAGTTCATGAGGATCTTTTCAACTTGCATGGGGAAGATGTTGCAGCCTTTGACAATAAACATGTCGTCGGTCCGCCCGGTAATCCGGTCGATGCGGCGGTGGGTCCTTCCGCAGGGACATTCGCCAGGGAGGAAGCGGGTCAGGTCCCGGGTCCGGTATCGGATGAGCGGCATGGCCTGGCGGTCGAGAGTGGTCATGACCAGCTCTCCAACCTCCCCTTCAGGCACCGGTTCGAGGGTGTCGGGATTGATGATTTCCGCGAAAAAGGCATCTTCCCAAAGGTGAAGTCCTGTCTGGTATTCGCATTCGAAGGCCACGCCCGGGCCGTTCATTTCCGAGAGGCCAAAAGAATTGAAGGCTTTGATGCCGAAGAGATCTTGAATACGCTGACGTTGGGCTTCAGTGTGGGGTTCGGCGCCGATAACCAAGAGCCGAAGTTTGGTATCCCTGGCGATGTCAATCCCCAGTTCTTCAAAGACGGTATAAAGGCGGGTCAGGTAGCTTGGGATGGCATGGACCACGGTAGTACCGAAATTCTGCATAAGCTGAATCTGGCGCTTGCTGTTGCCTGCACCAGCGGGAATGGTCAGGGCGCCGAGGCATTCAGCACCGTACTGAAAGCCTAGCCCCCCGGTGAAAAGGCCGTAGCCGCAGATGTTTTGAAACACATCGGTGGACCGGGCACCGGCGGCGAACAGAGAGCGGGCTACCAGATTGGCCCAGGAATCGAGGTCGTGACGATTATGGAAAATGACCGTCGGATTGCCGGTGGTGCCGCTTGAACAGTGGAGGCGGATGGTGTTGTTCAAAGGCATGGTCAGAAAGCCGTAAGGGAAATTTTCTCTCAGGTCTTCTTTGGTGGTCATGGGGAACAGGCTGATATCCTCAAGGGATTTTAAATTTGCTGTTCCAAGTCCCCTTTTTTTAAACAAGCCACCATAGTATGGTGATTGTTCCGCAAGCGAGACGGTCTCCTTCAGTTTTTGGAACTGATGTGCTTCCAACTGGGAAGCAGTCATGGTTTCCAGATCTTTTTGCCAGTACATGCCCATCATCTCTCTTTATGAAGTTGAAATCGTGCAAGGGTTTTCTGTATATCATAATAAGGGAATAAGCTCAATCACCACCTGGCAGGATTGGCGCTGATGATTATCGTTTTGGGGACACCAGCAATATCCGATTGCCTCAAAATTATTAATCAGGTTTTAGCTCGGGGAAAAGTTAAAACGTCTAAAAATAACGACAAAATTGTAATCCCCCTTTCTTTTTTCACGGGTGTGGTAAAATAAATAACGCTTTCGTATCTTTCCGTGACCTCGAACATTTTGTTTATGGACTCTTCGCCGCGAGGAAGAAGCGTATTAAACGAAAACACGAATTTACCGGTAGGTTTAAATAATCTGTTTGATGGTTTTATTGTTGTGCTTGACATGAAAGTGGTTGATAAGAGGTGGCCAGAGAGAAAGGAGGGAAAAAGATAGAACAAAGGAAATGAAACATACAAGCCATTGCTCCAGTGTAACATGCCCAAAAACTCCATGGAATTTTCCCTGAATGTGGAATAATTAAGTAATTTAAAAGGAGAAAATTATGAGGAAGGTAGCATTTTTCACAGCTTTGATGTTTGTGTTGATCAGTTCCACTGCCGCTTTTGCCGGGCCGGCACCTCAGAAAGTTATTGATCTGGCTAATTCCCAACTGGCTGCTCTTGGCACGGATGCCACGGTAGTAAAGGCGGTAAACACAGCCAATAGTGAGAACAAGACTCTGGCACAGATTCAGGAGTTGGATGCTCAATGGAAAGCGGACAAGGCCGCCGGCAAAACAGCCCCTTACATGACCGAGCTCATGCAAAATGATGCCGCCAAGCAGTTAAACACGCTCATGGCGCAGCATTCTTTTATCACCGAAATTTTTGTAACCGACAACCAAGGTGCCAATGTTGCCCAGACCGGGGGTACTGGTGATTACTGGCAGGGAGACGAAGCAAAGTTTCAGAAAGTTTTTCAAAAAGGCATTCTTGTCAGCGATGTTGAGCAGGAAGACGGAAAAAACATATCCCAGGTTTCCATCCCCGTTCTTGATGGCCAGACACACATCGGCACCATGACCATTGGCGTTGATGTTGATCAGGTTCCGTAATGGCGGAAAATTGAGGATTTTAACCTTTCTCACTTAACCATCTCAGAGAAAAGCCGTAAGCGTTTGCTTACGGCTTTTTTTTGTGGTAATTGGCTGTGATCCGGCCGCAATCGGACAAATATCCTGGCCTGCTTTCAGGTTATCGGGGTTTTAATTTTTCAGTAGGTTCTTGAGTCTTGCGGATGGTAGAGATTTTGCTTGTTTGGATTAAGGATTTATTCTGAAAAACTATCCTTAACGGTTGAATGCAAAGAATGTTATAGTGAAATTCTTTTTCTTCTCACTTTTTCCCGGCTTTGGTCTTTAAAGAGGGAGCTTTCAGGCCAAATTTACCGGAAAATTTTTCTTCTGGCCGGTTAATTCAATGACGTTTTGCTAATTGCAGCAAAAGTCTCCAGAAATGATTCGGGCTAGAGCAGGATGCATATGCGCAACTGGTTATTAAAAAGAATTGGATGCTTGGCCCTGATTTCATGTCTATGGCTTGTTTCCGTCGATGCCATCGCCATCGCCAAGGACGAATCAAGTGAGTTTGAACAAGAGCGAGGCCGGGTCCTCAGCTTTATCATCCGTCAGCATCTTTCCAGGCATCATTTCAGCCGTAAATCCTTTGATGACAATTTTTCTTCAGCGGCGTTTGGAATTTTTCTTGAGCAGTTAGATTACCAGAAACGGTTTTTGACAGCTGAAAGTGTTGCCAGGCTTCAGAGCTTTGAAAACCTGATTGATGATGAAATGGTTCTGGGGCAGATTGACTTTCCTGAAACCGCGTTCGATCTGATGGAACTTAGAATTGCCGAAGTGAAGAAGATTGTCGGCAGTCTTAGTAAACAGCCCTTTGATTTTTCAAGACGAGAATTGTTTGAAATTGATCCGGAAAAAAGGGATTTTTGCAAGAACGACCAGGAGCTGAAAGACCGTTGGCGTAAGATTCTAAAGTACCAGATAGCGTTAAACTATCTTGCTGCACTGGAAAAAAATGGTCATCCGTCGGCTAAGCCGCTTACCGGCGAGAGCGAAAACAAACTTTGGCAGGAAGCCAGGGAGGAGGCTTTTAAAAGCTTCCACAACCTTTTGTTCAGAATGTCACGCCAGGAATTGAGGTCTTTTTATTCTCTTTACTTCAATGCTGTTGCCAAAGCGTTTGATCCTCACACGAACTATCTTGATCCCAATATGGAAGAAGATTTTGACATCAGTATGAAGGGGTCGTTGGAAGGGATTGGTGCCAGCCTACGGGAAAAGGATGGTTTTATCAGGGTGGTGGAAATTATTCCCGGGAGTGCGGCCGCGCGGCAGGGACAGCTGCAAAAGGAAGATATTATCCTGAAGGTTGCTCAGGGCAAGGATGAACCGGTGGACGTTACGGAGATGCGTTTACGCGATGCGGTTAAATTGATTCGCGGGAAAAAAGGCACCGAAGTTCGTTTAACTACGCAAAAACCCAACGGTAGTATTCTGGTGATTCCCATTGTTCGCGACGTGGTGAAAATAGAAGATACTTTTGTCAAATCGGCCTTTTTGGAAACCAAAGATGGTGCCATGCGTTTCGGCTATATTCAAATTCCGACATTTTATCGCGATTTGCATATGTCTGATCAGGGCAAGACCGGACGTAATTCCACCGATGATTTTAAAAATGCTCTTCAAGGGCTGAAAAAGAAAGGTGTCCAGGGGTTGATTATTGACCTGCGTAATGACGGCGGAGGAGCTCTTCAAGATGCCGTTAACATTGCCGGATTTTTTATTGAGTCCGGCCCCGTGGTTCAGGTCAAGGACAGTGATGGTGATGTCAAGGTCCTTTCGGACCAGGCTTCCTCTATAGAGTTTCGAGCGCCCCTGGTGATTCTGGTAAACAAATTCAGTGCTTCGGCATCAGAAATTCTGGCTGGTGCAATGCAGGATTACCGGCGTGCCATCATTATCGGTGGTGAGCATACCCATGGCAAGGGGACTGTTCAGGCTTTGATCGACCTCGACCAGGGCTTTTTTTCCCGTAAAATAGCCAAGTATCAACCTTTAGGTGCTTTAAAAGTAACAATTCAGAAATTTTATCGGATCAGTGGGGATTCCACCCAGTACCGAGGGGTAATTCCTGATGTTATCCTCCCCGATCGGCTGACACCGATAAAAAGTGGGGAGAAATACCTGGAACACTCGCTTCCCTGGGATCAGGTTCAGGCGGTCAATTACCAACCCTGGCTCATGCTGAAAAATGGCGAGATAGATATGATTCGTCGCGAAAGCGAGGAGCGAATCAGTGAGTCTCCTGCTTTTTCCAAAATTAGCCGGGATATAGATCTGGAAAAGCGAAAAATAGCTAATACTCTAAGGTCCCTTGATTTTGACGTCTTCCGTAAAGAGCAGGCTGAACTGGATGATTTAGCTGTGCACGATGAGGTTGTGTCAGATGATTTTATTGTCAAAGAGGGGGACGAAAACAGCGGGGATCCGACTTTGAAATCGGAGCAGGCGAAACAGCTGATTCAGGATCCTTACGTTCGGGAAGCTTTTTTTATTCTAAAAGGTTTGGCGGGAACATTTTAACCAGGGTCTTTTCAGCCTGCTGGTCGCGCACGTCCATTCAGAGGTGCACATACGAACTCATCCCCGGGTCCTTTTTTTCCACCACCCGGGGGGAAGAGCTTTTTAATGGACAATACGAGCCCATCGAACTGAATAATTACTTTATCAATTGTTATCAGGAAGATATTTACTGGCCTTAGCTACATAAGGGCTGTTGGGATATTTTTTAGAAAGGGTGTTGAAAGTTTCAACGCCCTTTTTGGTGTTATCGACTTTAAAGAAGGCCCGTCCAAGATAGAAATATATTTTCCCCTGGTCGGGGTATTCAGGGTAGCTTTGCAACAGTTGTTCAAAACGGCTAATGGCGGAGCTGTATTTTTTTGTTTTGAAATAGAATTTTCCCACATAAAACTCGTGGTCGGCCATCTCGGTCCTTAAAACGGCTATTTTCTGTTTGGCCGCGGCAACTTTATTGCTGTTTGGGAAATTTCGTTCCAAACTTTGAAAAGTCACCAAGGCGTTGTAGGTAGCCGTCTGATCGCGGTCCTGGGGAAGCCGCTGTTGATAATAGGACATGCCAAGCTGAAACATGATATCCGGGGTTCTTCTCTCTTGGGGATGTCTCTTCAGAAAGTCTTCATAGGCCGCCGCTGCTTCGGCGTACTCTTTGGCCAGGTAGTGGGCTTCCGCAATTTTGAGTTCGGCCAGCATGTTCATCTGTGGAGAGACATAAGCTTCGAGGACTTTTTCCCAGGCTTTGCCTGCCTCCTTATATTCCCCCTTGGCCAGCAGTGCTTCGCCCTGTTGGAAATAGCCTTCTGTTGAATAACGGGCTGGTTTGGACTCCCATAGGGAGCAACCTGCAAGAAATATCAGCAAAAATAATACAGAATATTTTTCCATAGGAAGCGTAACTTTCAGGAAATTTAACTGATTCCTTGGATCGGGCCTGAAAATAAAAAAAGAACGTCGGGGCTGAAGTCCATATTCTTTGTGTCTGGGCTTGCTAAAAAACCCCAGAGCGGTTTTTGGCAGCCATGAACAAATGCAATTACCCGATGAGAATTCGGGAACTCAGATTTTACTTTGGGATATTACAGGAAGAGATGAACAATGTAAATGCTGTTAGATCGATCCGGCCCCCTAAAAAACCGAATTCAAGGTGCCGGATCCAAAGATGTTTCACTACAAAATCGTATTTGAGTTTTCAGCAGGAGAGGACTCGGGGAGAAAGGGTTCCCTTGATCTTTTCAAGGGCATTTTTTTCCAACTGGCGTATTCTCTCGCGGCTGACCTGATATTTGTCTGCCAGATCTTGAAGAGTGAGCGGTTTTTCGGATAGAATCCTTGATTCCACAATGTTGCGCTCACGCTCGTTAAGGGTCGAGAGCGCGGATTGAATTTCTTTGCTCAGGACTTTTTCCTGCTCATTTTTGATGAAGCGGTCTTCCTGGTTTTCCTGGGTATCGGGCAGGGCATCCAGAAGTGTATAGCTGCTTCCCTCAGTCAGGGGCATATCGATGGACGAGTCCCTGACGTTGATTCTCTGTTCCATTTCCAGGAGCTCTTCTTCCCGAACATCCAGTTCATCGGCAAGATTGGCGAGTTGGCTTTCCTCGCCCATTTTAGACAAGGCTTTTCGTGCTTGGTTTAATTTAAAAAAGAGCTTTTTTTGAGCCTGCGTGGTACCGATCTTAACCATGGACCAGCTTCGAATAATGAAATTGTGGATGTAAGCTTTGATCCACCAGACCGCATATGAAATGAGTCGCAGACCTCTTTCAGGCTCGAATTTTTTGACAGCCATCATCAAGCCGATGTTGCCTTCTTGAATCAGGTCGAGCATTTTCAATCCGTAGCGACGGTATTCGTGAGCGATTTTCACCACAAAACGCAAATTGGCACAAATCAGACGTTGCGCTGCATCAAGATCTCCATGGCGATGATAGCGAACGGCCAAGTCATATTCTTCTTCCCGGCTGAGAAGCTTGAACTGTTTGACTTGGGTCATATAGAACTCCAAGGTGTCCGTTGTTACGGGAACGGTCAGAGCATGCATTGCTGGAATCCTTTCGAAGGAGTTTTTATTTGCATTTTGTTAGCACTCACTCCACGCGAGTGCTAACAAAATATGTAACAAAAAAAGCTCCTATTTTCAAGTCGAAAAAGGATAAAATTTAAAAATATAAAAAGTAAATAGGCTCAAAGTTGGTTTTGTAGAGAAATGCTGATACCGTGAAATCGCCAAACCCGAACAGATTTCAAAAAATTTTTGGCGACATGCCCTACTATTCGTTTCCCATTTTAGCAAAAATGTATCCGAGCCTGTTCATTACCCCTATTCAGGCTTCTCCAAATTTGTTTCGACATATTGTTTAAAAGAGTTCGATGGTAAATACATGATGGAGGTGTGATGCTGAAATTTTTGACCAAAATTTTAAATACAGGTTTGGACTCCGATGGAAACCGAGATGAGAAAGAACCCGTTGAGATTGCCACAGCCGTTTTTCTTCTCGAAATTGCTCATGCGGACTCAACTGTTCATCCCTTGGAGGAGGCTGCGGTCCGTGATGGGCTGCAAACCCTTTTCAAAAAATCCGCAAGCCAGGTTGATTCACTGCTCGAAAGTGCTCGCCAAGCCCGTGAAAAAAGTTTTGACCTTTACCAGTTTGCCAAAGAGATCAACGGGCATTTCCAGGCCGAGGAAAAGACCGTGATTTTGGAAAATATCTGGCGTGTGGTCTACGCCGATGGTGTGTTGGATAAATATGAGGAGGCCTTAGTCAGAAAGATAGCCAAATTATTGCGATTGAGTCATAGGGAGATGATCCAGGTCAAATTGAAGGTTCTGGATAAAGAAGCGGATAGCCTGCCAGACAGGTCTGATGATGGGCAGGGGACGTGAAGAACGAACTTATTGACTTGGTGGCATGGTCGCATTTTTTTCTTTCTGAGGTTCTTGAAAATGGTGATGCTGCCCTGGATCTGACTGCCGGTGGCGGCAGGGATACGCTTTTTTTAGCTCGTCAGGTCGGGGTTGCCGGCCAAGTGTTCAGCTTTGATATTCAGGCGGAGGCGATCGAAAGAACCTCCCGCTTGCTGGCAAATACTAATATCGAGTATTCTCGTTATAATAATCACGAGGGAGAGCTTTCCAGAGGGAACGGAGTTTTCCTGATTCACGCCAGCCACGACCGGATCAAGGATTTTATCCCAGGGAAAGTCAAAGTGGTCATTGCCAACCTTGGCTACCTCCCCGGTGGGGACAAAAACTTGACAACTCGACAGGAAACGACCCTGGCAGCTTTGCGCCAGGCTATGGCAATTACTGAAGCAGGGGGACGTATTGCTGTCGTGGTTTACGTGGGACACCCCGGAGGAGAGGAAGAAGAGAGAACGGTTGCCGGCTTTTTTCAGGACCTGGGCGAAACAGAGTGGAAGGTTTTGAAACTTGAGCCTTGGAACCGTAAAAAGCCACCAGTTTTATGGCTGGCAGAAAAATGGTAGCAGGCGAGGAAAAACGCTAACCGTCGAATTTATCCGTCATTTTCTGGTAATATTCTTTTCAGAAGGATTGCCAGACTGATCCTTTTCGGTTTCGTAATTATTCACCGTTTGGATGCTGAACTTGGGCCGCCCGTTTCAAAGGCCGCATTAGAAAATTCCTTGGGTTCAACTGGTGCTATCCAAGCGTCTAGCGGCGCTTGCCCAGAGAGGCCCATAGCCTACTACCCCCAATAATGACCTCGTTTTAGAATTTGGCAAAATAAATGCAAAAAGCAGGAGGACATTTGGTCTCCTTTTAATTTGTTCTGTTTGACAAATTTTGTCTGTTCCAATTCCATCAATTACCAACTTTGCCGGATGTTTTGAAATCATGCTTGGATTTTTCGAAAAAATTGGTGACAATTTTTTATACTATCTTGAGCAAGCCGGACGAATGGGTGTTTTTCTGTTTAATTGCCTGATCAATGCTTTTAAACCCCCATATAAAATCGGTCCGATTGTTCGTCAAATTCATTTTATTGGCGCGCGGTCTATTTTCGTCATTGTTTTCACCGGCGCTTTTACCGGAATGGTGCTTGCCCTTCAAGGTTATTATACGCTCACCAAGTTTGGCTCGGAAGGGTTTTTGGGCTCGGCGGTTGCCTTGAGCCTCATTCGTGAGCTTGGGCCGGTCCTAGCATCTCTGATGGTTATCGGCCGAGCCGGTTCAGCTATTTGCGCGGAAATTGGTATTATGCGCAATTCCGAGCAGATAGATGCTTTGGAGTGCATGGCAATAGATCCCCATAAATACCTTATGGTGCCCAAATTTATTGCAGGGGTCATTTCCGTTCCTTTGCTGACGTTCGTTTTTGACGTGGTGGGGATTTTCGGTGGCTACCTGGTCGGGGTTGGACTTTTTGGGGTCAATGAAGGCGCTTTTTTTAACGGCATGTATTCCAGCGTCACATGGCAGGACGTTCACATGGGTGTGGTGAAATCCCTGATTTTCGGTCTCTTGATTATCTGGATATCTACATCCAAAGGGTATTTTCTCCACTATGAACGTTCTGGAGGCTTTGGCGCCGAAGGTGTCAGTCGCAACACCACCAATGCCGTTGTCCTTTCCTCTGTTACGATCCTGGTGTGGGATTATTTGCTTACGGCGATTCTTCTTTGATGTCGACTTAGTAAAAGCATAATCCTTTGAAATTTTAACTTGATAGAGTTTTAAATGGAAAAAGACATTAGACCGGCAGTTATCCAGTTAATTGACGTAGAAAAGTCTTTTAAAAGCCAGCAGGTGCTGAAAAAAGTCAATCTGTCCATTCTGGAAGGGACAACCATGGTTATTGTTGGCGCCAGCGGCCAGGGGAAAAGTGTCCTTTTGAAGCACATGCTGGGGCTTCTTAAGCCTGACAAAGGTGAGGTCAGGGTTTTTGGCAAGGATTTGGCAAAAATAAGTAAAAAAGAACTTAAAGAAGTCCGCCAGAATTATGGTGTTTTATTCCAGAATGTCGCTCTTTTTGACTCCATGACTGTTTTTGATAATGTGGCTCTTCCTTTGCGGGAAAGAACAAAAGCCTCGGAAAAAGAAATTAAAGCCAATGTTGACGAAAAACTTTCGATGATGGATTTACAGGGAGCGGGTGAAAAATTTCCTGCACAGTTGAGCGGCGGGATGCAAAAAAGGGTTGGGCTGGCCAGGGCTCTGGTTCTGAATCCGAAAGTGGTCTTTTTTGACGAGCCGACCACCGGGTTGGATGTGAGCCGGAGCAATGAAATTTATCGGCTATTTTATAGAACTCAGCAACAACTGAAATATACGGCGGTCATTGTCAGCCACGATGTTCCCAAGATATTCAAGTTGGCTGATTATGTGGCGCTAGTTGCAAAAGGACAGGTTCAGGGATGCATGTCTCCTGAAGATTTTCAGCTTTCGGATCTTTCGGAAATAAAAACCTTCGTCAAGGAAACTATGGGCCCCATATACTCAAGCGAAGAGGAGGAAATGGGATTTTATGAAACGCTTTAAGGTGGAAACGGTAGTCGGTCTTTTTCTGGTAGCGGGTTTTATCTGCTTTGCTTACCTTTCGGTTAAATTGGGTGATTTGAATTTTTTTGGTGATAAAACCTATCAGGTCGTGGCCAGCTTTAATTCCATTTCCGGACTTAAGGAAGGCGCAAGTGTCGAGATTGCCGGCGTTCAGATCGGCAAGGTTGCGAAAGTTTTTCTTGACACCAAAAACTACGAAGCCAAGGTTGAACTGGCAATCAATAAAGGTGTTGAGCTTCAGGAAGACAGCATTGCCTCTGTGCGCACAGCAGGAATTATCGGAGATAAGTATATCAAAATCAGTCCCGGAGGTTCTCCCATGAATATTGAGCCTGGAGGGGAGATCGCCGAAACAGAATCGGCAATCAACCTCGAGGAGCTGGTCAGCAAGTATATTTTTGAAAATAAATAAGCGAATGGGATGAAACCTATGAGGAAAATTGGCTTTTCTGTTCTGGTGTGTATAATTTTTTCAGTCTCATTTCTTGCCCCTGTTTTTGCCGTTGATAACCACATTGATTCCAGCCTTGTTTCCGAAGAGAACGAAGAGGGTATTGGTGATTTTGAAGATGATCCTTTTGCGGAAGAGAGTACGGATGCTAAGATTGCTGATCCAATAGAGTCTTTCAACCGGGCATCCTTTTGGTTTAATGACAAACTCTACTTTTACCTCCTCAAACCTGTTGCCAGGGTATACAGGGTGGTGCCCGAGCAGGGCAGAAAATCGGTTTCCAACTTTTTTTCGAACCTTGCCACCCCGGTCCGTTTTGCCAACAGCCTGTTGCAGCTCAAGTTTACAGATGCCGGAAGAGAACTCGGCCGGTTGGCGTTGAACACGACCGTTGGCGTAGGCGGGCTCCTTGATCCGGCGAAATCCCTCGGCATGGACAAAAAGGAAGAGGATTTTGGCCAGACCCTCGGCCGTTATGGGCTTGGCCAGGGCTTTTATCTGGTGATTCCGGTCCTGGGTCCCTCCAGCTTGCGCGACGGTGTGGGGCGGGTGGCTGATTCTTTTCTTGATCCCATGACGTATGTCTTGGCTTTCCCCGAGCGTATCGGCGCAAAAGCTTTTGATACGGTCAACTACATATCCTTGGACAAAGATACCTATGAGAGCATAAAAAAGGACGCTCTTGATCCTTACCTGTTTATCCGCAATGCTTACGCACAAAGACGTGAAGCTCTTACAAACAAATAAACCTTTTGATCCTTTTTTCATAACTGGAGAAAAAAATGTTTCAGATCCGAATGGCCGCAGTTTTCATTTTCCTGCTGATGCTCTTCTCTTTTCCTTTTAACAATGCTTTGGCAGGCGAACCAACCGAGCAGCTTAAGACAGATGTAGATAATATAATAAAGACTCTTAATGACAAAACGCTTGCCAGGGAGCAAAGAAATCAAAAAATTATCAATTTGATTCGACAACGTTTCAACTTTCCCTTGATGTCCCAGTGGATTCTGGGGATAAACTGGAGAAAAGCAACATCCGACCAGCAGGAAAAATTTATCAGCCTGTTTACGCAGCAACTCGAAAATACCTATATGGGACGGATTGAGGCCTATACGGGGAGCTATGCCGAAAATAATGTCAAATACATTGAAGAAGAGTTCAAAAAAGGCCGGGCTCTGGTAAAAACCCTGATTGTTACCGAGAGCGCTGAAATCCCGGTGGATTATAAATTGTCTGAAACAAAGGGTGAATGGCGGGTTTATGATGTGGTGATTGAAGAAGTAAGCATGGTTAGTACCTACCGAAACACCTATGGTGAAATTGTCGACAAAGAGGGTTTTGACGGACTGTTCACCCGCATGGAAAAGAAAATCGAAGAGCTAAAAAATTCGCCTGCCCCGGAACAACAACCGACATGAAAGAAAAAATTCGCCAAAACGTTTGCGAAAGTAAAGACTTAAAACCTTTTCGCTTTCTATCCGATGACGAAAAGTTGCTGCTTCTCGACCATCTGGAATGCCGCAGCCTGCCCGCAGGGGAAGTCTTGTGGAAGGAAGGAGCGCCGTCCGACAGCCTGGTTTTCATCATTCATGGTCAAATCAATATGAAAAAACAGACCGAGTTTCCTGGCAAGGAGATTATCATCGGCGCTTATACCGCAGGCTCCATTCTGGGGGCGGCCAGCTTTCTGGACAGTAGTCCACGGCCTTGGACGGCCAAGGCTTATGTGGACACGCAACTGGGAGTTCTCAGCCGGGAAAACTTTGACCATATTATCAAGAATCATCCCACCCTAAGTCTGAACCTATTTAAAGGGATGATTCTAACCCTCTCCTCACGGCTCAGACAATCCTTCGAACGTCTTTCCTCGATTTTTTAGCTTCCCCCGCTATAGTTGAAACTAAGATTTGGAAGGTTTTTTGTGCCGCAGGTTCTCAACTGTGGAGAAAAGCACTGTTGAGGAGTGTCCATACGTGGGCGTTTAAAACTTTTTCTTTACGTGCAAAAAGCAGACACTATCAAAAACGGTTTGAACGGCCCTGTGGCCTTAAAGAATTTTTATGAGGATTTATTTGAAGCTGTTGTTTTTAATAATGGTTTTTCTACACTCAATGGTTGGTGTCAGTTTTGGGGCGGAGAAAATCCGTTTGTGCAATGGTGAATGGCCCCCCTACTTTTCGCAATATCTGCCTCACTACGGGATTGGCTCGCGGATTGTCAGCGAGGCGTTCGCTTTGGAGGGAGTCACGGTCGAATATGGTTTTTTCCCTTGGAAGAGGGCCTTAAATAATGCGCAATATGGGCAATGGGATGGTGTTGTAGGGTATGAAAGTAATTTTGAGCGGGAGAGAAACTTTTTTGCCAGCAATACTGTTTGGGCGGCCCCCTGGGTATTCTTTCATCTGAAAAACCAGCCCCTTTTTTGGGGAAAACTTGACGATCTCGCATCCTACCGGATGGGGGGAACCTTGGCCTATATGTATACCCCGGAATTTCTGGCGGCGGAAAAATCGGGAAAACTAAGAGTTGAACGTGTTCCGTCGGATGAGCAGAATTTCAAAAAGCTGGTTATTGGACGGATCGATATCTTTCCTCAATTACTGGATGTCGGATATTTTCAAATAAGGAATCTGTTCGACCCCGACACGGCTCAAACCATTACCCATCATCCGAAACCCTTCGGCATTCATCGGGAACACCTTCTTTTGAGCAAGGTCAGAAAACAGAGTGTGCGGCTTTTGGAAACATTTAACCGCGGACTTTTACGCCTGAAAGAAAGCGGAAGATACGATCAATATTTCGCGGAACTGCGGAATAGCACTCATCAACCTTGATTTCCCGGACGGTGTATCCACCTGAGGGCGTTTTCGGTTTCCAAGGGGAAGAGTCCCGGCCATTTCCTGGTAAGAGAATCTAAGCGGTTCCGTGTCTTGGGCCGCTTGTTCTTCAGGGTTGTCTGAAGTAACTCCAGACGGAACGGTTGCGTGTTTCTTTGGCAAGGTAAAGTATTTTATCCACATGGCCGGTAAAATCAGCCAGGTGATGGTTGAGAGTAGGTGTGGCGGTTGCGCCGCCGATACTGATGGTTATTATTTTTTCGACCTTGGACGCTTTGTGTTCCATGGCCAGATTGCAAATCTCCCGGCAGGCCCTCTCGACAAAAGCCTGGGCATCTTGGAAAGGCATGTTCGGAAGGATAAGAGCAAATTCCTCGCCACCGTAACGGGCGACGAAGTCGGACGAACGTTTCAGTATTCGATTCAGAGTCAGGGCCACCTTTTTCAGGGCCAGGTCGCCAGCGGCATGCCCATAGGTGTCGTTGTAAAGTTTGAAAAAATCGACATCCACAAAAGCCAGGGAAAAAGGTTCGCCGTTTCGGCAAGCCCGCTTCCATTCGCTCAGAAGACGATCGTCGTATGCCCGGCGGTTTGGGATGCCCGTCAAGCCATCGAGCATGGCTACTTTTTCCACCAGTTTGCGGTGTTGAACCAGCTCCAGAATGTTGTTGACCCGTGCCTTTACAATGGCGGGGTGAAAGGGCTTGCTGATGTAATCCAGGGCTCCCAGAGAAAGCCCTTTCTCTTCGTCTTTGTCACTGTCCAGGCTGGTCAGAAAGATAACGGGGATATGCCGGGTTTTCGGGTTGGCTTTAAGTGCCCGAATTACGGTATAGCCGTCCATATCCGGCATGACCACATCCAGAATGATGAGGTCCGGGAGGAGGGACTCCGCCAGGTTCAGGGTTTTTTTGCCGTCCTTAACCGGGCTGATATCGTAATCGTTGATGAGCAGTTCCGCTAAAAACTGAAGGTTGAAGGTTTCATCATCAACAATAAGAATTCGAGGCTTTTCCTCCGCCATTTTCAAAACCTTCTTGTATTTCCTGCCATTTTTCGATTTTTGTCAGTGTGTCGAGAGCATCGCCAAAGTCGAAGTTTTCGATTTGCGACTGGAGAAGGGCCCACTCTTCTGATAAGGCTTCATTGGCCGCAAGGACCCGGCGAAATTCGGGCAGGATGGCCACCGACCCGGCATCGTTTTTTTCCAGGGACGTTCGCAATTGAGTCAACAGCTCTTGCCTTTTTTCCGGAGCCCAATCAAAGGCGCTGAAATCTTCTGCCACTTCAGTTGCTTTTTTATCCGCTTGTTTCATGATGGGGGTAAGATCGCGGATGACGGTCCGAAGACTTTCCTGAAACGATTTGAAAAGCCGGTCATAATATGCTTTTTCGCCATTCCAGATAGCTTGTTCAAGGTCATGAGCGGCCGCATGGAGTTTCTTGGCACCAATGGAGCCTGCCGGCCCTTTAATGGCATGAGCGATATGTCGGACATTCTCGTATTCGGAGGCCATCATGTTTTGTTCACAACGCTGGGTGAAATCATAATATTCTTGGTGGAACATTTTCAGAAACTTGAGATACGAACGGGCATTGCCCATGCACCGTCTGAGCCCTTCTTCGGCATCGATTTCCGAAAACCGGTAGGGAGTCAGATCTGTTTCCTTGTTGTCAGAATGGTTGATTTGAAACAGAGAGATATCGGTCGTTTTTTCTCCCCCAGGCCTTTTTTTGCCCCATTTGATAAGCATCGACATTAACTCTTCGGGGTCAATCGGTTTGGTAATATGATCATTCATGCCTGCAGTCAGGCTTTTTTCCCGATCTTCGCTCATAGCATGGGCGGTCATGGCCACAATGGGGAGGCTTGAAGAATCTTTTCCTTTGCGTAGGCGCCTGGTTGCCTCCAGACCGTCGAGGTCCGGCATCTGAATATCCATGAAGACCAGGTCAAATTTTTTGTTTTCAACGGCTTCCAGAGCGGCAAAGCCGTTCTCGGCGATTTCAACCACCATCCCGGCTTGCTCGAGAAATTCCCTGGCGACCTGCTGGTTGAACAGGTTGTCCTCTACCAGAAGAATGCGTGTACCGCGTACCTGGTTCAATTTTTCGCGACTGACTTCGATGTGAGTGGTTTTGCAGGAACCGGAATCTTTGCCGTAGAGATTGGCCACGGTATCGAAAATATTTGACGGGCAGGTCGGTTTGGTAAGAAACGCATCGACTCCGGCCAGTTTTGCAGCGGCGCGAATTTTTTCGAGTTCATAGCCGTTTATCATCAAAACGACCGATGTCTTGTCTTTTGTCCCCCCAGTTTTTTCTTTGATCAGACGGGTGGTTTCAATGCCATCTATGTCAGGCATTTGCCAATCCACAAAAATCAGGTCGTAAGGGGTGTTCATCTCACTCTGGCGGTCAATTTTTTCAATGGCGCTGTCAGAGGAAGAGGCTGTATCCGGAGACAGTGAGAAGATGGCTCCCAGCATTTCGGCAAAGCTGTTCCGTGCTGTGCTGTTGTCATCAATTATCAGGGTTCGCAGCTGACGGAGATCTTGTGGCAGAAACAGTTTTGCAGGCTGATCGGGGGCGAGGGCTAATCTGACCGTGAAGTGGAATGAACTTCCCTTGTCCGGTTGACTTTCCACCCAGATGCTTCCACCCATGGCTTCCACCAGGCTTTTGCAGATGGCGAGCCCCAAACCTGTTCCGCCGAACTTGCGGGTGATGGAACCATCAGCCTGTGAAAAGGGCTGGAACAGGTTCTGAATTTGCTCTGCAGTCAGGCCGATGCCGCTGTCGGTTATTGAAAAATGGAGTTGAACCTGGCTGTCAGTTTGCTCCATAACCCCCACGTTGATGAGAATTTCACCCTTATGGGTAAATTTGACAGCATTGTTGGTAAGGTTGATCAACACTTGACTTAAACGCAAAGAATCGCCTACCAGCCACTGTGGTGCGTCGTCCGAAACTGAAAAGATGACTTCCAGCTGTTTTTCCTGGGCCTTGATGAGGGTAACATCCGCCAGGGAGTTGAATACTTCATCAAGACGGAAAGGGATATTTTCGAGGCCCATTTTGCCGGCTTCGATTTTGGAAAAATCAAGGATGTCGTTGATGATGCCCATGAGGGCCTGGGCGGAAGTCTGTATTTTTGTTTGGTAGTCCCTTTGGGTGTCGTTAAGTTGGGTGCGCAAAAGCAGGTGGGTCATGCCGATAATGGCATTCATCGGGGTACGAATCTCATGGCTCATGCGGGCCAGAAAATCGCTCTTGGCCCGGCTGGCTTCTTCGGCATCGTATTTGGCGCGGATCAGTTCATTCTTTATCTCGTGCTCTTCGGTGATGTCAAAAACTATGCCGCTTTCTCCAATGTAGCCTTTGCCGGATTCGTCAAGCAAAAGTTTAGAAAGGCTGCGTTTCCAGCGCCACTCTTGCTCTTCTCCCTCTGCAGAACGGCATCTGAATTCCCTTTGGTGAGTACCCGTCGCGGAGCCGTTTTGCTGGGCCCACTTCTGGAGCATCGGGGAATCCTTTTTCCACAATTTTTTACCTTCGACCTCAATAAAATCATCTTTTAAAAGGCTGATATGGCTGTCAGTTGTCAATAGAATAAACACGTCCCCGCCCTTGCTTTTCAGGGTTTTTGCCTTGTTTGTTACCCC
>JAFGRU010000066.1 GCA_016934985.1 Deltaproteobacteria bacterium
CATAACGTTTTTGCAGAATTTGCCGAAATTCCGCTCACGACGGCGTCTCTCGGCAATGGTTTCGGCGTTGCGCTCCTGCTCTGCCATTAGCTTCCGGTAGTTGGCGAGGCGCCTGGGGCTGAGGTCTCCCCAGGAGACAGCTGCCTTTACAGCACAACCTTCCTCGTGCTGGTGGCGACAGTCATTGAAGCGGCAGCTTTGAGCCAACTCCTCAATATCTTCGAACAGCGAGGAAATTCCACCCTGGCAGTCGCTCAGTTGAAGTTCACGCAAACCGGGGCTGTCGATGAGCAGACCCCCTTCCGGGAGGAAGTGAATGGTTCGGGATGTCGTGGTGTGGCGTCCCCTGGCGTCGTCCTGGCGGATCGCTCCCGTCTCCTGCCTGGGCTCACCGCAAAGGCTATTTATCAGGGTTGACTTTCCTACCCCGGATGATCCCACCAGGGCGACCGTTTGACCGCTTCCGCACCAGGAGGACAGGGACGCTGCTGAGACTGAATCCAAGGCGTTGACTCCTTCAACAGCCATATCAGGATTCAGACTCATGGCTTGCCGCAGGTAATCAGAAATGTCATCCACCAGATCGGTCTTAGTCAGCACTACTACCGGCTCGACCTTTGACTCCAAAGCCAGAGCCAGATAACGTTCAAGCCGCGACAGGTTGAAATCCTGGTTGCAGGAGGTGACGACAAAGAGGGTGTCGACATTGGCCGCTATCAATTGCACTTTGGATTCACTGCCTGCTGCCTTACGACGGAAAAGGCTCTTTCGTTCCAGCAGTTTTTGAGCCTGGCCGGTTGACCAGTCAAGAAGAAGCCAGTCGCCAACGGTGGGCAGCTCTTCCGGATCCCGCCGATGCCAGTTCCCGGGCAGTGTGATCGTCTGACGGCCGTGCTCGCCTGCAACGTCAAAGGTATTGCGGTGAACGGCGAAGACGCGGGCGGGAACGGTTAACTCCCACTCTTCAAGACTCAGTTGTTGTTGAAAAAAATGACTCCAGCCCAGCATGGGCAAGGAAAGGGATGTTTTTGACATAGAAACCCCCTTCGGACACAGATCCGAAAAGAAAATACTTTGGCGAACAAGTGCCAAATCGGTTTAGCCTGGTTTATTCATGATACTTTGTCGCGAAATCGTCAAGTGTGCGCCAGATCAAGCCAAATACAGCGCTTTGCTCCCGCCTGCCATAGCTGTGCGGCGGACAGGTTGCAGGCGTACTTGCAGTACGTCGAAAAGCAAAGAGTGCGCACGGTTTGAGGTGGTGCGCAATCGGAGGTTGCAGCAAAAGTTTTCGTGAATAATCCGGGCTAGGTGGGCTTCTTGATCGGTGAAGAAACCCGGCATCAATACCGGGTAAAGAAAGGACTTGGGGAGGGAAAAACGTTGTTTAAACCCTCTGTTCCTCCTTTACCTTAATGCGCTTGATTACAATCTCCATTACATCCTCCTTTCTTTTTCGTTAAAGTGGCCTTAGGCTACCAGCAGTGGCGCATACCTGTCAATGGGTGTTACCCCGAATTATTAGTGAAAACTTTTGCTGTAACCGTCAATTGCCCGCCACCTCAAGCCGTGCCCGCTTCTCGCCCTTCGACGTGCTGCCAGTATAAGCCCGCTGTGCCTGGCCTGATCTGGCGCGCGCTTAACGGTTTTGCCACAAAGCATCATGAATAAGCCGGGCCGCATTCGTTATTAATCCAACCCCCATAAAATTCTAACGAAAGTTCAGGATTAATTATCACTGCCTGATGGCATGGCACGCGGCACTGGACAATCCTGGAAAAATGTCCTATCTTTTCATTCCAGCCCGCCCGGTCATGTGGAATTATAGCATTTAAGGAGTATTTAAATGGTTGAACTCGATTTTTCGAAGTCTGCGGATGGTCTCATCCCTGCGATTGCTCAAGACTGGCAAACGGGAGATGTCCTGATGCTGGCTTATATCAATAAGGAAGCCTGGGAAAAAACTCTGGAAACCGGGGTGGCCACTTACTGGACCCGGTCCCGCCAGAAGCTCTGGGTCAAGGGTGAGAGTTCCGGACATATTCAGAAGATCAAAGAGATTTTTGTTGACTGTGATCTCGATACGGTGGTTTTCAAGGTCGATCAGGTTGGAGGTGCGGCCTGTCACGAAGGCTACCGGAGTTGTTTCTTCCGCAAGATCGAAAAGGACAGCCTGCAGGTTGTCGGGGAGAGGGTTTTCGATCCCGATGAGGTTTATAAAAAATAGAACAAAGCTGTTCATGGCACTGAAAGATGGCCCCCGACCTCCGTCCCGGGGCGCCAGCCCTTTTGGCTGAACAGATTGCCTTAATACCAGAAATGATCTCCGCGAGTGCTGTCACCCGGCAGCAGGTTGGGGAACATGAATAAGGAGAGTGCTTCATGCCTGTGCTGAAACTGGGCCTGCCCAAAGGCAGCCTTGAAAAAACGACATTTGAACTTTTTGCCAAAGCCGGCTATAAAATCGAGGGGGCGTCACGCTCCTATTTTCCGAGCATTGATGATGATGAGATAGAATGCGTTTTACTGCGCGCTCAGGAAATGGCCCGCTATGTGGACGAGGGCATTCTTGATGCCGGGCTGACCGGTCTTGACTGGATTCTTGAGAACAATGCCGATGTCGTCGAAGTGGCCGAACTGGTTTACGGTAAGGTCGGCCGCAAACCCTTGCGCTGGGTGGTGGCGGTTCCTCAGGATTCCACAATCCAGAGTCCGAAGGATCTTGCCGGCAAGCGGATCGCCACCGAGGCGGTCGGTATGACCAAACGCTACCTGGAAAAACACGGGGTCGAGGCGACGGTAGAGTTCAGCTGGGGGGCGACGGAGGTCAAGCCGCCTTATCTGGCTGATGCTATTGTGGAAATTACGGAAACCGGCTCATCTCTGCGGGCTAACAATCTGCGCATCCTCGATACGGTCTGTACCACCACCACCCGCTTCATTGCCAACAAGGAAGCCTGGAAAGACCCTTTCAAAAAGGGAAAAATCGAGCGTCTGGCCATGATGCTTAAGGGGGTCCTGGCGGCCGAGAAGAAAGTCGGCCTCATGCTCAACGTCGGCAAGGATGATCTGGACAAGGTCCTGGGCATCCTTCCGGCTCTGCACAATCCGACCATTTCCTCGCTGGCCGACGACGGCTGGTATGCCCTGATGACCATTGTCGATGAAAATGTCATCCGGGATATTGTACCTGAGCTGATCGTCGCCGGTGCCGAAGGCATTGTTGAATATACTCTCAATAAGATTTTTTATTAGGTCAGGCAGGAAAGACTGGACTGCTAACCCAGAGGAAGTTTTGTCCCAGGCGCAACCTAAAAAAATTTGTGAACGGTGTGGTAAGCCCTTTGACGGTGAGGGGCCGGACTGCCCCCTTTGCACTGCCGAAGCGTCAAAAGGGTTGGGTGGTATGTGGCACTCCATCATTTATCTTGTGGCTTTGCTGGCTCTGTTTTTTTTCGCTCTGTTCCTTAAATTCCTTGTCACTTGATTCCATAAGGATTCGCGTTATCCTGTTTTAGTCACCACTGTTTCACCGGATCTGTGCAGTGGACACGGATACTAATGGCACGAAACCCGAATTCGCCGGTTGCGATTGATAAATGAAACTAAAATAGTAACCTTTTTCTGTCTTGCTTTGCGGGGAACTCGAAATCAACAATTACTTAAGGAGGGAGTTGGATGAAAAAAGACATTTTGGAAAAAGGCGCCATTGTTCAGCGCGACAAGGAAACCTACGCCATCGCTCCGCATATGCCTTGTGGTGTTACCAGTCCGGAATATTTGAGAAAAATTGCCGATGTCGCGGAGAAGTATAATGCCCAGGCATTAAAGCTGACCAGTGCCCAGCGTATTGCGATAGTTGGCCTCCAGGAAGAACAGCTTGACGATATCTGGAAAGATTTGGGCGAAAAACCGGGTCATGCCATCGGCTTGTGTGTCCGTTCCATAAAAAGCTGTCCGGGAGCTACCTTTTGCAAGCGGGGACAGCAGGACTCGCTGTCGCTAGGCTTGGAACTTGATGAAAAATATCATGGCCTGGAACTTCCCTGGAAGATCAAACTGGGAGCCTCGGGCTGTCCCATCGATTGTGGTGAGGTCTGCATCAAGGATGTCGGCCTGATCGGTAGCCCCAAGGGCTGGAATGTCATGGTGGGGGGTAACGGCGGCGCTCAGCCAAGGCTTTCCCAGAAACTGGTGGAGAATGTGACCAGGGAAGAAGCCCTGGAGATCGTTGACAGGATTATGCATTGGCTCAAGGATCAGACTAAAAAAGGCCGTCTTGGCAAATTGATTGAAGATGTAGGTTTTGATGCCTTCAAAGCCGAAATTCTGTGACCGCTTTCCGAATGACACCTGATGGGGGCTTAGGTCCCCTTTTTTACCTGCATCGGTGGGTTGGGGGCGGGAAAAAAGTGTAAGTGCTTGACCTGAATGAGTGTTTTGAAAATCTGAGGCGCGCCCATATGCTTGTCGGTGAGTTTTGAAGCACTTTGGCAGGTCAATGACTTGCGCTGTTACATGCTCATAACTTACATGTCCAGCTTACTCGTCACAGACAAAACGATAACCTTTTCCCCGGATAGTCAGAAAATGTTTCGGGCTGGACGGGTTTTTTTCAAAATATTTCCTTAGCCTTGCCATAAAATTGTCCAGGGTTCTGGTTTCGGTTTCCGGGGAGACATGCCATACCGAAGCCAGAAGCTCTGCGCGTTCCAGGATTTCTCCCTCCCTTTCAAAAAAAATACGCAGGATACGGATTTCAAGATCGGTCAGAAAGAACTCACCTTGGGGGGTTATGGCTTTCCCGTTTTTGAGGTCCACCCGATTTTCGCCAAAAAGAAAGGGGCGTTCCTCTTGGGTTTTGGGGCGATACCATGCTGAGCGCTTGAGGATTCCCTGGACGCGAAGCAGAAATTCGGCAAGAGAGAACGGTTTGGTGAGATAATCGTCGGCTCCTTTGCGAAGGCCGTCGATGCGGTGGTTTTCCCCGCTCAGAGCGGTCAGGATGAGAACCGGCAGCCGTGGGTCCCGCTGGCGGATTTTCTGGCAGATATCGAGGCCGCTCATATCCGGCAACATGAGATCGAGAATGACTAGAGAAAATTTGTGCATATCAAGAGCCGCCAGGGCCTGCTCGCCGTTGGCAGCATGAACGATCTGATAGCCTTCCTGCTCGAGGTTGTAGATCAGGCCTTGGGCGATGTGATCTTCGTCTTCGACCAGAAGAAGACAGTGGGAGTTTAGACGCCCCATTTTCCCCTTTCTTTTTCGTCACGGTTTATGAGCCGTGGAATCATGATGTGGAAAGTGGTGCCCTGATTGAGACCACCGCTTTCAGCCCAGATCCTGCCCTTGTGCCGCTTGACCATGAGGTTGGCAATAAACAGCCCCAGACCCGTGCCCCGTGGTTTTTCCCCACTTTGTCTGACGCGGTAAAACATCCGGAAGATTTTTTTCAGATCTTTTTTCGCCAGCCCTTTCCCTTGGTCGGCAAAGGTCAGATGACACCAGTGGTCTTTGGATTTCAGGCTGATCTTCAGTTGAGGAGGACCGTTTGCATAGAGGATGGCGTTTTCGAGCAGGTTACGGTAGACGATTTCGAATGATTCTTTATCGAGCCGGGCATAAAGGCCGTCGGAAACATCCAGGAAGAGTTCTCCACGGGGGAGAATCAGGTTTTTGGCTTCAGTAAAATAGCGGCGGGTGAATTCCGACATATCGCAGGGGCGCAGGGCCAGGTTGAAGCGCCGGTACTCAAGGCGGTTGGCAGTCAGAAGGTTGGTTACCAGAAGATTCAGCCTCTCCGTTTCATCGAGCATGATGGCCAGAGATTTGCTTATCTGTTCCGGGTCGGGGCGGCGCAGCTTGAGGGTTTCCAGATGAAGGCGGATGGAAGCCACGGGCGATTTCAGCTCATGACTGACCTGGGCGATAAAAGCCTTTTGCTCCTGCAGGAGAGCGGCTTGCTTCGACCAGAAAACGAAGATGACGTAAACCCCGGCCAGGATGGCTACCAGGAGAATAAGACCTTCAGCCAGAACAACCCAGTCCAGCCAGCCTTCAAGCAACTCCGGGCGGTATTTCAGGGCCAGAGCCCTGATCTGGGTTTGGGTTCCCAGGAACCAGTAAATCCAGACACCCACGACCAGGATCCAGGCAAGCTGAATAGCGATGACAACTGCCAGTGGGTGAAAAGTCCGTTTCAGAAATTTCATGATGAAAACTAGTCCCAAATGACGGTTCGTGTCCAGCCCGAAGCTTTGTTCAGGTATGGAAAAACTCGCCTAAGTCTGGTTTATCATATGCATTTTTACACAATTATTACAATCAGGAAGATTGGCTTTTGTTAAACTCAGGCAGAAAACAAAGTCAAAATACCGACGAACTTCCCGGGAAGTGGAAATCAGGAGAGAAACAAATGAGGGGTTATGCATTGAAGATTGGTCGCTATGAAGTTCCTTACCCAGTGATTCAAGGCGGAATGGGTGTTCGGATTTCCGCTGGCCGGCTGGCGGGCAGCGTCGCCCGATGCGGGGGTGTCGGGATCGTCGCTTCAGCGGGGCTGGGACTTGACAATCCTAAATTCACTGGCGGCAATTTTTTCGAGACAGATGCCCTTGAGTTGAAGAATGAACTGAAAAAGGCCTATGAAATTGCGCCTGACGGAATTATCGGTACCAACTGCATGGCGGTTGTGACCGATTATGCAGATAATGTTCGAGCCTCCTGTGAAGGTGGCGCCAAGATCATCATCAGCGGAGCCGGTCTCCCACTCAGCCTTCCCAAGCTGACCGAAGATTTTCCCGAAGTGGCGTTGGTGCCTATCGTCTCCTCGGTCAAGGCCATTCAGCTGATTGTGCGTAAATGGTTGAAAAATTATCAACGCCTTCCCGACGCCGTCGTTGTCGAGGACCCTGACACCGCCGGCGGTCACCTGGGAGATAAATTGGAAAACATCTGCTCCGGGGCCTATGATCAGTACGCCACGGTACGAGGGGTCAAAGCTTTTCTTCAGGAAGCGGGCGGGGACCATATCCCTGTGATCGCCGCTGGTGGGGTGTGGGACAGAAACGATCTGCTCTATGCCCTGGAACAGGGTGCTGATGGCGTTCAGATGGCGAGCCGTTTTGTCTGCACTGAGGAATGCGATGCCGCCGATTCTTACAAACAGGCCTATTTGGAATGTACCCAGGCTGATATTGGCCTGATGATGAGTCCGGTCGGGTTGCCGGGCCGCGCCATCGTAAAGAATATTCCCAATATTCACCAGCATGACCGGGACGCGGAATTTATCTGTCCGGTCAAGTGTCTGAAAAAGTGCTCCTATCGTGAGTGCGGTGAGCGTTTCTGTATTGTCCACGCGCTGAACCGAGCCCAGCACGGCAACGTCGATACGGGACTTATTTTCTGTGGCAGCAATGCCTGGAAGGCCGATCGCATCTCCACTGTCTCAGAGATTTTTACCGAACTGTTTGAGATCGGCAGCGTGGACCTCGATGTTCGGGTGGAAAACGGTTAGGGTGATTTTTCTCATTATCACCAATTTTTCCTAAAAATCCCCTCTCTTTTTGACTCAATGGCGGAAGGGGCTGTATTATAGGCATATCAACCTATCTAAATGGGGGGAGAATGTCTGAATCGCCTGAGTCATACCTGCCTAAATGGATTGCCTGGGAAGTAACCCGCCGCTGTAATCTGCGTTGCATCCATTGCCGCTGTTCGTCCGATCTTGACGCCACCACGGGCGAATTCGACACCCGCAGTGCCTATCTCCTCATCGACGATATCTGCAAGGTCTCCAAACCGGTTCTGGTTTTGTCCGGCGGTGAGCCTCTCCTGCGCGAAGATATTTTTGATATAGCCCATTATGGGACGGAAAAGGGCCTGCGCATGTGCATGGCAACCAACGGGACCCTCTTGTCTGATGCTGTCTGTGCTCGCATGAAGCAGAGCGGCATTTGCATGGTGTCTCTGTCTCTTGATGGCTCCACGGCGTCTGTCCATGATAATTTCCGCGCCGTACCTGGCGCTTTTGAACAGGTTCTGGCGGGGATTGAAATCCTGCGCAAAAATCAGATCAAATTTCTCATCAACTCATCGTTTACAAAACGCAATCAGCATGATATTGCTGCCACATTCCGGTTGGCCAAAAAGTTGGGCGCGGTGGCATGGTATATGTTTATGGTGGTTCCCACCGGGCGGGGGCGGGATATTATTGAAGAGTTGATTTCTCCTGCCGATTACGAGGAAATTCTCCACTGGCATCTGGAACAGGAAAAGCGTGAAAATGATATCCTCATGCGGCCGACCTGCGCTCCCCACTATTTTCGTATTGTCGCCCAGGAAGAAAAGAGGGCTGGGGCTATGAGTCCGCGGCGCAGCCTCAGTTTTGCCACCGGGGTTCAGAAAGGCTGCCTGGCCGGGCAGAATATCTGCCTGATCGACTGTTTCGGCAACCTCAAACCCTGCTCATATTTCCTTTCCTCCGTGGGCAATGTCAGAGAGACCCCCTTTGAGGAGCTGTGGTTTCATTCCGAGGCACTCCGGCAGTTGCGGGATAACAGCTGTTACAAAGGCAAATGCGGGGCCTGCGAGTATATTCAGGTTTGTGGTGGTTGTCGCGCCCGGGCTGACGCGGTTTATGGTGATTTTCTTGCCGAAGAACCTTTCTGCCTTTACTCACCGGAGGGATGGATTGAGGGTTCCGCAGCAGGTGCACATAGGAAAGTTGCTGCCGGGCTTTGCGGGGAAGATACCTCCAGGGGGTCAACATGAGTGAGCGTTCCGATTTCATCGAAGCCTGCTGGGGGCGGCCCGTCAGTCGCACACCGGTCTGGATCATGCGTCAGGCCGGCCGCTATCTGCCCCAGTACCGGGAGGTGCGGGCCGGGGTTTCCTTCCTCGATCTTTGCAGGAATCCGGAACTGGCCGCGAAGGTGACTCTGCAGCCCGTGGATATTCTCGGCGTGGATGCCGCCATCCTTTTCTCCGACATTCTCATGCCCGTAGAGAGCATGGGAGTCGGCCTCGATTTCAGTCCTGGCCCGGTCCTGGAAAAGCCGGTGGCCACGGCAGCCGATATCGCCACCTTGCGCGTTCCCTGTGTCGAGGAAGAGCTGTCGTTTGTTTTCGATGCCGTTCGTATTTTGCGAGCCGAACTGAACGGTCGTGTTCCGCTTATCGGATTTTGCGGTGCCCCTTTTACCCTGGCCTGTTATATGGTCGAGGGGCAGGGGAGTAAGGACTTTTCCCGCGTAAAACAGATGATGTTCAGCGCCCCTGATCTGTTTGCTTCGCTGATGGAAAAAATCACCGAAACTAACCGGCGCTATTTGAATGCCCAGATTGATGCCGGTGTTCAGGCTGTGCAGATTTTCGATACCTGGGGAGGGCTGCTCGCCCCAGCTGATTATGAAACTTTTATTCAACCTTTTACGGCTAAATTGATTGCCGGATTGAACCGCGCGAAGGTTCCGGTTATTCTGTTTGTTAAGGGCGGGGGGACCATGCTTGATCTGGTGAAGCAGGCCGGTGCCGATGTCGTCGGCCTCGACTGGCATATCCCTCTCGATCGTGCCCGGGATGTTCTGGGAACGAAAGTTGCTGTGCAGGGAAATCTTGACCCCTCGGTTCTGTTCGGGCCGACAACTGTCATTGAAAAAGCTGTTCGCCGGATCCTTGGCGAAAACGACGGCCGTCCCGGACATATTTTCAACCTTGGGCATGGCATCCTGCCGGAAACCCCGGTTGATCATGTCCGGTTTCTGGTGGACAGGGTTCATGCGTTGACCTGATTTCTTCGGGAGCATAAAGGAAAGGGATGATCGAACCTGACAGTCCCAAGGCTCTGGTTCTTCTCAACATGGGAGGACCGGGCTCCACGGATGAAGTAAAACCTTACCTCTTTAAGCTTTTTTCCGACAAGGACCTGATCCGGATTCTGCCGGGGGGGTTCGGGCAAAGGGTGTTTGCCCGTTTTGTTTCTCATTTCAGAGCTCCTGCCAGTGCGGAAAAATACCGCCGTATCGGGGGTGGCTCGCCGCTGCGGGAATGGACGGAAAAACAGGCCCGCGCCATTATCCGGGATCTGAACACCTCCTACACCCCTTTTGTCATCATGCGCTATTCGTCGCCTTTTGCCTCCGAAACCCTGGCCCAGATTCGCAAGGCGGGTATTGACCAGGCCGTCGTTCTTCCCATGTATCCCCAGTATTCGAAAACCACTACCGGAAGCAGTATCAAAGATTTCTGCCGGGCCGTCAGTGTAATTCATCCCCAATTGCAATATACGGTCATCGATCCCTGGTATCTCTGGTCGGATTATCTCGATGTTCTGGCCGCCACCGTTCAGGAAGGTTTGGAATCCATCCCCGAGCATTTCCGTGCCGATGCCCAGATCCTGTTTTCCGCTCATTCTCTGCCGCAGCGTCTCATCGATCAGGGTGATCCTTTTCTGACTCAAACCCTGCGGACCGTACGCGGTGTGCTCCAGCGCATCGGTGAATGTCACTGGCATCTCTGTTTCCAGAGCCGTGGTGGGCCCGCCAAATGGCTTGAGCCTTCAACCAAGGAAACTATCCAGCGTCTCGCCCGGCAAGGGAACCAGGCGCTTCTCATCGTTCCCGTTTCCTTCGTTTCCGACCACCTCGAAACCCTCTATGAACTCGATATCGAATATGACCAGTTTGCCCGCAGCATGGGTATCAGGCATTTTGTGCGCAGCCCCTCCATGAACGATCGCCCGGATTTTATCAAGGCCATGGCGGACCTGATCAACGATCATCTCAAAAAGATTACCCGTAAGGTGTGATAAGGGAATGGCAAGTCCGGAGTTTCGAAGTCTATCGGCTTAACAAGCTGATAGGAGGATTCATTCGAGGGTTAGGATCTGATCCGTCACCTCGCTGAAGGCGACATCGTGGCTGATGAGGAAAAGCTGGTCGTACCAGTGCTCGGTAACCTCTTCACGGCCGACATCGATGGCGCGGAAAGCCCGGGCCAGGTTCTCGCGGCGGGTAACATCAAGGTTGGAGGTCGGTTCATCAAAGAAGGCGATGCGTGCTCCTATGGTCTGGAGCATGGCCAGCCTCAGGGCCACCACGGCGCTCATAATCTGACCTCCGGAGAGTTGATCGTCGGTTCTCTCCCGGATTTCCCCATCGGTCATATCCCGCAGCACAATACGGTAATTTTCCCCCCAGTACAGTTCTTCATCGGCCTCGGCGATGGAGCGGTAAATACGATCGGCTCGCACGCTGATTTCCTCGCGGAAACGTTCTGACAGGGAAGTCGAAACGTTTTTAAAAACCCGGTTGCGGAGGAACTTGACGAGTTTTTCTTTGTCTTCCCAGGAGTGGACCTGGGCGTTGCGGGTTTCAATCTCCTTGCCGACCTGTTGTAATCGTTCGATCTCCCTTTCCAGCCTCTTTTTGTCCAGGTCAAGGCCCGAAACCCTTTGCCGTAGGGAGGCCACCAGCCCGAGAAGGGTTTCTTTACGTTTACGCTCCTCGGCATGTTTTTCCGCCTGGTATTCCTGCCGGCAGCCTTCCAGATTTCCCCTTTTTTCATTGAGCGCCAAGCGAATCGTTTCCTGCTGACTCAGGATTTCCCGGAACGCATCCTCCCGGCCGCCCAGTTCCACCGCCAGTTTGTGATGGGCATAGAAGTTGTCCCTGGTTTCCCGGTGACGACCCTTTTCTTTCTCGGCAGCTGCGATATCTTTCTCGATATCGGCAAAACCCTTCAGAACCTCCTGTTCTTTGTCGAGGAGAGTCATCGCTTCCTGGTGTCGGGTTCGGATCTGGGCAAGCTTTGCCTGGTGTTCATCGATTTTTCGCCGCCGGCTTTCCAGGGCCTTTTTCTGACGTTCCAGCTCGGAAATTTTTACCCTGATTTCCCGGGTTTTAGTAGCCGTTTCTTCGGCTTGCACTTCTTCTTTGGAGAGACGGCCGATGTCGGCGTCGAGCCTCCTCAGCTCATTGTCCAGGTCTGTGAGTCTGACAAAAAAGACATCTTCCGGTTTGTTGTCGGCAATATTCAGGCAGGGTTCCTGGAAAAAGGGGCATAGTCCTTCCGCCAGTTTTTCTTTTCCCTCCTGAAGGCCTCTGCGGAAGCCTTCGCGCTGTCCCCGCTTATCCCTTAAAAAAGAGAGTTGTTTTTTTATTTCAGGCAGTCGGGCTGCCAGTTCGAGGCTGTCGGCATCCGCCAGAAGGGATTTTTTTTCAGCGTCAAGTCGTTTTTCTTCCGTGGTCAGTTCGCTGCCGGCCTCCACCAGGCTTTTTTCTTCGGAATTGCCTTGTGCCTGTAAGGCTGCAACCTGACTGTTGAGGGTGGCAATTTTGTTTTCAACTTCGCGGCGTTGTTTTTCTCTAGAGCGCAATTCAGTGAGGCGATTTTCGGCTTTTTCATAAGCGATTTTCCCGGGCCGGGTCTTTTCAACGATATCGACGGCTTTCCGGGCCTCGGCAACTTGCTGCTGGCGGAGGGCAATATTCTGATCAGCGGCTTTTTCCTGAGCCTCCAGGGCGGCGATCTCTTTTTGCAGAGCGGTGATGGCTTTTTCCAGGTTGTCCATTCCAACCAGGACTGTTTCGATCTTTTTAAGATCCTTTTCCTTGTCGTGCAGAGAGTTTGCCGCATTGTGGAGCTCGGCTTGCGTGTTTTTCATCTCCTCCAGTTTTTCCGGTAGTTGCGCGACCTGCTCTTTTCTGCCCTCGATTTCGGCCTGGAGAATTTCGATCCGGTTTCTGACGGCTTTTGCCAGACTGTTGGTGGCGGTAAAAGTTTTGCGCCAGGCGTCGATGCCGAGGATGGCATCAAACTCGTCGCGTCTTTTGGTTGCCTGCTTTATGACGAAAGGACCGAGGAACTCATTTTGGAAAGGTCCGATGACGAGTTCGAACTGTTCTGCCAGGGGACGCCCGTTGTCGAGCCCTAAGAGTTTTTTGAGGCGGAGTTCGGTTTCTCCGGCATCCTTGTGTTCTTCGACTTCGAAGTGGCTGTTGTTCTCCTTTTCCAGTAACCATCTGGAAGCTGGGCCGACGCTTCGGCGGACACGAAAGCATTCGTTGCCGGCAGTCTGAAAGGTGACAGCGATTTCGCCCTTTTTCGAACCGATGGAGACAAAGCGCTCGACATTGCCAACGAACTTTTGGGCGTCGACGCCGAACAGAGCATAACCGATGGCTTCGAAGACAGTGCTCTTGCCGGCGCCGTTGGGGCCGGAGAGGACATTGATGCCCGGTGCGAAAGTCAGTTCCGTGTCACGATGTGACTTGATGTTTTTCAGGTGGATGGAAAGTATCCGCATCATTTTTCCAGGCCCTCCAAAAGGTCGAGCAGATCTTCGTCTTCGACCTCCTTCTGCAGAACCAGATCGCGCATGACCAGGGCCAGCCCCACAAGCTCGGCTTTGCGTTCCCGATAGCCGCTGCCGCTGCCAATGAGTTCGGCAAGGACCTCTTTTTCAATTTCAAGAAGGCTCTTTTTGGCTGTTTCCCTGTCGCCCGAACGAGTGACCAGGGAGAGGTGGTTTTTAATTTCGACGTGGAGGGGCGCCGCCATTTCTTGAAGCTCAGCCCGCAGTTGTTCCCTTCCCAGCTCGAAAGGATGGAACCCAACCCGCCCGGTCAGTCGCAATTCCATAAGCGGCCGTTGCTCTTCATTTGAGGCAGCCAGCAGAACCCCGACCTGTTTGCGAAAAATTTCAAGGGCTTCAGAAGCATTGCCAACACCATCCAGACCGATGGTTCCGGTCAGCATGGGGCGAGGTGATGTGGTAATGAATTTGACGGTGGGTTCTTCCCCCACGCCCAGGTCGACCAGATAGTAGCCTTTGTCGTATCTCTCCTCGCCAAAGTTAACCCGCTCCGGGGAGCCCGGATTATAAGCGTAGGGCTTTCCTTCGGGGGTGTTGATCACATAAGGTTTGTGACCGTGGCCAAGGGCCACGTAGGCAAAGGTTTCGGCCAGGGGATGCGCTTCTTTGAGCCTCATGTTGCCGATCTCGACAGGAGAGTAGTTCCAGATGCCGACATGAAACAGGAGCAGGTTGTTGTCAGTGGTCACGGCTTCGCAGATGCGTGGGACATGATTACCGGCCTGGGCGCCGATATAGCCGAGGCCGTAAATATGAAAACCCTTGATTTCCAGATAGCCGCCGATGCCGGTACTTTCATCCAACGGATCGAAATGGTAGCCGCCGTTTTCCGTGCGGGAGGGGCGCAGGAGGCGAATATAGCCCATCTCGGCGAGGGCCTCCATCCACGAGATGCTGTCGCGGCGATGGATCCAGTCGTGGTTGCCTTCGACCGCGATGCAGGGGATGGCGTTATCCTTGAGGGGTTGCAGGGTTTCGATGGTGCGGGCGAAGGTTCTGGGGAGAATCTGGCCGATGTGAAAAAGGTCGCCGACAATCACAAAGAAATCAACTTGTTGGCGGACAGCGTCGGTCACCAGGGCAGCTAAGCAGGCAAAAAAGTCCTTATAGCGTTCGGTTTCGCCCGGCGAGTTGCGATAGGTTTTGCCGAGGTGCAGGTCGGCGGTATGGACAAAGCGCATAATTATCAGCCATCGATTGAAATATTTTTGTCTAAAGGATATCAGGGTCCGGGGATGGGTACAAAGGAAATATACCGCTATGGCCGGGTTCTGTTGATGCCGATGCTTAGGCCGATTCCCCCAAAAGATCACATGCTTTTCAAGTTGGAGTCTAAATTGCTTAGAAACATTAAATTAATATTTTGAATCAGTTTCTCAGGCCAGGAGATTCGGCAGGTTTCGTGTCACCCGGATTCCTGATTTTCCTATCAGAAAAACTGTCTTGGGGGAAGTTTTTCAACAGGAGGTATGAACTATGGAACATTTTATGATTTTACAGAATCGCCCGGAGATTTCGGTTCTGCTGGCGGTCATGATTTCCCTGGTCCTTCTATATCTGGTGCGAAGCCAGGCCCACAAAAGCATTCGGGCTTTTTGCCGGGTGATCAGCAACGCCATGCGCCTGGCTGCTGCCTCAGTGGTTAATGCTGAGAAAAAACTGGCCCAGCGCAATCGTGAGGTTCTTCTGGCCAGCGGCATGAAAGAGATCGAAAGTGAACTGGAGCGCGAGTTCCAGCGCGTCGAGGCCGTGGTCCAGCGGGATCTTCAGGTTTATCCGTCTTTTCACCGGAAGATGGACGATCTGGTGACCAAGATTGACGAGGATTATGCCAACAGCACGGAAGCGCCGCCCCTTCCGCCACCATGGATTTCCGCCGTGCAGGCTTTTGCCGAAGTGCCCGCCGATAAAGACGGCGGTGTTGCCATGATCCTGGGCGAGATCCACAAGACCCTCGAACATCAGCAGAAATCCGCTCTGGAGGAGTACCGCAAGTCCAGTGCAACACGTCATGGTTTGCTGAAAAAGATCATGCCCTTTTGCCGCCAACTTTCCAAAAGCCTGGAAAAAGTCGGCAAGACCATAACCGGCCTCGAGGAGCGGGCGAAAATCATCGACGAGAAGATGGCGGATTACGAGCAGATCCGGGCAAATTCCGAAACGGCGGTTAGAAAACTCTCTTCTTCATCCCTGACCCAATTTGTCATCGCCGGCCTTGTGATGCTCATCGCCATTGGCGGGGCGGTCATCAACTTCAACCTCATTGCCCTGCCCATGTCGGAAATGGTGGGGGGCGGCAGTTACATCGGTCCGCATAAAACCTCCGATGTTGCCGCCCTGGTCATTATCCTGGTAGAGCTTTCCATGGGCCTGTTCCTTATGGAATCCCTGCGCATTACCCATCTTTTTCCACTCATCTCCAATATGGACGACCGGTTGCGCACCCGCATGCTATGGATTTCTTTTTCTCTCCTCTTCGTTCTCGCCGGTGTCGAATCGAGCCTTGCTTTCATGCGCGATCGCATTGCCTCCGATATGGAAGCCCTGCGCCAGAGCCTGGCCGGTGCCGAACTCGCAGCAACCTCGGCGCGCAGCCTGATTCCCACCATTGGCCAGATGGTGCTGGGGTTCGTCCTGCCTTTCGCCCTGACCTTTGTGGCCATTCCCCTGGAATCCTTCATCCAGAGTTCCAGAACGGTTTTGGGCATCTGCGCCATGGGGTTTCTGCGCTTGATGGCTTTTGTTCTGCGCCTCATCGGCAACGTCGCTCACTATTTCGGCAAGATTCTGGTCAGTCTTTACGATCTGGTCATCGCGCCCTTCTTGTGGGTTGAGAAGAAAATCGTCAGAGAGCATCGTACGGAAATAAAAATGTCGCCCAAGGAGGAGGTCAGCCAATGAAAAGATTTCTTATTCTTTTTCTGGCCATGGGGATATTGTTGGCCGGCTGCACCGATACCACTACCCACTCCCGGGCTGTCTATATGCTCATGGATACTTCGGGCACCTACACGGCTGAACTGAAAAAAGCCCAGGCCATTATCAACTTCCTCCTCGGAACCTTGCAGCCCGGGGATTCTCTGGCTGTCGCCCGTATCGATACCGGCAGCTTCAGTGAGAAGGACATCATCCAGAAAACGACCTTTGATGGCCGTCCTTCGGTGGCTAATGAGCAGAAGCGGGTTTTTCGGCAGAAAATCGATGATTTTGTCACTGCGGTCAAGCCCAGCCCGTACACCGACATCACCGGAGGGGTGTTGCAGGCTGTCGAGTATCTCAATGAAACCGGGACCGGGAAAAGGACAATCCTGGTGTTTTCGGATATGGAGGAAGATCTGAAAAAAGGCTATGTTCGCGACTTCCCCATCCAGATCTCGGGGGTTGATGTCGTAGCCCTGAACGTCACAAAGCTGCGCCAGGACATTGTTGACCCTCGCAAATACATGTCCCGACTGGCGCAGTGGGAGAAGCGGGTGATCTCGGGAGGCGGCAAATGGCGGGTCATCAACGACCTGGAGCATCTGGAAAAAATGCTGCAAGAATAATCGGAGTTAAAACTCCTGAGGAATGGCCGGCGGATTTCATGATCGTCGGCCTTTTTTTGTCGGTATTTTCCTCCGCGAGGAAAAACCGTTCGGCGGCGAAGACAGGTTTGTTCCGCATTGGTTTTGTTCAGTTGTCCTCGCCGAGGTTCTCCGGAAGAGTCTGCCACCCGGGCTCAAGGCTGTCATTGAATGATCCGGCCCGGAGCTTATGCTCGACCTCTTCTATCGGCAGAGGGCGACTGATCAGAAAGCCTTGAACGTCGTCGCAGTCGAGGTGATACAGGGTGCGCAGTTGCTCGATGGTTTCAACCCCCTCGGCAATGACCTTAAGATCAAAGCTTTTGGCGATCCCGATAATAGACTGAAGCAGGGATAGGTTCTTCTTTGCGGCCATGATGTTCTGAACGAACGATTTATCTATTTTGAGGACGTTCAGGGGAAAGATCTGCAGATGGCTCAAAGCTGAGTAACCGGTGCCGAAGTCATCGATGGCAATGGTAAGCCCCATCTTCTGGAGATTTTCCAAAGCCACTACCGCTTCGTCGGTGTTTTCCATCATCACCCGTTCGGTTAGCTCAATCTCCAGGTGTTGAGGCTTTAGACCGGTTTTCTCCATAATATTTCTGATATGGGTTTCAATAAGGCGCAGATTGACATTATGCCCTGAGATGTTGACCCCCATCCGGCAGTTTTCGAAAAGTCCTGCTTCAACCCATTGTTGGGCTTGCCTGCAGGCTTTCCAGAGGACCCATTCGTTGATCTGGTGAATAAGGCCGCTTTCTTCGGCAAAGGGGAGAAACTGGTCAGGAGGGACAAGGCCTTTTTGGGGATGATTCCAACGGACCAGCGCTTCGGTTCCAGTCAGTTTCCCGGTCCGGTTGTTAAACTGCGGCTGGAAATAAAGGGTGAGTTCGTCTTTTTCAATGGCCTGGGTGAGTTCATTCCACATCTGGAAGCGAATGCGGGCCGATTCATTCATTTCTGCCTGGAAAAACTGAAAGTTGTTGCGCCCTTTTTCCTTGGCTTCGTACATGGCCGTATCGGCGTTTTTCAAGAGTATATCGATATCACCACCGTCCTCAGGGAAAACGCTGATACCTATGCTGGCGGTGATGAAAAGTTGCTGGCCATCAATGTCCATCGGCTCAAAAAGAGCCTGGATAACGCGTTCGGCAAGGGTGGAAATATGGTTTGTAGAGGTGATATCTGCGGCCAGAATAGTGAACTTATCCCCACCCACCCGGGAAATCATGAAAGATGGCGACTCAATACCGGAACGGGCCACAATATCGGATTGGCGCAAGGTGTTTTTCAGACGGTCGGCAATTGCTTTCAGAACTTTGTCCCCTGCAACATGGCCCATGCTGTCATTGATGCGCTTGAAATGGTCGAGATCGATGAACATGACGGCAATCTTGGTTTTCTTCCGTTGCGAGTGGGCCAGAACCTTGGTCCAATGTTCGCGAAACAGGGCACGGTTGGCCAGCCCGGTCAAGTTGTCGTAAAACGCCAGGTAACGGATCTGTTCCTCGGCTTTTTTCAGTTCGGTGATATCCTGAATTGTGCCGATCATCAGGCGGGTGTTGTAAGCTTCATCATGGATAATTTCCGTCTGATTGAAAATGCTGCAGGTTTCGCCGTTTTTCTGCCTGATCTCATAATTTACGCTGAAAGGCTGTTCATTTTTGCAGGCATTGGTGATCACTTCCGTCACCCGGCCCTTATCGGCGGCAACGATATGTTCGAAAAGGGCGTCGAAACGATGGGTGTCGGTTATGCCGAGGAGGTGAGGAACCTTGCTGGAAAAATGGAACTCGCCACTGCTCAGATTGAGTTCCCAGTGTCCCAGGCGGGCAACGTGTTGAGCCATGGAAAGTCTCTGCTGGCTGATTTTGAGATCGTTGAGTATGGACGCGGAACGCAGCCAGTAGCGGACGCGATAGCCGAGAATAGCCCAGTTGATCGGTTTGGTGATAAAGTCGGTGGCGCCGACCTCAAAGGCGCGATCGATGGACTCGATGTCCTCCAGACCGGTTACCATGACGACGGGGACATGCTCGCCGCCCGGGAGTCTCCTTAACTGGGAACAGGTTTCAAAGCCGTCCATTTCCGGCATGACAACGTCGAGAAGCACCATTGCCGGTGGCTGGTTCTGGAAGCTTTCCAGGGCATCCCTGCCATTGCCTGCTTCACAGACATTAAACCCGTATTTTTCCAGAGCCGCCCGCACCTGCAGGCGTGCCGCGAAATCGTCATCAACGACCAAGACAAGTGATTTCTGGAAATTATGGATATTATTTACCATATGCATGTTTTTGTTCCTTGTCTTACTTTTTTATTTCATTCAACAGGCATGTTTCCAGGGTTGGAAAATCCGATGCAATTTTGTCGAGAACGCCAGAAGCTGTTTCAAGGGTTCCTTCCTTGGCCATGAATTCCAGTTTTCTGCACAAATCCGACAGGTTAAACGCCCCCAGGTTTGCGCAGCTTGATTTAAAGTAGTGGGCTTTTTGATGCACGGTTTCTGCGTCTTCGTCGGCGATGGCCCGGCGGAGTGTCTGGATGATCTCAGGGGCCTCCTGGAGGTAGATTCCGATTACCTTTTTCAGTATACCCGGATTGTCCCGCGATTCCAGGGAACGGATATTTTCAAGGGCATTAGCGTCGATTATTGGTTCTATTTGCCGGTTATCAGCGTTGGCTGACGTTGTGGCCTTTACTGTTTTTTCCCCGCCAACCCATTGTTTGAGAATATCCAGAAGCTGTTGACGTTTGAAAGGCTTTGAGAGAAAGTCGTCCATGCCTGCGGCCAGGCATTTCTCACGGTCTCCTTTGAGCGCGTGAGCGGTCAGGGCGATGACGGGAATATGGGTGCCGGTCTTTTGTTCCTCGCGGCGGATGACTTCGGTCACTTCATAGCCATCCATCTCCGGCATCTGGCAATCCATGAGAATCAGGTCGTAGGGGTTCTTTTGCCAGGCATCCATGGCCATCCGGCCGTTTTCAGCGAGATCGGTTTCGCACCCGTAGAAATTGAGAATATTCAGGATAACTTCCTGGTTGACGGGATTGTCTTCTGCCACAAGTATGCGAATTCCGGAAGGCACGCCAGTATCCTGCGGCTGATTTTCCTCTGCCGGCACCATCTTGTCGGACTCGGGCAGGGGGGATAAAAGTTTAGCCACGGACTGTCGAAGTTCGGACTGGCGCATAGGCTTTGAGTGGCAAGCTTTTATGGCGGCTCTTTTTATTTCTTCGGAGGTCGCGGTTATTCCCGAAGAACTTAAGAGGATCAGGGGAATATTCGCCAGTTGCGTGTTTTCCCGGATACGGAAAGCCAATTGCAGACCGTTGGTTTCCGGCATTTGCTCGTCCAGGATGACGAGGCTGAAAGGGTCATTTTTGCAAGTTTCTTTTAAAACTTTGAGTGCATCCGCGGCATTGCTCACATCGGTCGGGACCAAACCCCAGGAGGAGAGTTGACGTGCCAGGATGTCCCGATTGGTGGCGTTGTCATCGACAATGAGGATTTTTCTGCCCGCAAGTCCAGCTGGGGCTGAACTTGCGGCTTGAATATCTATGCCGCTTTTTTTCAGTTCGCAGTCGAACCGGAAAGTCGAACCCTTTCCTGTCTCACTTTTTACTGTGAGGTGGCCACCCATAATCTCAACGAGGTTTTTTGCGATGGCCAGGCCAAGTCCGGTGCCGCCAAACTTGCGGGTGGTCGATTCGTCTGCCTGAGAAAAAGGTTGGAACAGACGTGCCTGGTTTTGCATGCTGATGCCGATGCCGGTGTCTCTAACTGAAAAATGCAGCAGGGCATGGTCATTGGTTTCTGTTTCGCAGGAAATCTCCACGACCACTTCGCCTTGCTCGGTAAACTTGACGGCATTTCCAATAAGGTTGGAAAGAACCTGTCTCAGGCGACTTGAGTCGCCTTGAAGGGCCGCCGGAACCTGCTCAGGAATAGAAACAATGATCTCCAGCCCTTTTCTATGGGCGGAGGAGGCGAAAAGGTCAGCAACATCCTCGACCAGGGTGTACAGGTCAAAATCAACGCATTCCAGAACCAGCTTGCCGGCCTCGATTTTAGAAAAATCGAGAATGTCATTGAGGACATTAAGCAGGGACTCCCCCGAGGTGTAAACACTTTGGGCGAAACGGCGCTGATCGGGGTTGAGCTCGGTGCCGAGGAGGATTTCCGTCATCCCCAGAATGCCGTTCATGGGTGTGCGGATTTCGTGACTCATGTTGGCCAGGAAGGCACTTTTGGCCAGGTTGGCGCTCTCAGCCGCTTTCCTTGCTTTTTCCAGAGCTTTCTCCGTCTTTTTCTGGGCGGTGATCTCAACAAATGCTTCGAGCAGGACCTCTTCACCCTCGAGGGTCATGGGTACCACGGTTTTCAGAATGGGTATTTGCTGTCCTTCCCGGTCGAGGAGAATTTTTTCTGAACTATCGATGTCCAGCCCAAGATCGAGGAGCGGACAGGCGCCTTTTTCGGCAGGACAGATGTGTTGATGGCAGAGCCTGCCCAGGATCTCCTCAGCGGAGGAGAGACCCATCATCTTCAGGGCGGCCTTGTTGATCTGGCGAATTTTCTGGTCCCGGCCGATTATGATGACCCCAAAGGGCATGGACTCGAGGATCCTTTCGGTGGTTTCCAGGGCATCCGTGATTCTTTTTTCAGCTTTATGGCGTTCGAAAACTTCTTCCTTAAGATGACGATTGGCATCTTCCAACTCGTTGGCTTTTTTCTCTTCAGAAACGGCGGCTTGCCGTGCTTTGTTGACCAGCTCTTCCTGACGATTGATATGCAGCCGAAGTTCTCTGGCCATATTGTTGAAGGATTCGGCCACCCGCCCGAGATCGTCGGAACTGTCAAGTTCGACCTGGAAATCAAGGTTCCCCTGAGCCAGACTGTCGGCTCCTTCCACGAGTTTGGCAATAGGAGTTGCCAGGGACCGGTTAAGCATGAGGGCAACCAGAACTGCAGCCATGGCTCCAAGAACCACCCCCAGAATGGAAAGCCTCTGGCTTTGAAGGATTACCCGGTCATTACTCTGAATCCAGCCCAACATATTATTCCCTGAGGTTTCTATAAACATGCCCAGAGTGTCGATGACCTTTTCAGAAGCTTTTACGGCAACCTTACGGAGTTGGTAGGTATTGTCCGCTGTCGGGTCCCGCCGGGCTTCGGTGCCGTACTGGACGACTGCGATGCGGAATATCTTCAAGTTTCTGCTGAAACTTTCCAGCAGCTTTTTCTTCTTCTCATCCCGGGTTTCGCCCACCAGTTCGTCAGCTTTGCGTATGGCTTTCTCCAGGTTGCCAAGAACCAGGGAAAATTGTTTTTCATTGAAATCGTTGAGGGTGTCGAACTGGTGGCGGGTTTTAAGGAATACAGCCTGTGCTTCAAAGGTCAATTTCTGGCTCGCAACTTCAGTGGAAAGCTTTTGACTGTGTCCGGAAACTTCAAAAACCATGTAGGTCGGGGCCAGTCCGACGAGAAGCAGAATCGTCAGTATCAGGCCCAAACCGTAGGTGCGTGCGCTACGAAATGTCACTTGATGTAAATCCCTTTATTTTGCAAAGCCGAGAATAAGTTTTTCGGAAACGTCGCCGGTCCCGAAAAGCGGCTGGCTGGAGTTTGCCTCCGGCTTCCTGCCGGCAATTTCATAACGGGAAATGCCGAACAGGTATTCTTTTCCTGGTTCGAACTGAACATCGTCAGCATTGCCGGTCACCAGTTTCCGGCCGAACTCCAGGCACCACTCTCCGTTGCTCCATACGCCTTTTGCCCGGATATCCGCCCGGCTTCCGGTCGGTGTCTGGGGAACGAACTGAGGCAGCGTTTCCCCGGCGTAATCCAGTAAAATACTATTCCCGTAGGCAGGGTTCCCGGCATCGCCCTTTCTTTTGAGGAACATTTGTTTCCCGCTTCGGGTAACCACTTTGTTTGCGCCGGAGATTCCATTGGAGCTGAAAAGCTGATATTTGTCGTCAGCGAAGCCCGCCGGGTCAGTGCGGTTGGCTTTCCAGAACCAGATGTCGGCCGTGTAATTTTCGTTACTCTCAATGCTCAGGTTGGTTGTTCCCCAATCCATGGCCCATTTGAAAACAAAACAATCCTCCCGTAAGGGGCCGCTCTCATACATCTTTGACTCCTGGTTCCAGACCCAGGCTTTGTGAAGTCTCGATTCGTCGGGATCGGGGAAGCGGACCCTGAAAAAAATTTCCTTTTCGGTAAAGACGGCTTTAATGGCCACATCAATGCCGGCAATGGTATCTCTTGTGATGACCTCCGGGGCGTTTTCCCAAGCCAACTCCTTATCGTAGCCGTCAATGACAGGGATTTTTTCAGTCTTGACCGCGGTCAACCGAGTTTCGCACCGAGCCACTGATGGGGAGCCCAAAGCCAGAAAAGAACAAAAGACCCCAATAAACAAC
>JAFGRU010000067.1 GCA_016934985.1 Deltaproteobacteria bacterium
CGGTCCTCGTGGCCGACAAAATCGAAACCGTAACGGCCTTTGACGCACAGCATGCCATTGTTGGCCGGACCATCTTCAGCTCCCTCGACCTTGATAATCTGGTTCTTTTTCCGGTCGACAAAAAGCTCGAGTTTGCAGCCGACGCCACAGTAGGGACAAACGCTCGAAACCTTGTCCAGTTCCCAGACCCTGCCTTTGCCGATGGCATTTTTGTCGGTGATCGCGCCGACAGGGCAGATCTGGGCGCATTCGCCACACTGAACACATTCGGAATCGGCCATTTTTTCGTTGGTGTTGAATACGATTTCCGTACTGTGTCCACGCATCCCGAAATCAAGGACCTGATTGACAACGGTGCCGTTGCAGGCTGCGACGCAACGGCCGCAGGAGATGCATTTATCGCGGTCGACGCTGACAAATTCGGAGGTCTGGTCCATTCCCCGGTCGATGTCTGCATACTGCAGGCTCGGCCTTTCAATGCCCAGGAAATAGGCGGCATCCTGCAGCTCGCATTTACCGTTCTGTTCACAAGCCAGGCAGTCGTGCTTGCCTGTCGACAGCATCAGATCGATAACGAGCCGCTGTGCCTGCAAAACGGTTTCGCTCTGGGCATCGACCACCATCCCGTCTTTGACGGGAATGGAGCACGAGGTCTGAAGTCCCCGCATTCCTTCGATCTCGACGACACAGGCACGGCATTTCCCCGCCACACCCACTTTTTCATGGTAACAAAGGTGTGGAATATACATTCCATTGGCAAGAGCAGCCTGAAGAACCGTCTGCCCTTCCTTTGCCTCTACTGTTTGACCATTGATTGTAATCTGCATAACAATCTCCGTTAGATGAATGTATTAAAAACCCCGGAAATTTATTTGATTAAAGCAACAAACTCATCCCTGAATTTTTCCACCATGGTTTTTATCGGCGCCGCAAAGGCCTGACCGGTCGGACAAAGAGTCGAGCCCCCGAAGTTGATAGTGTTGACGATGCGCTCACAAGCTTCAAGATCCTTCATCTGGCCGAAACCGGAAAGCAGCTTTCTCAGAATCAGCACCACGGTATAGGATCCTTCCTTGCACAAAGCACACTTGCCACAGGATTCATGGGCATAGAACTCGATGGTTCTGAGCGCCAACTCGGGTATCGAAAACTCGTCGCTGACGACCATGACCCCGCCGGAACCTAAAGCGGTGCCGTGTTTCTCACAGGAATCATAGTCCATCTTCAGGGTTTTCAGTTCCTCCGCCTTCAAAATAGGCGTCGACAGGCCACCGACAATGGCCGCCTTGATATTGCCTTTGTAACCGCCTGCGGCCTCGATCAACTCGCCGAAAGGAACCCCCATGGGATATTCATAAACGCCGGGTTTGTTGACGGCTCCGCTGATGCCGAAAAGCTTGAAGCCGTAGTTGTTCTCGCTGCCCCATTTCTTGAACTCATCGGCGCCATGCTCGATAACAAATGGAACACTGGCCAGAGTTTCAACGTTATTGACGATGGTCGGGCATCCGTAAAGCCCCGCAACCGCAGGAAAAGGCGGCTTCATGCGCGGCTGTCCACGTTTCCCTTCAATCGATTCGATAAGGGCCGTCTCCTCGCCACAGACATAGGCGCCCGCACCGCGATGGACGATAATGTCCACGTCGGCGAGCTGGCCGTCGGCCTTGGCTTCAGCAATGGCGTTTTCAAGAATGTCGGCGATCCAGCCAAATTCCCCCCGGATATAAATAAAAGCGAGCTTGGCACCCAATGCCCGGGCCGAAATTGCCATCCCTTCAACCAGAAGATGGGGATCGTATTCCATGATCTGGCGATCTTTGAAGGTTCCCGGCTCCCCTTCATCCGCATTGCACACGAGATAAACCGGCTTGCCGGTATCCTTTGCAAGGAAGCCCCACTTGACGCCCGCAGGGAAGCCTGCTCCACCGCGGCCTCGAATGCCGGCATCCTTGACGGCCTGGACAATCTCCCGAGGTTCCATCTGGGAGGCTTTGGCGAGGGCCTGGTATCCGCCGCCCTTTTTATAGGTATCTATGGATGTGGAATTTTCTACGCCTCTGTTTTTCAGGAGGACGTTACAAGTCGTTCCATAGTGATAGTCAATTTTTCTTTCCGGAAGCACGCCTTTTTTTAAAGATTCCAGTAAAGCATCGGTTTTTTCCGGGGTCATATTTTCATAATAAACATCATTGACCTGAATGACGGGGCAGGTGCCGCAGGAGCCCAGGCATTCAACCTTGCTGAGGGTGAACAGGCCATCCGCCGTCGTCCCGCCGGCTTTGATTCCCAGCTTGCTTTCAAGATGTTTGACAATGTCCAATGCCCCCATCAGGGTAGCGGGTATGTTGGTATCAACCTGGAGATGATACTTGCCCACTTTTTTCGCATTGTACATTGTATAGTAGGTCGTGACCCCGTAAGCTTTCCCGGAAGGGACACCGACAAGACCCGCAACCCGGTCGATATCATCCTTGGAAAGAAAATTCTCATTGGCATTCTGAGCCAACATTAGAGCAGGCATTAGAGCGGACTCTTTTTGTGGGTATCTACCCTTCAACTCAACGATCTTTTCTTCCAGTCTGTGGTCAATCATAGGAAATCACCTCTATTCGTATTGGAAGCATAAAAGCAGTCATGGCCAAGAGGCTGTAAAACTGATAGCAAACAATATTCAAAGGAAAATTCTGCTTCCAGAACTGTGTTTTTCCCGCCCGAACTGAACGCTGTCCACTCCCGGCGGGCGGAACAGCCAAAAGTTTTCCCTCCCATACCGAAACAGCTGTCCGCCTCCGCCGTTTAAACGGCGGAGGCGGAGACAAGGTTGTTAATCATCTGCAACAAGAGAACGAAATTTCCAGAAAAAGTTTATTCCTCGTTTGCTGCCTGAGCAAGCGCCTCCGTGCCTTTGACTTCGAATCTCTTATCCGACAGCATGAAGGTGAAGAGGACGCCGATAGCCAGCAGAATAGCACCGCCGATATAGGTGTAAACACCAGGGTTGGCAGGGAAGCGGTCGCGGATGATGGCGGCAAGTTGGGGACCGATGATACCGCCGGCAGACCAGCCGGTGAGGATGGTACCGTAAACGACGGGCATGCGGACAGGGCCGAAGACGTCAAGAACAAACGAAGGCATGGCACCAAAGCCGCCGCCGTAGCAAAGCAGCACGTAACAGACCAGGGCACCGAAAATCCACGGCGACTTGATATAGATGAGAGCAATGAACACTCCGATTTGGCTGCCGACCAGCATGCGGAAGGCGTTTGTGCGGCCGACCTTGTCGGACAGGCTACCCCAGAAGAAGCGGCCGACACCGTTGAAGATCGAGCTGACGGCAATCAGGGTCGCTCCGGCCGCGGCCAGCGCGGCGGTCAGGGCAGCCGGATCAGCATACTTGGCAGCGTAGGAGTCCCTTAACAGGGCCTGCATCATGGGCGACTGGAAGCCGATGAACATGATACCTGCCGAGACGTTGCAGGTCAGAACCATCCACATCATGAAGAATTTTCCGGAAAGGATGCACTGTTTCCCGGTCGGTGCATTATCCTCTTCCCCAGCTTTTTTAGGGGCATCTTGTGCAAGAGGGGTGTAGCCTTCAGGGCAATAACCTGCGGGCGGATTGACCAGGTTGTAAGCGGCGGGCAGGGTCAGGCAGAGCATCACAATACCGATCCAGAAGAAAACCTGCACCAGGTTGTTGTTGAACATATCCATCAGTACAGGGGCAATAACCTTGGACATGACGAGGGCGCCAAACCCGAAGCCCATGACAACCATTCCGGTAACAAACCCCTTCTTGTCCGGAAACCATTTGGCAGCAGTAGCGACAGGGGTGACATATCCCAGTCCCAGGCCGCAGCCGCCGATAATGCCGTAACCGACATAGAGAAGAATCAGGCTGTGCATATTCAATGCGACTGAGGCGATCAGATAGCCGACGCCGAAAAGCACGCCACCGGCCATGGCGAGTTTACGGGGACCAATCTTCGCGAGGTTCATCCCGCCCCATGCTGCCGCCAACCCCAGAAAACAGATGGCGGTGCTGAACGCCCAGGCGGCCTGACTGTTACTCCAGCCGTAGGTTTGCACCAGAGGCTTCTGAAAAAAGCTCCAGGCGTAAACGGTGCCTAGACAAACCTGCAACAACGTTCCGAAAATAGCGATTCTCCAGCGATTTGGGACTTTTTCAACACTACTCATTTCATGTTTCCTTTCCTTCAGTTCGATTTCCAACCAATTTTGTTTAAGGCCACACTCCCACCACAAAAAAGGAGCAGACCGATATCTGCACCCTGTTTAAGTTGATGATATGCAAATTAACCGGAGCCGACTTTCCGTTACATTTATCGGATTTTGCCGGACCAGTATCTTGTTTTTTGGCGATAGCCATATAAACTATCTAGTTGTTTTAGATTTTTTCCGATGCAATACTGCCTCGAAAGGGCCTACCAATAGATTACCATTTCAAAAAAAACCGCTGTTTTTTTTGAAGACATTCTAACCATATGTATTTTATGTGGTTTTTTAGGGCTTACGGGAAGGAAAATTGCGGCGCTGACTGTCTCGCGAAACTGGTTACAAAAAGATTGCAGATAGGTTACTTATAGGTTACGGATTGGCTGGAGGCAGGACTGGCGTCCCATGATAATAAGGCTGGGGGGATTCACTTGTTATCCACAATGGACCGATAAATTGCCTCGGTTTCCGAAGAGGGGTCTATCCCGAAGGTTGTTTCGAGGCTCTTTTTGCACTGGCGGTAGATTGAGATGGCCTCCGTTTTCCGCTCCAGTTTTTTAAGACACAACATGAGGCGCTGGTACAACTCTTCCGGAAAATCTTCAACCGCAAGGCCCCGGTTATACAATGAGGCTGCACGTTCGTAGCTGCCCGATGACTCCAGGTTGTTGCAACGCCGCTCTACTGCCAACAGGAAAGTGTTTTTCAATCTATCCCTCAGCACAGCCATCCATGGCATCAGTTCATCCTGAGAAAGGAAAGGCCCTCTGTAGAGTTCTATCGCCTTTTCCAGAAGGCCCATCGCCTGGTCTGCATCACCCCGGATGGAAACCTCTTCGGCTTGGGAAACCAGATGTTCAAATTCCTGGCAATCCACCCAACAATAGTTTGGGTCAAGGCTTAATTTACCATCCTGAATCTTCACGGCGTGTTCGTTGCCCAGCAAACGCCGAAGGCGATGCAGAGTGGTTCCAAAGGTCTTGGTTGCCTTGTCACCTTCAGCATCCGGCCATAGCGCGTCGATTACCGCCACCTTGCTGACATTCTTTCCGCCCAGGGAAATAATCACCTTGATCATATCCAGCTGTTTTCTTGGCGCTTTGGTGGCAAATCCAAGGGGCGCCCCCTCTTTTTCAAGGGAAAAACTGCCCAGGGTGAAAATTCTGAACGGCCAGGGCCAATGTTCTTTTTCGGCAACGCTGTTATCCGGCCTTAGATTGGCATTGTGAATAAGCTTCTTCACCCAAGGGACTTCGATACTATTCGAGAGGGCCTGGGCGCAAAGATGTTCCATAATATCCGGCCCCCACCAGGCTGTTTGCAAATAACCGTGTTTGTGCCCCAGAGCCAGGGCTTTTTCCAGGGAGACCAGGCCCTCGGACTGACGACCCATCCTGATTCCAAAATAGGCGTCACTCAGCAGCAGCTGGTATTGCAAGGAGGGCATTTCCCGAGCGGCAACATTGTTCATCGCCTTACCCAGGTTTGCATAAGCACCTCTTATATCGCCCCGGGCAAACAAAACATTGGCCAAGCCCTGGTGGCAATAAACGGCGGGAGCGACAGCCCCGATATCTTGAGCAATTTCCACTCCCTCGGTAAACATCTCCACGGCACGTTCAAACTCGCCGCCGCGTGCGGCACGCCAGCCCAAAAGACAATAGTAGTGGATGTTGTACAAATTGGGCTCCCGGCCGGCAAGTTGAAACCTCAATTTTTCGATATGACCGTCGGCTTCTTCCAATTCACCCATGCACAAGCTTAAAGCGGCTTCTATTCCCCACAGCAGGTAGTCCCATCCCTGAATGCCATGGTTTTGGGTGTTTTTCATGATCTTCCCGCAACACTCCCGGGCCATAGCATATTCGCCATGATACCAATGGAACAAGGCTATCCGTGTGTGGGCCATTACCGAGGCATTGGAAGCAGGATCGATCGTCTGCAACAACTCGTTAATCGCATCTACAAGTTGTTTGCATTGGCTATAATTGCCGGCTCGGTTGTGATAGTCCAGAAGAATACTGGCAAGCTCGAGACGCGTGCCGGGATTGGGCACCTGGCACCAGAAGCTTTCAGCGTGTTTTATCCAGGTGTCGAAGTGGGGATTTTGAATGGCCCGGGAATGGAAACCTGTCAGGAGACTGACTGCAAGTTGGGCTTTGGTCTCGATGGAACGCTCTTCAGGACAGACGTCCCTGAGCTTCTGTGCCTCGGCAAACCAGCGGTCCAGTTCCCTGAAATCATTTTTCTGATAATTAAGGGCATTCAAGATTCCCGAAATAGCATAAGAACAACCGTCAACATCTTGGTTAGATTCAAAGAGGGCAAATGCTTTTTCAAAACGAGATTTACTTTCAACCGGAGCAAAGGGAAGCCGACTGGCCCCTTGCCAGTAGAGAAGCCAGGGCTTCTTTTCCAACATTTCTTCAGGCAGCGAGGATATGCTGTGGTAAAGGGTCTGGTAGCGCCCCTGTTCAATGAGGCGCCAGGCATGCTCGCAAATTAGGTCCCCCAGCTTGTTCCATTTTTTGGTTAAGCGAAACAGGTAAGCAGCTTCTTCATAACGTTGGTCCTGGATCAAAAGGGTCGCGGCATGGCATTTCAGGTCAATGAGGGTTTCCTGCGGCAGCATTGCGCGCGCCTGTTTTTTTAAAAACTCCTTAAAAAGCGGATGATACTGATAAAGATTTTGCCGCCCCTGGCTGTGTTGAATAGTAAAGAAGTTTTTCCGTGCAAGCCTGCGCAAAATGAGATCCGCCTGTTCGTGGCCGGTAACCTCCTGAGCCATGGGAGCACTGATCGTGGGCAGCCAGGCGGTTTTGAGCAGAAAATTTTTCGTGACTTCATCGAACTGAGCGAAGATTTCACCCGTGAAATAGTCGAACAGAACCTCCGGCAAAGGCAGCGTCTCAGAGTTATCAAGTTTTGAGGTCACGTCAGATGTGGTCAACAGGACAACCACACCGGCTACCCAGCCCATGGTTTTTTTAAAAATCGTCTCCGCCTGGGCCTGGTTCAGTGCCGTGTTTTGAAATTCCGCTGAGAGGGTTTGTATCTCGCCGGAGGTCAGCTGAAAATCCTTCCAACGCAGCACCCCCATATCCTGATGCAGCACCATCCGCGCAAAATTCGATGGCGGCTCGGCACGGCTGATCAGAAAAATCTGGCCGCCCGGCGGCATTTGAGTCGCCATATACTGCACAATCTGGAAAAACTGGGTATTGTCCCGAAGCTTTTGGCAGTTGTCAAAAACCAGAATCGGCGTTGGCGTACAAAGGCCAAAAAACATTTCAAAGTAATTTTTACAAAAAACGGATAGATCTTTGGAGTGCTCCGGCCGCAAAGCAGGCAGGGGATTGGATGGTTTTTCAACCTGGGATTTGAGCCACAGTTCCAGATAATAGAAAAGGGTGGCCGGGTCCATATCGCGACTGTCGACCTGATACCAGATATGGTCAAGGTCGCGTGTTCTTAAATAACTGGCGGCAAGCATGGTTTTCCCACAACCGGCCGGCCCGCTCATCCAAACCAATGGCTTGTTTTGGTGACTGTCAACCAAATCAAAAAGGCGCTGCCATTGAAAACATTTATTTATTCGTGGCTGAGATATTTTGGCGGGAAGAGCTTGAAAATTTTTTTTCTGTTTATCCGTCATAGAGTATATGGCCTGGAATCGTTTAAATGATGTTTTTTTATAAGAAAAAACGACGTATCCTATCACAATTGGTTTTCCGTAGCAAAAGAAAGGCGGAGTTTCCGCACCAAAAACGGGGAATCTTATGGGAACATTGGCACTGCGGGCCTGTTGGCAAAAGGAAAACTTTTTAATACTATTCAGTTCACTGCAGATGGGGTCGCCCTACTCACGCTAAAAGCCGCATAAACCCACCCATGGGGCTAAACTGCCCCCATCCGGGCGGCAGATGCCCTTTCCATGAGCGGCACGACCCCCTTGTGCTGAATAGTAAAAACTTTTTTAGATATCAACCTCCAGAGACCAAGGTCCGGTCTAAAATCCTGCCTGAGTCCTGTTTTTCAAAAAACAACGGATATGTCTTGAATGTCAGGCGCGGGTTCTCTATACTTGCCCCCGAAAAAAATGGGGTTCAAACCACCCACGGGGAAGAGAATTACCACCATGAACCAGGATAAAAAACGTCTGACCCAGCTCGCCAAAAGCGCGGGCTGAGCAGCCAAGCTGGGGCCCGAGACCCTGGCGCAGGTTCTGCGCCACCTTCCGGAATCCAAGGATCCCAACCTCCTTTCCCAAGGGATACCTTTTGCCGACGCGGGAATCTACCGCCTTACGGAGGAGTGCGCTCTGGTCCAGTCCGTCGATTTTTTCACCCCGGTGGTGGACGATCCCTACCTCTTCGGTCAGATCGCCGCAGCCAACGCCCTTTCCGACATCTACACCATGGGAGCAAAACCCCTCACCGCACTCAACCTTGTCTCCTTCCCCTCCTGTTCCCTGGATAAGGAAATACTTGCCGCCATCCTCTTGGGCGGCGCCGAAAAGATCGCCGAAGCCGGAGCAGTAATAGTCGGCGGCCACTCCATCGAGGATGAGGAGCCCAAATACGGCCTCGCCGTCACCGGAACCGTCCATCCGCAACGAATGGTAACCTCGGTCGGTGCCCGGCCGGGAGATCTCCTGATCCTCACAAAGCCTCTCGGCTCCGGCATACTTGCCACCGCCCTCAAAGGGGAGATTCTAACCGAAAGCGATATCGACGAGACCCTGCGGGGGATGGCCTCCCTCAATGCCGCTGCCGCCCGGGTAATGCTCGAAGTCGGCATCCATGCCTGCACCGACATCACCGGTTTCGGTCTCATCGGGCATGCCCTGGAAATGGCCGAAGCGAGCGACGTCGGCTTCGTTCTCAACGGGGAAAACCCTCCGCTCTATCCCCATACCCTGGAAATGGCGGAGATGGGAATGGTGCCCGGGGGCAGCCACCGCAACCGCCTGTTCTACCTCCCCCAGGTAGACGGTGCGGAAAAATTGAAACCCGAGATCCGCGATATCCTCTTTGACCCCCAGACCTCGGGCGGACTGCTGATGGCAGTCGCATCGGAAAAACTGGCCGAATTGACGGAAAAACTTCAGCAGGCCGGTGCCGGGGCGTTCCTCGTCGGCAGCGTGGTTAAACATCCGGTAGCACGGATCAGCATTACGTAAACCAGGCAGTGCCTGCCCTTTCCGGTTCCTGACGAGATTGTTGACAATCCTCAGTGAATTTTATATAAAAAGGCGCTTAAAATTTCATTTTTTGAACAGGTGCACTATCAATGGATTACTTTTATCCAACTTTTATTCCGTTAATTTGAGGTGCTGGCAGGGAGCCCGTGCGGTTCTCCAGCAAGCACCGTTCTGCCCTCTCTCCGCCGCCGGCCTGTTAGTCTCATGAAGGTCGTGCCGCGGGTGTTGCGGCATGACTGATAATGAGGCTGAGTTGATCCATCCATCGCAAAAACTCTCTTTCCTCCCTGCTTCCATTCGAAACGTTTCCATGAGGAACCGCATTTTCCGTGGCTTCGTCCCTTTTTGTCGATTCCATCCCTTTCACTCAGGACATTCAGCCAACTTCTTTAATTTTATGCCTTTTTCGCGGCCGTTTCCGGTCATGTTCTGTTGTTGGGATAAAAAAGTAAGGAGGAATTTGTGAAAGGACTGAAAAACATCTTTGCAGGAGGTTGGGGTATCATTGCCGTGGGGGTCGTCATCGGAATTCTGGCGCCCTTGTTGCAAAAATGGGGGAATCCCGGCAACATGGGGGTTTGCGTGGCCTGTTTCGAACGGGATATCGCGGGGGCCGTCGGCCTTCACCGGGCCGGCGTGGTGCAATACATCCGCCCGGAAATCATTGGTTTCGTCTTCGGATCGCTGGGAGCCGCTTTGATTTTCAAGGAATACCGGCCCCGCCTCGGTTCGGCGCCGATAGTCCGGTTCATGCTCGGCGCCTTCGCCATGATCGGCGCTCTGGTTTTTCTCGGCTGCCCCTGGCGGGCTGCTCTGCGGTTGGCTGCTGGTGACGGCAATGCCATTCTCGGCCTTCTCGGCCTTGCCGTGGGCGTCTGGATCGGCACCCTGTTCCTGAAAGGGGGCTATAACCTCGGGCGCACCCAGCCGACTCACCACACGGCGGGCCTCATGCTTCCCCTTTTCATGGCAGGTCTGCTGGCCCTCCTGTTCATCTTTCCTGCAGTTTCCGGAGAAGCAAAAAACGGCGTACTCTTTTACAGCCTCAAAGGGCCGGGCGCCATGCACGCACCGCTTCTGGTCTCCCTTGGCGTCGGCCTTCTGATCGGTTTTCTAGCCCAGCGGAGCCGCTTCTGCACCATGGGCGCCATCCGTGACTTCGTTCTTTTCCGCCAGATGCATCTTCTCTCAGGCTTCATAGCCCTTATCATCACTGCTTTCATCGTCAACTTCATGGTCGGCCAATTCCATCCGGGATTCGCGGGACAGCCCGTTGCCCATACCATGCATGTATGGAACTTTGCCGGCATGATTCTGTCCGGCCTGGCCTTCTGCCTGGCCGGCGGCTGCCCCGGCCGCCAACTTTTTCTGGCCGGCGAGGGTGATGGGGATGCCGCGGTTTTTGTCATGGGGATGATTGTCGGAGCCGGATTCAGCCACAATTTCGGCCTCGCCAGTTCGCCCAAAGGCGTCGGTCCGTATGGTATTGAAGCTGTTGTTATCGGGCTTCTGGTATGCCTGTTCATCGGCTTTACAATGCGCAAAAGGATTGCATAACCTGAATAATTACCAACGAATAAAATTATAAGGAGGAATTTATGGCTGATACAGTCGATGCTCGTGGCCTTTCCTGTCCCCAACCCGTTCTCATGACCCTTGATGCGATCAAGGCCGCCCAATCGGATGAAATCCTCGTTATCGTGGACAACGAAGCTTCCAAGGAAAATGTCTGCCGGGCCGCAACCAACAAGGGATGGACCGTCGCGGATACCAACGAGGAAGCCGGTGAATGCAAGATCACGATAAAAAAAGGTTAACTTTTGGCATTCTTCGACTTCTTTAAAAGTAAAAAAACAACAGAGAAACCTCTTCCTCCGGATGGCAAGGAGGATCGGGGATTCCTCGTCTTCGAAAACACCGGCGAGGTCATTCAGGCGGAAACCCTGCTCAAACAAAACGACCGGCTCATCCGGGTCATGGGCCCCCCGCCGGAAATCCGCCAGGGCTGCGATCTGGTCATCGAGTTCCCCCTGATAGAAAAATTGGAGATTTTGCGAATCCTCGAAGAGGCAAAACTACCACCCCTGAAAATGGTCCCTGTCTCCGGCCCTCTGCTTGAGCCGGTCGATATCTTTCAGGTCAAGGATTACGGCGCGCACCTCATGGTCAGGGCAGCCAATATGAAACTGACGGTGAACAAGAAAACTCTCGTCATTGTCAACATTTCCGGGGGGGGCTGCCCCGATGTCCCCTACCTTGGAGCCTGCATGGTAGGGAAGACACTTGCCGAAGCGCCAAGCCCCCGGGAAATCGGCCACACCCTGTGCGGCTACGCCCTTCAACTCGCTTACGAGGAGCTCAGACGCCGATGCTTTGTATAGCCGGAACGGTTCCATCCCATGATTTTCCCCTGGTAGGGGGGGAAGCGACCTTGAGCGGAGATCGGCTCCTGGTCGGAACGACTTCCATCGATGTCAACCGGGGGACGCCCGCTCTCCTGGCCGCGGCTGTGATGGCGGCGGAAACTCTCGAACTGCCCCCGCCCTTCGCCCTGCTCGTCGGAGATACCGGAACAGGCAGGGGGAGCAGAGCCCTCTATGCGCACCTGGCCGAGGTCCTTCCCGCAAAATCATTTAAAACTATTACATTCCATTATCTTCAGCCCATCATCCATTGGCATAATCGCCTGCTCGATGTGATCAAAACACTGAATCCCCGGCCGTGCCTGATCGCCGATGCCGGTTTCATGTATGCAGCGAAGATGAGCGGCGCAGCCCGCGCTTACGACCTCTTTACCCCCGATGTTGGAGAACTCGCCTTCCTCGCCGATGAGAAGGCGCCCCACCCCTTCTATACCCGGGGCTTCATCCTCCATGAAAACAATCGCGTCCCAGATCTTATTACCCGGGCCTACCTGCACCGCAACGCCGCCAGCTATCTCCTCGTCAAAGGGGAAAAAGATTGTCTGGCTGATAACAGTGGAATCCTTGAAACAGTGGGCACCCCCGTGGAAGATGTGTTGGAAGCCATCGGCGGCACAGGAGACACCCTGACCGGCCTGGTATCGGTTATGATCAACGCCGGCATGGAGATGAGAAAGGCAGCCGTCACCTCAATGCGGATCAATCGTATGGCCGGCCGACTGGCCCGGCCGACGCCCGCCACCCAGATCATGGAAATCATCAGGGAAATACCGCAGGCGCAACGGGACTTAACGAGGTTAAGTTGAGGCCGCCCCCTCACAGCTCGTTTTACCCCTTTCCTCCTTTCCTCAACTTGGGAAGAGTCATGTACCCGAGGTTAAACAGTTTCTGTTTCCTCTTCCCGATATGCTAGAGTGGGATGTTAGTCGGCATCAGGAATAAAGCCACTGTGGTTTGATCCCATGTTCCAGTAGCCGAAATGGCGCAGTTCGGGCGAAGAACCGGACTATACCAGGGCCTACTGCTGTCCATGTGGCATCTTTGCCTGGAAAAGGGCGGGTCACCCTGTGGAAAAAGTGGAATAACTGCGGCAGTTCCCTAAACCGGCGGGCACCGCAAGGCTATCATACCAAACTGTTGCAAACAGTTTTCTCTGTTTAGCGAAACACTCTCATGCCCGCTGCCAATTTTTTTGTGGGGCCATGGATACTCATTCAATAAAATCAGAAACCACGGTGACCGAAAATCGGTGGGAACCAGACGAAACGGCACGCCATATCGGCCTGCGGGCGGAACATCTCTTCGCCACCAAGCAATTGTGGTGTTCCGCAGCGGTTCTGGTAACCCTGAACACCACTTTAAATGGAGGCATGCCAACCGAGTTGGCCGTGCAGCTTTCTTCGGGCTATGGGCACGGACTGGCTGGGCAAGGCTGCATGTGCGGGTCGCTCAGCGGCGCTGTGCTGGCCCTGGGGCTCTTTTTGGGTGACGGCCGTTTCGGCCCCATGGCCAACAAGAAGCTCCTTGCCGCCACGCGAAAATTGAACAGGCGATTCAATGAGGTGTTCGGCTCCAGTTGCTGCCGGGTATTAACCGGAGAGGTGGAAAAAGGATCAAAAAAAAATTACGGATTATGTCCACGGTACACGGGTCTGAGCGCCCAATGGGCTGCGGAGATCATTCTCCAGCAGCGCCCCGACTTGATCCAACAGGTGGACTGGGATTTCCTGGGCCGCCGTGAAAATCCGCTTGCAGCACAGGTAAAAACATTGTTCAACCAATTGAGGACACCATGAACTGGCTCAAACTTTTCCGCAAGCCGACCCTGCAGAATCTTTCCAAGACCTGCGGTTGAGCAGCTAAGATCGACCCGGTCGGGCTCGGTGCAATGCTGGCAGGCCTTCATCAGGCCGATGATCCCAATCTGTTGATGGGCTATAAAACCAACGACGACGCAGGGGTTTATCGGCTGAGCGATGATTTGGCCATTGTCGTTACGGCGGACTTCATTACCCCGCCGGTAAACGATCCGTACCAGTTCGGCCAGATTGCGGCGGCCAACGCCATCAGCGATGTCTACGCCATGGGGGGAACCCCCAAGGTGTGCCTCAACCTCGTCTCCTTTCCCTCCAAGATACTTCCTCCCGACGACCTGAACAGGATTGTGGCCGGGGCTCTGGACAAAATTACTGAAGCCGGGGCCGTGCTGGCCGGGGGCCATTCCGTGGAGGACAGCGAACCCAAGTTCGGCCTGGCAGTGGTGGGAACGGTGCATCCGGAAAGGTTCTGGACCAACGCCGGAGCCAAACCGGGCGATGTTCTGGTCCTGACCAAGCCCATCGGCAGCGGGGTACTCTTCAACGCCAATCTTAAAGGATGGGTTCCGCCCGCAGCCATGGCGGAATGTATCAGGGTCGTCTCGGCGCTGAACAAGCTGGCGGCCGAAGCCCTGCACCAATTCGAGGTTCATGCCGTAACCGATGTCACCGGCTTCGGTTTGGCCGGTCACGCCCTGGAGGTGGCCAAAGCGTCATCGGCCACTCTGGAGATCGAAATGGCAGCCCTGCCCATCATGGACCAAGCCCTGGAGATGTACCGCAAAGGCATGAATACCGGCGTCAATGCCTTTAATGAACGCTTGACGGAAGGTTTGGCGCAATTCGAAGGTCAATGGCCGGAATGGAAGCGCCAGATCCTCTTCGATCCCCAGACCAGCGGTGGCCTTCTGGTCGCCCTTCCCGCCGAGCAGGCGGAACATTTGCTCGCGGCCTTGCAAGCCATCCCCACCCCTGCCGCTCATATCATCGGGCGGGCTTTGCCTCTACAATGCTCCCGCTATCTTATTTTCAAATAGACTTCTGCCAAGACGGTGGACTATCAGGATGTCATCCAGTTTGGGACGGTACGCAGATTGTCCGCAATGGCTGTAAGCTGAGCTTCAATATATCCGCTACGCTCTAACCTGATTGATGCTGCCCTCCGGTCGTCAATCGCCGACAACCCCGCCTGTTTATTAAAAAAAATTGACGCTTGTCCAAATATTCCCTTAAACTGTTTGTTTATAATGTCGTCGCATTCTGCTGGATATTGAATTTTTCCACAAACGGAAACTTCTCCGCCGGATATGACACACGAAAATTATCACTATAAAGGAAATACGTGTCTACAGACCTAGCCACAACCTCAGACAGCAATTCGATCCGCCTTCTCCCCCTGGGAGGGCTGGGTGAAATCGGCCTCAACATGATGGTCCTCGAATGCCGGGACAAGCTTCTCCTCATCGACTGCGGCCTCATGTTTCCGGAATCGAGCATGTTGGGAATAGACTTCGCCATCCCGGACGTCACCTGCCTTGCCGACCGCACGGCGGATATTGTCGGCCTGTTCCTGACTCACGGCCATGAGGACCATATCGGCGCTGTGCCCTTTCTGCTGGAGCGCCTCGGTTTTCCGCCCATTTTCGGCTCCCCCCTGACTTTGGGTCTGCTGCAAAGCAAGCTGGACGAACACGATCTCAACCGGACCCCGGAGATTCACACCATTTCTCCTGCCGGAAGTGTTCACCTCGCCCCTTTTGAAGTCGAATTCTTCCGCGTTTCGCACTCCATTGTCGACGGCGTCGGCCTCGCCATCCGCACCCCGGCCGGGCTTGTCGTCCATACCGGCGACTTCAAACTCGACCCCGACCCTCTGGATGGTGAAAAAACGGACACCGACCGCCTGGCCAGGTACGGCAACGAAGGGGTCCTGCTTCTTCTCTCCGACTCCACCAACGTCGAAAGCCCTGGCCGCACCCCGTCAGAAAGCGGAGTCGGCAAGATGTTTGACAGCATTCTGCCGCAATGCCGGGGGTGGGTCATGGTAGCGGCCTTTGCCTCCAATATCCACCGGGTTCAACAGGCGATCAACGCAGCCCTGAAAACCGGCCGAAAAATCGTCATTACCGGACGGAGCATGCTGCTGGTCAGCCGGGTAGCCCGCCAGTTGGGCTATCTTCACATTCCCGACGACGCCCTCATCGACCTGGACGAGCTTAAATACCACCCGCGTGACAAGGCCATGATCATAACTACCGGCAGCCAGGGCGAGTTCCGCAGTGCCCTTTCCAGGGTCGCCATGGGAGAACACAAGCAGCTGCAGCTTGAAGATGGCGATGTCGTGATCCTGTCGTCCAAGTTTATCCCCGGCAACGAACGCAGTATTCAACAGACCATTAATAATCTTTACCGCCGCGGCGCGGAGGTCTATTATGAGACCACCAGTGACGTCCATGTTTCCGGGCACGCCAGCCGCGAAGAGCTGCGCGAGGTTCTAAACCTGGTCCGGCCGCGCTATTTCGTGCCCGTCCATGGGGAATACCGCCATCTGGTCAAGCATACTCAGCTGGCGCAGGATACCGGCGTCGCCAGGGAAAACACCTTTATCCTGGAAAACGGCGAGGCCCTGCGAGTCTCGGCCCAAGGCTGTGCAATAGAGGAATGCGTCCACAGCGGGCGCACTCTTGTGCACGGCAAAGGAGTTGGCGATCTCGGCCTCGACGAAATCCGCGACCGGCGCCATCTCGGCCACCACGGCCTGGTGGTAGTACAGTTCAGCTATGAGGCGGCCACCGGCAGGCTTCTGGACGAACCGAAATTCCACACTCGCGGCTTCATGGCCGAAGAAGACGAGGAGTTGCTCGACCGGGCCCGGGAGGTGATCCGCCAGGTTCTGGATGAACAATGCCCCGGCCTCACCGGCGACCGCGAGATCCTGGCCGATGAACTGCGCCGCAAACTGCAGCGCTTCTTCAGCCGCACCCTGGAACGGCGCCCCTTGGTCGTGCCCCTGATTCAGGATGTTTGAAGATAGTTTTAAGTTTTAGGTGTTAAGTTTTGCTTTCCCCTTGCGCCGCAGCCGGAGCGGAGTGAGTGTTTTGAGATAAAAACGGGCAGACTGTTTGAGCGAAGCGAGTTTCTGACCGTTCTCAAAACACTTACAGAGTGGCGGGAACCCGAAGGGCAAGTCGCCGGGGTGTCCTTTTTCTGCCTACTCTTTTTGGACAAGCAAAAAGAGTAAGGCGTCGTTTGGGGACGCAACCCCAAGGTCTTAAAGGGTCAAAGCTTTACAATGTGAATACCTCGAGCACATCCCGCCAGCCACCAATTAATAAAGGAAATCAGCAACTTCCATGTCCATATTTGAAGCCATATTTCTGGGATTCATCCAGGGCATGACCGAGTTCCTGCCGGTCTCATCGTCCGGCCACCTGGCCATCGCCCAGCACTATCTCCCCAACTTTCAGCAACCCGGCGTCCTTTTCGATGTCATGCTCCACGTCGGCACCATGGTGGCGGTCATCATCTATTTCCGCAAGGACATCATTCAATTGGCGACCTCTCCCTTTCTGAAAGGCGAAGAGCCGAAAGTCTACCGACACATGCTGAAGCTGCTGATCCTCGGCTCGGTGCCCACGGCGATCATCGGGCTTTTATTCAAAGATTTTTTCACCGGCCTGTTTGACAACCTGACCGTGGTTTCCTCAATGCTCCTGGTCACCGGTTGCCTGCTCTTCGTTTCCGAACGGGTCCGCAACGACGGCCGCCGCACTGCGGATATGAACATCTCCGATGCCCTCATTGTCGGCATCGCCCAGGGCTGCGCCATCGTCCCCGGCATCTCGCGCTCCGGTGCCACCATCTCGACCCTGCTGTTCAAGGGGGTGGAGGGCGAAACGGCAGCCCGCTTCTCTTTCCTTCTCGCCCTGCCGGCCGTCTTCGGGGCCGCCCTGCTGTCGCTGAAGGATATCTCTCAAGTAGCCTCCGCCGAGGTCCCGGCCTATGTGCTGGGGACTGCGGTCGCTTTTGCGGCCGGTTTGTTTTCCATTCACTTTCTAATGAAGGTGATCCGCAAAAAACGGCTTTTCGCTTTCGCCATCTACTGCTGGCTGGCCGGCGCTACCTTCCTGTTGATCTCTTTCTAAAAGCGAAACTTGTTCAAGGATTTTTGAATGGCCAAAGACAAAAAAAAGACCGATCCCAACCTTTTCGCCACCTATCTGAAAAAGGAGATATCCGCTGTCGCCTGGCTGGCACTCAGCGCCTTTTTCTTCATCATACTGGCCACCTACAACAGCAACGATCCCTCTTTCAACAACAACCTCAATCCTGAGAAGATCGTCAATGCCGGTGGGGTTATCGGCTCTCACATCTCCGATCTGCTGCTGCAGGTCTTCGGCCTCTGCAGCGTACTTTTTCCCGTCGCCTTTCTGTCCATGGGCATCAAGCTTCTGCGCCTCAAGGACATCGAGGTCCGTTTTCACAAGATTGCCGCTTTCGGTGTTCTGATCTTTTCCCTGTGCGGCCTTATTTCCCTGCGCTTCGGCAGCCTCGATCTCTGGGGGCGCCAGGTCAAGGAGGCGGGCGGTGCCTTCGGCAAGATGCTGGCCGGTGTACTGACCCACTATCTCAATCCGATGGGCGCGTTTCTTCTCCTTTTTGTAATATTCCTTGCCTCACTGCTTATAACCATCCGCTTCTCTCTGCTTTGGTGTCTGAAAATGGCCAGGGAGCGCCTGCCCCAGATGATGGCAAGCCGCAAAGAGCGCAAAGAGGAGAAAAAGGCGGAAAAAGCAGCTGCCAGGGAACGCAAAAAAGAAGAACGGGAAAAACCCGGGGAAGAGGAAAGCCGCCCCCTCATCGCCACTCTTGACACTGCACCGGAAAAGGCAGAAGCAACCCCGAACAGAAAAAAAGCCAAGGAGGAGAAAAAGCCAAGAAGGCTGGAAATCCTCGAGACCTCGGGAGATTACCGTTTCCCCAGCTTCTCTCTGCTTGAACATGAGCAGCCGGCCACCCCGCCTCAGGATTCTGCCACCCTGGCGGAGAACGCCCGTCTGCTGGAAAGGAAACTGCTGGACTTCGGTGTTCAGGGCAAGGTAGTGGAGGTCAAGCCCGGCCCGGTGGTGACCATGTACGAATTTCTCCCCGCCCCCGGCATCAAGGTCAACAAGATCGCAGGCCTGCAGGACGACCTGACCATGGCCCTGCGCGCCCTTTCGATCCGCATTGTCGCACCTATTCCCGGACGTGGTGTGGTCGGTATTGAAATCCCCAACAAGGACCGCGAAACCGTCTACCTCAAGGAAATCCTTGAATCGGATGAATTCCAGAATGCCGAATCCGGCCTGCCCCTGGCCCTCGGCAAAGATATCTTTGGCCACACCATTGTCGCCGAACTGGCCCATATGCCCCACCTGCTGGTTGCCGGCGCCACGGGCAGCGGAAAGTCGGTCTCCATCAACACGATGGTCCTCTCCCTCCTCTACCGGGCAACACCCGACGATGTGCGAATGATCATGATCGACCCCAAAATGCTCGAGCTCTCCATTTACGAGGGCATCCCCCACCTTCTTCTTCCGGTCGTCACCGATCCCAAGAAAGCGGCCCTGTCCCTTGCCTGGGCGGTACGGGAGATGGAACGCCGTTACCGCCTCATGGCCGACAAGGCAGTGCGCAACATCGAGGGCTATAACCGCAAGATCGCCCGCGAAGAGGCCAACGAGCCGCCGCTGCCGGAACCGCCCATACCTCCGGAGACCGACGAGATTCTCGGCGATCAGGAGGAAGAACCGTTTCTCTCCATGGATGAAGCGGAGGTGCTTGAACACGGCCATCTCCCCTACATCGTCATCATGGTGGATGAACTCGCCGACCTCATGATGGTGGCAGGCCGCGAAATCGAGGAATCCATCACCCGTCTCGCCCAGATGGCCCGCGCCGCCGGCATCCACCTGATCCTCGCTACCCAGCGCCCCAGCGTCGACGTCATTACCGGGCTGATCAAGGCCAACTTTCCGACCCGTATCTCTTTCAAGGTCTTCGCCCGCACCGACTCACGCACCATCCTCGATTCCATGGGCGCCGAAACCCTTCTCGGCAAAGGGGACATGCTCTACCTGCCGCCGGGTACCGGGGTGCTCAAACGCGTGCACGGCGCCTTTGTCTCCGAAACCGAGGTCGAGCGGGTGGTCGATTTTCTGCGTCACCAGGGCGAACCGGAATACGACGCCAAGATTCTCGAAGCCTACGCCGGTGGCCGCGACAACGGCGGCGATGAGGACGACGAATACGACGAGAAATGGGATGAGGCCCTGGCCATCGTGTCCGAAACCCGGCAGGCCTCCATCTCCATGCTGCAGCGCCGCCTGCGTGTCGGCTACAACCGCGCCGCGCGCATGATCGAACAGATGGAGAAGGAAGGTATTATCGGGCCCTCGGACGGCACCAGTAAACCCCGGGATGTTTTTATAAACCGTATCGACAACTGAGAAAATGGAAACCGGAAAAGCACTTAAAAGATATCCACGCATGAGCGCGGCAGAAAAAGAGACTCTGCGTGTCTGTCTGCGCAATCTCGGTGCTCTGGAAGGCTGCAAAACCACTTTCGAACCCGAATGGAATCTTGACGGCAGCTGCGGCCGAATCCGCCTGGTAACCCCTTGGGACAACATTTCTTTTCGGGCTTTTCTGCACCTGCGTATCACTCCGAAAACCGCGACTCTCATCCTCCGCCAGATGGAAGAAAGCAAATCTCCCCAAGCCCCTCTTTTGCTCACCGATTTTCTTTCCGAGAATCTTGCCACCCGCCTGCGGAACCGTAAAATCAACTACATGGACAGCTGCGGCAACGCCTTCCTCAACCATCCCCCTATGTATGTGGAAATCTCGGGACGGCCACGCAAAAGTGAATCAGTCAGCGCTGCCAGGCCGTTTCAACAGGCCGGTCTCAAACTCATCTTCGTGCTTCTTGCCAATCCCGACGCCGTATCCTGGACTTGCCGCCGCCTCGCTGCCGAAGCCGGCATCGCCCTCGGCGCTGTCAGTCTGGTGCTGCAGCGTCTGGAGAAGACCGGCTACCTCGAACGCAGCGGGCGGAGAAAGCGTGTGCTCAAAAGTCCTGAGGCGCTGCTGCGGCGCTGGGAACTCGGTTTCAGCGAAAACCTGCGGGAAAAACTCATGCTCCACACCTGCCGTTTCTCAAGCGCTCTTGAGATCACCGATCTCCCCCAGCTGCTGCGGGAAAAAGGGCTGGGCGAGACCATTCTCACCGGCGGCGAGCTCGGCGCCCACCTGCTTTTCGATCACCCAAAACCTCGCAGCGCCGTCCTTTACCTGCCGGGGGATACCCTCAAGACCATGCTGCGCCTGCAGCTGGTGCCCGACCCCGAGGGAAACGTCGATCTCATGAAAATTTTCAGCCCCTCAAATACCTGGCAGGGCTGGCACCCGGAGCGGCTGATGCTGGCAGACCCCCTGCTGATGCATGCGGATATTGCTTTTCGAGGGGCCCTATCCACAGCGTTGGAGAAAAAATTCATGGAGGATTTTCTCCAACCCCGCTTTAAACCCGAGGCTGACAGCAAAGAAGGAACTGGATAATGACCTTTGATCACGAGGAAAGCCCTTATAGCGGCCCAAGCAAGTCGGCGCGCAAAAGGGCCGCCAAAGCGGTTGAGGAGCTGGCCAATGAACTCGTCACCCTCCCCAAAGCCCGGCTTGCCGGGATGGAACTCCCCGCCGACATCCGCAAAGAGTTGGAACTGGCCCGCGGCACCAGGGGCCATGGGTCACGCAAGCGCCAGATCAAACATCTTGCGGGGCTGCTGCGCAAGGACGAGGACATGGTCGAGGAGCTGAACGCTTTCCTGGCCGGTAGTCATGAGCAACAGTACGAAGAGAAAAAACTCTTTCATCAACTCGAAAGCCTGCGCGACGGTCTCTGTGATGCGGCCAGCTTTGAAACAACCCTGCGCCTGGTTCAGGAGCAGTTTCCCAGCGTCGATGCAGACGCCCTGTCCCAACTCGCCCACCGCCTCCATAGCAACCAGGACCGCCATGCCTTCCGGGAAATCTTCCGCATTCTTAAAGCTGCCGCCAGCGAGCAATCAGCCTGACCCGCCAAGCCCCCTGCCATATGTTAGAATAGGGATTAGCACAAAAAAAAGCGCAAAATAATACGTTTCGGTATTGATTAATTTTTTCTTTTCTCCTCCTTTTGCGACACAGCCGGAGTGGAGTAAGTGTTTTGAGAAAAAGACGGGCAGACTGTCTGAGCGGTTTTTGCGAGTTTCTGACCGTCCTCAAAACACTCACGGAGCGCAGGGAACCCGAAGGGCAAGGCGCCGGGGCGTCCTTTTCTTTGCTTCTTTCTTTTTGACGTAAAAAGAAAGAAGGCGGCGTCCGGGGACGCAACCCCGGAATTTTGGGATAAGAAACTGTGATATCCAAGGCATATGGTTTTCCACCCGATAGAAAAGAACTTGTATTTGGTGGTTTTATGATTATTTTTAAATTATTACCAGAAAAGTTCTCTTTTGAGCTAAAATATTAAAAAGAACTGAACAGAAAAACTCAAGGAGATAGAAATGTGGGAATACACTGAAGCGGTCATGGAACATTTTCTTCACCCCCGCAACGTTGGAGAAATAGAAGATGCGGACGGCACCGGCGAGGTCGGCTCCCTGGCTTGCGGGGACGCCTTGCGCCTGACCTTCAAGCTGGACGAAAACCAGCGCATCAAGGAGGCCAAGTTTCAAACCTTCGGCTGTGCCAGCGCCATCGCCTCCTCCTCGGTCCTGACCGAAATGATCAAAGGCAAAACCCTGGATGAGGCGGAAAAGATCACCAATAAGGAGATCGCCGAATACCTGGGCGGCCTGCCCGAAGAAAAGATGCACTGTTCAGTCATGGGCATGGAGGCTCTCGAGGCGGCCATTGCCAACTACCGGGGCCAGCCCGTCGAGAAACAGGACTATGAAATCGTCTGTAAGTGTTTCGGCATCACCGACAAGGAAATCGAGCGGGTCGCCCGCGAGAACAATCTGACCACGGTCGAGGAAGTCACCCATTACACCAAAGCCGGTGGCGGTTGCCAGAGCTGCCACCCGAAAATCAAGATGATCCTGGACCAACTCTGGGACGGTAAAAAACCGGAAAAAGCTGCACCCAAACCGGCTGCGGGGAAAAAGCTCACCAACCTTCAGAAAATTCGCCTCATCGAAGAAACCCTTGAGCGCGAAATCATCCCTCCCATGCGTGCCGACGGCGGCGATCTCGAACTCATCGATATCGACGGCAATACCGTTTACGTCGGCTTGCGGGGGGCCTGTTCTTCCTGCCCCATGTCGGACTTCACCCTGAAGAAATATGTGGAAACAAAACTCAAGGAATTCGTTCACCCGGATATCGTCGTCGAAGAGGTTAAATTATGAAAACCGTCTACATGGACAACAACGCAACCACCCGCACGGACCCGGCAGTGGTTGAGGCCATGCTTCCCTTTTTCAGTGAACTCTACGGCAACCCGTCGAGCATGCACTCCTTCGGCGGCCAGGTCGGACGTCATGTGCGGGAAGCGCGGGAGAAGATCGCCGCCCTCATCAATGCCCATCCTGCGGAAATCCTTTTCACCAGCTGCGGCACGGAAAGCGACAACGCCGCCATCATGGGCACCCTGCGCTCCTATCCTGACAAAAAGCATTTCATCATGACCAGGGTCGAGCATCCGGCGGTCCTCAATGTCGGCCATTACCTGCGCGCCCGGGGCTACCGGGTCACCGAACTCGGCGTTGACCGGAAAGGCCGCCTTGACCTCGGCGAACTACGGGACGCCCTGAGCGACGATACCGCCCTGGTCAGCGTCATGACCGCCAACAACGAAACCGGCGTTATCTTTCCTATTGACGAAATCGGTGAAATTGTCAAAGCCCGGGGCATTCCCTTTCATACTGATGCCGTTCAGGCCGTAGGCAAAATCCCCATGGACATGGCCCGCCAACCCATCGACATGCTCTCTCTTTCCGGCCACAAACTGCACGCCCCCAAGGGCGTCGGCGCCCTCTACATCCGTCGGGGAACCAAGTTCACGCCCTTTGTCATCGGCGGCCACCAGGAATCGGGGAAAAGAGGCGGCACCGAAAACGTGCCCTATATCGTCGGACTGGGCAAGGCCTCGGAACTGGCAGGCGAACACCTTAAAGAAGAGAACACCAGGGTCAAAAAGATGCGCGACCGCCTGGAAAAGGAACTCCTTGAGCGCATTCCCAATGCCATGATCAACGGCGACCCCGGAAATCGTCTGCCCAACACCACCAGCATCAGTTTCGAATACGTTGAAGGGGAGTCAATTCTGCTTTTGATGAATGCCGTCCAGATCTGCGCTTCGTCGGGCTCGGCCTGTACATCCGGCTCGTTGGAGCCGTCCCACGTGCTGCGCGCCATGGGCGTGCCTTTCACGGCGGCTCACGGCTCCATCCGTTTCAGCCTCAGTGTCTACAACAGTGAAGAGGACGTCGACCACGTCATCGAACAGATGCCGCCGATCATCCAAAAAGTCCGCGACATCTCCCCCTTCTGGAAAGATTTTCAGGCAGGCAAACCGATATCGGCTCTCATGGCCGGCGGTTCGGGTCACGACCATCATCACCACTGAGAGATTATTGAAGTCGAAAAAAAAGAGTCGGACCTTGAGAAAATGCCGGCTCTTTTTTTCTAATCCGCAGCCCAAAAAAAGTTTGACGGAAACAACAGACTTAAACGGAAACTTGAGAGTTGAACTCTTCCCTTTTTATTTTCATCTCCCCCGCGTCCCCCAGGTCGCCTTTGATGTGAACTTCTACAGGCAGGAATCTCCCCACCACTTCGGCATTGGTTTGAAGATGGGGGGTAATACGCGATGTCCTCAACCGTGAAATTCCCGGAGCAAAAGAGAGCGGCAGGATGAGCTGATCGGCCAGATGCTCGTCAATGGCGCCATCGCTTTCCAGAAAAGCGAGCAGTTGCTCCACAGCCTCGTCCGCCACCCGTTCAGCCGGTTTTCCCCTGGCGCCAAGGGCATCGCAACAACACTGGGAGTGCTCGAATTCGGCAAGCAGATGGACAAACGTGCCTTTTCCCTTTCCCGCTATCGGGCTCTCTTCCATATCAACCGCTTCATATCCCGCTGCCGCCAGCCTGTTGCGAACCCGGGATGCCTGTCTTTGAATAATATGCCCGGGAAGGTTGGTGGCGCAGGACAAACCACTGATCCTGAGCAGTTTCCCGCGCCCAACCAATTCCAGGGGAGCGATATTTCGGGCGGGGTGGATAGTGGCCTTGACGCAACCGCCGCCCTGGGGATAATAGCCCGCCCCCGCCAGAACCAGATCAAAGTTGAAACCGATGCTTTTGAGAAATGGCCTGAAGTGCCTCTGAAGGAAGTGAAATGATGGGCTCCAGGAAACGTGGGTACCGCCGGTGATCATGACATTGGAAGGCGCTTCGGCAAAGCTCAATGGCACCAGAATGGTCTGGAAAACCAGGGAAGTTGACCCGGCAGTGCCGATATCGAAACGATAGTTGCCGGGGAAGAGCCCCCGCGGCTTGAAAAACAGGGTTCTGGCTCCCGGAGCCGCCCCTTCGACCACGGCCCCGCTAATCATGGCGGCGGCCTCAACAGCCTTGAGATGCTGAGCCATGAGGCCGGGCTTCTTGCGCCCGGCACGGATGTTTTCCACGCGCAGCGGCCGACCGGTGACAACGGAGAGAGCCAGGGCGGTACGCAACACCTGGCCGCCCCCTTCGCCTTGGGATCCGTCAATATGAACCATGGCATCCGGTCCGAAAACCTTATTATCTGTTAAGTGGATTTATTCCTAGAAAAAACCACTCAGATTCTACCATGATTTTACCCGCTCCGGGCAACAGACACCCCTGACAGGGTAAAACCGGAGCAATAAATTCGGGAAAAAAGCGCCGTACCCGCAACTTGAATAACTTTTCACCTGAAATCCGTACCATTTTTCAGGGTTTGTAATAATTGCGCCAGCTCCTGCCACTCCGACCGACTCAAACAATCTGAGACGATTTTTTAGACAGAAAAACGCCCTGGACTTTTTTTTTGCTTGTATTCCAATCAGACGCAGGTGCGAACGCCAAAAGCGATGCTACCGAAGCCGGGGCCAATGCGATGGCTGGCCTGGCTATGACGAGCCGGGCATCATCCTGCATTAAAAAATATCGGAGAGATGGAAGGATTGGTGCGCCCAAAATCGAGCCAAAAACCAACGGAAAATAAAAAGCCCCACTTCTCGGCATGGTTTTTGTTTAAAAAGCGGTGTGGGTGTATAAAAATCGCGAAAGCAGCAATTCATTACCACTTATCACCCGACGTCCCAGGCTGCCGAATCATTCCAGCAGAAAGCAGAGCTGGCCTCTATTTTGTCCCATCCCAATATCGTTGCGATTTACGAAAAAGGAAATACCGGGGAGTTTTTATTTTTCCGGCATGTGAAAAAACCAACTCCAAGCAGGTCACGGAAAAATGAATAATACCGTTATCACAAAACAGGAATTTGACAGTTGCAGCCGTAACCTTGTCCTGATGTTTAACCGCGTCATGATGTA
>JAFGRU010000068.1 GCA_016934985.1 Deltaproteobacteria bacterium
ATTACCTATTTTACTACAGAAGATGATGCTTTTGTTTATTTATTTCAGTATTTTAGGTTGTTTTTCTGTCTGCGAAAGTTGAGTTAATAGTGTTTTGAGTACAATGAAAACCTGCAGAATTACTTTCTTTAGTGAAAAAATCCGGCGGTTCTTCCCAATGGCGAGAGAGATACTCGCGTGAACCAGGCTTCTGTAAGGAGATTGAATGTTTATACCTATTGGCGACAGTCCCAACCCTCCATCCCGTCCATATGTCACCATTGCCTTGATCGCTCTGAATGTGGCGGTCTTCATCCTGATTACTATGCCGCTGAGCCGTATTCGCCCCGATTTTAACGATCCCGTTCTTGTGGAATATGTCCGTAATCTCGGCGCTCATATGGATGTGAGATATCTTTTGCAGAACGTCAGCGCCTATGATCTGATCATTTTCAAGTATGGTTTCCGCCCTTCCTCACCGTCCCTGGTAGCCCTCTTGACCAGTCTTTTCCTGCATGGTGGTTTTGCCCACCTGGCGGGGAACATGCTGTTTCTGTGGATTTTCGGAGACAATGTCGAATATCGCCTGGGCCGACTCGGTTTTCTTCTGACCTATCTGGCGGGCGGTATTTGCGCCACCTTGTTTTTTGCCCTTTTTGCCCCCGGTTCCTCCATACCCCTGGTTGGTGCATCCGGTGCGATTTCCGCAATTCTCGGCTCTTACTTTATCTGGTTTCCCCACAACCAGGTTAAGGTCTTCATCTTCCTTTTTCCGATTTTGATGACGACGGTCCTGATTCCGGCCAAAATAGTCCTTGGCTTCTATCTGCTGGTTGACAACCTTCTGCCCTTTCTTCTGACAGCCGGGCAGGGAACCGGTGTGGCCCACGGGGCACATATCGGTGGTTTTCTCGCCGGGCTGGCTCTGGCTTACGGCCTTAACAGGTATTCCGGATCCCGCTAGCGCTGGTAGCGGGGGAAGGTCCTGAGTAAATGGAATCATCAGCCATCACCACGCAAGGTGAATATTTACTTTTTCGCAGTAGATTTATTCCTGAGTCCGACAGGTTTTTTTGAGTCTTGACCCCGCCTGACCAATCATATATGTTTTGGCCATGAAATAACGTCCTTCCATATCTGCGTTCTAACGCGATCATAGGTTTTCAGCCTTTCTTTGGCGCAAGATCGCACTCCCGGTTTCCGACCGGTGGGAGCGTGGCGGTGTTGTGCCTCAAATTCTCTTCCAATTAGACAGTTGACGTGTTTTGTTCTTAGGATTTTTCCTGTGAAGGCCTGTCCCTTTTGCTTTTGCAGACCGGCGGATGCTGTCTTTTTTCCCAAAGCTGAAAGGAAACAATATGTTTAAGCAACTTAGGAGCATGGACGTATGCCCGGCGCTTTTTGAATGCTACAGTGCTGAAACATTGTGGAACGATTCGCACATTTCCCAAAAGATGCTCGAACTTCACCTCAATCCCGATGTGGAGCCAGCTTCCCGCAATCGGGTCTTTATCGAGAAATCCGCAGCATGGATGAGTTCCCGGTTTAACCTCGGAGGTGGTTTTCGGGTGGCCGATTTCGGTTGCGGTCCGGGATTATACACAACCCGGTTCTCTGAGCAGGGGGCTGCCGTAACCGGCATCGATTTTTCGGAACGGTCTATCGCTTATGCTGAAGAGCAGGCGCGGTCCAATGGCCTCGATATCGCTTATCATCGGCACAACTATCTTGATTTTTCCATCGATCAAAAATTCGACCTGATCACCTTGATATATTGTGATCTATGCCCTTTGAGCCCGCAGCAGCGAAAGAGGTTATTCAAGGTGTTTAATCGACATCTTGAAGACAATGGGTTGGTGTTCCTGGACGTTTTCTCCCTGAATGCGTTCAAGAAACGGTCGGAGCTTGCAACCTGGGGCTATCGCCTGATGGAGGGTTTCTGGTCGGAAAAGTCCTATTACGGTTTCCTTAAAACCATCAAATACGAAAAGGAGAAGGTAATCCTGGATAAATACACCATCGTTGAGGAGAACAGAACATGGGAAGTTTATAACTGGCTGCAGTATTACAGCCGCCAGGCCCTTGCCGGGGAACTGGCTGCAAACGGCTTTCAAGTGGTGGAATATTATTCAGATGTTGCGGGAAAGCCTTTCCACGAGGATGCTGACGAGATTGCTGTGGTCGCCCAAAAGATTCCAGAATATTAAGGAGATTTACGCATATGTCATATTTCAACTACAAATCATTCCGTTTATTTTTTCGGGAGCAGGGAAATGGACCTCTTTTGATCATTTTGCCGGGCAATACGGCATCTTCAGTCTGGCACCAGGGAGAACTGGACTGCTTCAGCCGGCGCTATCACGTGGCTGTTCTGGATTTTCTGGGGACAGGAGAGTCGGACCGGCTGGAATCCTGGCCGGATGACTGGTGGTATGAAGGTGCCTGTCAGGCTAAAGCTCTTGTCGACCATTTAGGGGAGAAACGCTGCATCGTTATGGGCACGAGCGGCGGGGCGGCGGCCGCTTTGTTGATGGCCATTCATTTCCCGCAATATGTTTCGGCTGTTGTCGCGGACAGTTGCGTTGAAAAATTTGCGCCCCAATCCTTGCGGGAAGAAGTTGAAAGCCGCCATCAACTTCTTCCTGAGCAGAAAAGTTTTTGGGAAAAAGCTCACGGTCAGGATTGGAAAGGGGTTGTGGATGCTGACAGCAGGCTTCTTTTGCGCCTGGCTGACAAAGGCGGCGATTGCATCGGCGGTCGGCTCGGGGAGATTCAATGCCCTGTGCTTTTGACGGCCAGCCTGCAGGATTCATTGCTCCCGGATGCTGCTCAGCAGATCTGCCGCATGGGACAGCAGATACCTGACAGCAGAATTTTCCTTAACAATGCGGGTGATCATCCTTTGATGTGGAGCCGACCGAATGATTTTCGCCAGGTCTCGGAATGGTTTATGTCAAGACCTGATTTTTGAAATTCAGCCACAGAAACAGGCCGGCCTGATGTCCGGGCAGGCTTGTTTCAGGCTGTTTGTTATTTTGGTTAAAGAAAAAGCGTGCTCAACCAAAGTATGGATATGGTGGTTGCCATCATGGGAACGGTTGTTATTTTCTGATATTCTCACGCATGATGTTTTTCCTTTCCCACGCTGTTTTTCATCATGAATAAAATTTATTCACCACGCAGCATGATCAGCAGCATTTTGAAACACTCGCCGGCGTGAAGCGAATGGGGAACATTGGCCGGCATGATCAGCATTTCCCCGGCGGCGACGCGCTGCATTTTCCCACCGATGGTGATTTCCGCCTGGCCGTCGAGAATGTTCACTACCGCGTCGAAGGGGGAGGTATGCTCGCTGAGTCCCTGCCCGGCGTCAAAGGAAAACAGTGTGATGTTGCCGATTTCCTTTTTCAGCAGGGTTTTGCTGACCACCGAACCGGCGGCATAGGCGACGTGCTTTTCAAGGTTGAAAGGTGTGCCTTTTGGGGTGGCCGGGTTGTCATTCATGATATTCCCTCCCTGAAATATTCGGGCAGGCTCAGGGCCGCTTGTCCTGCCGCCATTGAAAGCGGGCCAGAGGAATGAACCCCCTGGCGTCAAAGGTGATTCCTTCATCTTCGAGCATGGCCCGTTGGATGTGCTCGTAACCGGGTTCGTTCCGCGGACTGATGCCGCCCTTGGCGTTGACGACCCTGTGCCAGGGGATATCGTTTTCCCGCAGGGCGGCAAGGGCGTAACCGACCTGCCGTGCCCCGTGGGGCATGGCGAGCAGGTGAGCGATCTGGCCGTAGGTTGCGACTCGCCCCTCAGGGATAAGTCGGACGATGCTGTAGATGCGTTCGTAGGTGGTGGCCATGATCAGGTCATTACTGGTAATCATCCCCATTTTAACAAAACAGAGAGGATGGAAAAGCCTCGGTTAAATTAACTTGGTTTGCAGTTATTCAGCTTGCCGGCACAATGCCTTGAATCGTCCTTTCCAAGGGCCGTGTGAACCCATCCATGGGGCTTAGCTGCCCCCATCCGGCGGCAGATGCCCTTGCCATAGTCGATACGAGTCCTTGTGCTGAATAGTCACCCTGGTTTTTTGATTCTTTTTACGCGACTGTTGAGCTGTTTTTGCACCACAAGTCCTAAAAGGATCAGGCCCAAGCCAGAAATGGTTGCCGCCGTGATGGTTTCGCCGACAAAAAAGTGAATAAAGATCAGGGAAAGCGGCGGAGAGAGGAAGATCAGGGTGCTGACCTTGGCGGTGTTTTCGGACAAGCGCAGAGCAGAAAGCCACAGGATGAAGGTGATACTCATTTCAAAGGCACCAACATACCCCGCACCCAAAAGGCCTGGCCATGGAGGCGGATGCAAATCCCCGACAGCCAGCGAATAAATGGTTATGAAAATCGATCCACAGGCAAAACTCATAAACAGGGCGACAACCGGCGAGCGGCTGTCCCGGGTGTTGTATATCCAATAGAGAGCCCAGATGATGGTGCTGACCAGAGCCAGGAATACTCCAAAAGGGCTCGAAAAATTCAGTTCGAGCAATTGGCCCTGGGTGGAGATGACCACCACCCCGGAGTAGCCCAGCAACAGCCCGGTAATATCCCCGAGGCCGATGCGCTGGCCGAGAAGGGGAACGGAGAGAAGTGCCAGTGTGAGAGCCCAGGTATAGTTGATCGGTTGCGCCTGCTGGGCCGGCAGAAGATCGTAGGCTTTGAACAATACCAGGTAATAGAGAAACGGGTTAAGCAGGCCAAGCAAGAGAGAATGCCGCCACTCGCGGGAGGTGGAAGAGACTATCTCTTTGACCCTGCCTCTGGCTACAACAACTGCACCCAGGACCAGAGTTGAAAACAAGCTGGCATAAAACAAGAGCCCTGCCGGGCTGAGGTAGCGCAGGGATATCTTGAAGGCCGAAGCCACGGTTGACCAGAGCAGAACGGTGGCGAGGCCGAAAATATAGGCTTTGTTTTGATTGGTCATGTTCAGAACAGCTTGAATTTTTCAGCAATCGACGAAATGAGTCGCCCCAGATGGTCCCCTGATTTCCTGAGTGGTTTTCTTTCTATCCCGATTTTGAGGGAAATGCAAAGGAAAGCTTTAACCTGCTTTCTTTTGCTGTCCGGGGAAGGTGAGGCCTGCACCGATATAAAGTCCGACTGCACAAAGGATGACCACCCTGAAGCCGAAGTGGACGGCAAGAAGGGTTGCCAGGGCAGCGCTTATAACTGAAGCACAGCCGTTGATGCCCCAGGCCCAGGGAACCAGCCGTTCGGCATGCTCGGCCAGTTCGGCCAGGGCCATGGGAAAGGGCATCCCCATGAAAAAGCCCAGGGGAGCAATGATGAAGACGGCACAGATTGCCCGGACGCCGACAGGAGAAGCCGTGAACGCTGAGAAAAACGCAGGCAGAGCGAAGGTATAAAGCAACGCCAGGACAATAATTCCTATAACGGCAATTAGTACGATACGGTGGCAGGGCCGGTTCCGGGCGAGTTTTGCCGACGCTTGACTGCCAATCCCGGCGAAAACCAGGAACGCGCTCAGGGTTGTGGTGATGGAAACGACAGGATGATAGAGAAAAAGGATGAATTTTTGGAGAAATGCAATCTCAATGAACAAAAAGGCCAGTCCGATGGCAAAGAAATAAGAGAAGACCCGCCACCTTGAAACGTTGCCAGAGGACCTGTCCTTGTCGCACCGGGAAAAAGCCAAAGGCAAAATGATCAGAATCACACTGGTCAAGACGGCAAGCATCAGAGTGACGATGAGAACCATGTAGCCCCACTCCATAAGAGGCATGCCGCCTTTTTTACGCAGATGGAGAATCTCCGGCAACAACGGCCATTTGAAAAAATGGTGGAAATAGGGCCGGCCATCGCTGGCGGGGCGCAGGTCGAACTTGTAGCGGTCAAAAAAGCCCTCGCGATCCGTTCCCAACAATGCCTTGGCGCCCTGGAAAAAATACGGCTCGGCCAAGAGGTTGTAGCGGTTGACCTGCTCCGGGGTGAGGGCCGGAGTATAAGCCAGGTCGAAAGAACGGGCCTGACAGAAATTTTCCACTGCTCGGATTTCTTCCGATGCGAAGGGGCCATTTTTGACGATCAGGGTGCCGGTCTGCCAACCGCGGATAAGAATCAGCCGATTTTCGGGGGACGGGATGCCGGATTCCTCCAGGGCCTTGATTGCAGTGACGAAAAGCTTCAGGATGTCCCTCGGCGGTATTTTGATCCAGCGGGTCAGAGCCAGGAAACCGCCTGGCTTAATGTGGGAGATGTAGGTCTTCAGTGCCTCGACGGTGTAGAGGTAGCTTTCGTTCAAGGCGTAAAGGCCCGAGGCTGAGGCGTTGAAAGCATCCACCAATGACAGCTGGATCAGATCGTAGCGTTCTTTGGATTGGGCAAGAAAGCCCCGGGCCTCGCCGATATGGAGGCGAACCCCGGGCTGTTTAGTAAAATTCCCGGCAAAGCCGCTGAATTTTCCCCGGAGCATGTCCGCCAACTGGTGGTTAAGTTCGACGGCTTCAATCTGTGGCACCTGATGAAACTGTGCCTGCAGGATGTCGGCACCGCCTCCGGCGCCGAGGATCAGGACTCGTTTGAGTTTCCGCAGGTGATACGGAAGAGCCGAGGTCATCCCGTCCAGGTAAGCCAGCTGTTTGAGGTCTTCTGGAAAGTGGGTTATGGCGGTCAGGTTATCGCCGTCGGTAAAAACCCCGAGCTGTGGCGGCGGCTCAACTGAGGCGTTGAGGCTCAACCCGGGGGCATGGCGAAAGGGGATATCGGTGCTTTCCACGACGCTGAGCAACCCCAGTGGGCCGGAGCGTTCTTCGATGATGCGGGTTCCGCCGATGCGCAGGGTATGGACCAGGCTTTTGTAAGGTGAAAGCCTGAGTGGCGGCCCCCATGCGCCCAGAAGCAGAATAATCACGGCGGAGCCGACAGTCAGTCCCAACAGCAGGCGGTCTCTAATTTTTAATTCCCGGTAGCCGACCAGGGCAGCACCCACACCAAGAACCCCGATTGCGGTCAGGGCGTCGCGGGGAAAGACAAGAATGAGGAGAAAAACAATAGCCGGTCCTCCCAGCCCCGCCCCCAGGAGGTCCATGGCGTAGATGCGCGGGGCCTGGTCCCCGTATTGTCTGAAGGTCAGGCAGATGACTCCGGCGGCTAAGAAAAATGGCAAACTTAAGAGCAGAAAAATTGCCAGCAGATAAAATATCTGATGGCCGTCCCACAAGAGCTCTTCGGGGTTGAAAGGAACGGCCTGGGCGAAAAGAAAACAGACTGTCGTCCCCAAAGCGCAGAGCAATGTGGCCGTAATGAAAAGGCCCCGATAGCGGAGCAGAAGCCGATCCTGAAAAATAGCGATCAGGGTGCCGCTCATGCCGTAGCCGAGCAGCGCCAGGGAGATAATCATATAGGCGAAATGATGCCACTGGATGATGGAAAAAAGGCGCATGAGGAGGATTTCGTAGGCAAGGGCTGTGGCGGACAGAAGCATGACAGCGATGTATGGCGGGCGGGTGGTCATGATAGAAAGTCAATGCTTCCCGGTAAGGGGAACGAATCGGACGGGCAGGATCTGGCGTACCGTGGTTTTTTCCTCATCCTCTTTTGTGACCAGTAAAAGTTGTTGAGTCATGAAGGGTGTGCCGACAGGAATGACCATGATTCCGCCGCTTTTCAGCTGTTGGATCAGGGGCGGCGGAATGTGGCTGGCGGCCGCGGTAACGACGATGGCATCGAAGGGGGCTTCCTCCTTCCAGCCGTAATAGCCGTCGCCTATGCGTACCTGGACATTTTTGTACCCGAGCCGGGCGAGGCGTTCCCCGGCGTCCTCACCCAGGGGACGAATGATCTCGATAGTGAAGACTTCTGCCGCCAGTTCGGCTAGCACAGCCGCCTGATAGCCCGACCCGGTCCCCACCTCGAGGACTTTGCCGGTCGGAGAAAGATTCAGCAGGTCGGTCATGACGGCAACGATATAGGGCTGGGAGATGGTCTGCCCGTGCCCGATGGGGAGCGGCCGATTCAGATAGGCCAAGGTTTTTTGCCTTGGGGGGACGAATTCGTGGCGGGGCACGGTGGCGATAGCCGCCATCACCCGAGGGTCGAGGATTTCCCGATCAAGAAAGAACCGGGTTGATTTAACGTCCGCCTCAATCTCTTGAACCATCTTGCTGCGGGCCTCTCTAAAGTTGGCGGCGGCACAAGCCACACTGCTTCCCATGCTGCACAGAGGTGCAAAAAAGCCGATCAGGAAGATGGCCAGAAAAAATTTTTCCTTTGCGCCAAGTTGAAATCCTGGCTTTCTGAAAGACATTTCGGGCAACCCTTGGGTTGAGAGCGTTTTTTCTGAATTGGTCGCAGTCTGGTTCTTGCCTTTTTTCAATTATACGGCAGTCGCTTTGGAATCCAATTCGCCCCTTGTTTTTAAGGAGTTTTTTGTTGTCTTCAGCAGCGGCCCGGATAGAAGCGGGCTAAAAAATTCGCTGAGTTCCTTGACAAAACTCCCGCACACGATTAGCTAAAACATTAACCACGTTAATGAAAAGGCATTGGCGGCGCAAAATATTGCCGAGAAGGTACGCTTGAAATGTTTAAATTAATGCCGATTCTGGAAAACCGCTTTGCCTGGTTACGCAATCGCAATCTTCATTGGGAATTGGCCAAGCTGGCTTTGCTGAGTGCCGTCCTGGTTTGGCTGGGCGCGCGGAGCATCGAAGCTATCGACTATCACTGGCAGTGGTATCGGATTCCGGATTATCTGTTTTTTTCTGCTGATGAGCATTGGCGGCCGGGGTTGCTGCTTCAGGGACTGGAAGTGACCTTTCGGATTGTCGGCTGCAGCCTGGTTCTGGCCGCGGTTTTCGGTTTGGCGACGGCCCTGATGCGTCTTTCCGGCTCCTTTGTGGCACGAACCCTGGCGCGGGCTTATCTGGAGGCGGTCCGCAATACACCCCTTCTGATTCAGCTTTTTTTTCTCTATTTCGTGGTTTCTCCCATTCTCGATATCGGCCGTTTCAGCACCGCGGTGCTTACCCTGAGCCTTTTCGAAGGGGCCTACGCTTCGGAGATTTTTCGGGCCGGCATCCTCTCCATCGACAAAGGCCAGTGGGAGGCGGCCTACAGTTCGGGCCTGAAAACCGTTGCTCTGTACCGTCACATCATTCTTCCCCAGGCGCTGAACCGGATTCTTCCTCCCCTCACCAGCCAGGCGGTCAGCCTGATCAAGGACTCGGCCCTGGTCAGCACTATCGCCATCTACGATCTGACCATGCAGGGGCAGTCAATCGTATCAGAAACCTTTTTGACATTTGAAATATGGTTTACCGTTGCTTTAATTTATCTCTGTATCGCTATTGCCGTTTCCGGTTTCGCCCGTTTTCTGGAAATGAGAATGAAAATACCCGCCTGACAATTCATTTTAACCAGTAACAGGAAAGGATTCGCCATGAAACCCCAGGCTCTTTTTTTAAAACTGTTCTTCGCTTTAATGATGGTTGTTTTTCTCGCTGGTGTCGCTCCCGCACAAGATGTTCGCCGGGAACTGGTCGAGCAGAGCGTAATCGAAAACGTTCTTCGGCGTGGGGTTCTGCGGGTTGGAATGTCGACTTTTGTCCCCTGGGCCATGAAAGACAAAAATGGTGAACTGATCGGCTTCGAGATTGATGTCGCCAGACGCCTGGCCGCGGATATGGGTGTGAAGGTCGAGTTCGTTCCCACCAAATGGTCGGGGATCATTCCGGCTCTTCTGACCGGCAAGTTCGATGTTATCATCGGCGGCATGGGCATTCGCCCCGAGCGCAACAAAAAGGTCAATTTCACCATCCCCTATGATTACAGCGGCATGTCCCTGGTGGCCCACAAAACCAAAGCCGCCGGGTTTACCACCCTGGGGCAGTTCAACAGCCCGGATGTTGTTCTGGTTGCCCGCCTTGGCGCCACTTCGGTTGAGGCAGTGCAGAAGTACATGCCTAAGGCGGAGTTGCGCAAGTTCGATGACGAGGCCCAGGCCATTCAGGAACTCCTGAACGGGCGTGCCCACGCTTTTGTCAGCTCGAAGCCGACTCCGGCATCTCTGGCCGCCAAGCATCCCGGCAAACTTTTTCTCCCTATCAAGGATACCTTCACCAAGGAGCCCATCGGCTTTGCCCTTCGGAAAGGGGATGTGGATACCCTGAATTTCTTCAACAACTGGATTCGTATCGTGGAAGCCGAAGGCTGGTTGCAGGAGCGGCGTGATTACTGGTTTGGCGGCCGTGATTGGGATAATCTTCTCAAGTAGGTGAAGCGGGAAATGAAAGCTGGAGAAATTCCGTGATGGCGGTGTCTTTTTCAACGCCGAAAAGGATATCATTTTTCGACCTGCTGCTCCTGACCATTTTTCTGGGTGGGGCGGGCTATGTCGTTTACCGGGCCGTGGTTTTTCTCGACTATCCTTGGAGCTGGGAGTCGATCCCGCAGTTTTTTTTCAAACGCGACCCCGTAAGCGGATCCTGGAGTCCTAACCTCCTGGTTCAGGGTTTTTTGACCACCATCCGCCTCAGCGTCTGGGGCATGTTGCTGGGGACTCTGGTTGGTGTGGCCATGGGACTGGCCCGCACCAGCCGGAGCCTGTTTCTCAACCTGCTCGGGCAGGCCTATGTGGGGTTGATCCGCAATATCCCGCCTTTGGTGCTTATTTTTATTTTTTATTTTTTTATCGGGGATCAGCTGCTGCCATATTTTCATCTGGAAAACATTTTTGCTTCCCTGCCCATCCCGCTTCAAAATTTGGCAACTTTCTGTCTGGCTCCCCTCCATCTGATGACCCCCTTTTTGTCCGGAGTGTTGGCCCTGGCATTGTTGGAGGGCGCCTATATCACCGAAATCGTCAGGGCAGGTATCGAATCTATTGACCCGGGGCAATGGGAGGCTGCCGCTTCACTCGGGTTTTCACGGCGGGGGCAATTGTGTTATGTTGTGTTGCCTCAGGCATTGCCAAGGGTGCTTCTGCCGTTGGCGGGCCAGTTCATCTCCACAATCAAGGACTCCGCCATTGTTTCGGTTGTATCGATTCAGGAACTCACCTTTCAGGGAATGGAGATTATGGCCGCAACCTACCTTTCCCTGGAAATATGGATCACCATCACTCTGCTCTATTTTGTCCTGACCTTTACTTGTTCCTTGTTGGTTCAGAGACTCGAATTCAGCCTGCGCCGCAGGTGGGGAGTCGGGGTGGGCTGATTTTTGTTGAAAAAAATGGTTGGATATGCGTTTTTAAAAAAGAAAACTTTTTCCCAATGGATTTGCACTGTCTGTGGGAAAAGGGTCTTTTTCAGGCATGGTGTCAGTTTGATTCCATGGACAGGGACATGTGGTCCTTGGCCTGGCGATTCTTAATAAATGTGGTTCATAGCCCTGGGAGGGTGCCGTCGTGAAAAAATCTCTTTTTTTGATGTTTGTTTTTTTACTTGCCACATTATGGGGCTGTGGAGGTGTTAAAACCCTTCCCCAGGAGACGATTCAGGCCGTCAACCCGGTTGCGGAAGTTGACAGCCTGACCCGGGAAATCGAGAAGGCGCGTGCGGATCAGCTCGATGTTTTGGCTCCGACCTGGTTTGAAAAAGCTGAAGACTCTCTGCTAAAAGCTCAGCGGGATTTGCAAAGGGGCGAGCCGGTGGCGGACATATCCCAAATGGCGGCTTATGGGCGGGTGCAGTTGCGGCAGGCTGAAGAGAGTGCGCTTATTGTCAAATCAACGCTGGGGAGCGCCATCCAGGCGCGCAGCCTGGCTCGAAAGGCGGGCGCCCAAGACCTGGGCAAGGACTACCAAAAGGCTGAAAATGATTTTCTTGAGCTGACCAATGCCATCGAGAACAATAACCTGGACAAAGCCCAGAAAAACAAAGCAAAGGTTACCCAGGAGTTTGATCAGCTTGAACTTCGCGCCATCAAGAACAGGTTTCTCAATGAAGTCCGCAGTCAGATTGAATTGGCTGAAAAGGAAGGGGCGGCCAATCTGGCGGCCAAAACTTACAAGGTTGCCAAGGAGAGTTTGTCCGAAGCGGATGCTTTCATAACGGAAAACCGGTATCAGGATGATCAGATCAAGGAACAGGTTGACAGGGCTGGTTTTCAAGCGAATCGGCTGTTGCAGATAACCCGCCAGGCCAGCCTTTATAAAAATCTGTCCCCCGAGGACACTGCCTTGGGCGTGGAACGGTTGCTCTATAAACTGGCCCAGAAAACTTCCGGCGATGATTTGCGCAACTGGTCCTTCGAGATGCAAACTGAATTAATGGGGGAACGGATTGCTGCCATTCGTCAGGAGCGAGATGAAATGAAGGCCCAGATTACCGAAATGGAATTTGACCTTGAGTATCTTGAAACCAAAAGCCAGCAGGAGCAGGCCGCGCGCAAAAAGCTGGCGGCTGAAAAACGTTTCAACGAAATTTTTAACGAGGTTCAGGGTTATTTCAAACCGGAGGAGGCCGAGGTCTACAAACAGGGCAATCAACTGGTTATTCGCCTTAAGGCCATCCAGTTCCCGGTCGGAAAAAGTTTTTTGGTGCCGGAAAACTACGTCCTGCTGAGCCGGGTGCAGAAAGCCATTGCTGCTTTTGAGGCTCCGCAGGTTGTTGTCGAAGGGCATACGGACAGTACCGGCAGCAAGGATATCAATGAAAAGCTGTCAAAAGAACGGGCAGAAGCGGTTGAGGAATACCTGGTGGCCAACCGGACCATCGATGCGAAAAACATCTCGGCGGTCGGCTACGGCCCCAATCGCCCCCTGGCGCCCAATGAAACCAAGGAAGGGCGGGCCATCAATCGCCGCATTGATCTGATTATTAAGCCTTCATTTGTGGCTGTTTCGGGCGGAAAGTAAGGTTGTGGCCGCCGGGGTGCGGCCCGATATCGATCATGTGACCGGGAGCCCCGAAAATAATGGGCTCCCGGTTTTGGTTTAATTATTGCCCAGTTCCCGGGATCTTCTGGTTGCGCTGGTTACTGCTTCCATGATGGCGTTGCGGAAGGAGTTGGCTTCCAGGGCCTTGACCCCGGCAATGGTCGTCCCTCCGGGGGAGCAGACCTTGTCGCGCAGCATGGCCGGATGTTCGCCGGTGTTTTTTACCAGCGTGGCGGCGCCGATCACTGTCTGAATGGCCAATTCCAAAGCGGTCTCACGGGGCAGGCCATTAAGCACGCCGCCGTCGGCCAGGGCTTCTATAAACGAAAAGACATAAGCGGGGCCTGAACCGGAAAGGCCGGTGACGGCATCCATCTGAGCTTCACTGACCTCGAAAACGGGGCCGATGGCACTGAAAAGGCTGCCGGCCGTATCCATATCCCCCTTTTGTGCAGCGGAACCGGCGCACAGGGCGGTGGCCCCCTGGCCGACCAGGGCCGGGGTGTTGGGCATGGCCCGGATAAGCCTGGGCGGCTCTGACAGCTGCTCTTCGATTCTTGCGGTGGAAATCCCGGCCATGATTGAAAGGAGAAGTTTGGCCGCGGAGAACTCGGTATTGATTTCCTTCAGTACTTTGCCGAAGATCTGAGGCTTGACAGCCAGAAAAATAATGTCACAGCTTTTCACCAGGTCGGAGTTGGATGCGGCGGCGCGGACACCGTAGTTCTGCTCCAGGAGGTGCAGACGCTCTTCATTCGGGTCATATGCCGAAATATCCGGTTTTGCTTTGTCATTGCCTGCGAGGCCTTTGATGATGGCCTCGGCCATGTTCCCTGCGCCGATAAATCCAATTTTGCTTGCGGAACTCATCTTCCATTCCTTCCTTCAGTTAATACTGATGCAAAACAACCGAACTTCCGATGTCATTGCCTGGCATACTAGCATATCAGAAGCTTCGGGGAAAAATTTTCCTTGCAGGTTTTTGCCGGATTGATACCTTGTAAAGATAGAAAAAAGGTTACTATGCAGCGTGGGCCAGCCCAAGGCCTCGCATCGCCCGGGCATACAAATTCAGGATAATTGGATGATAATTAAAATTCCAAACAGTCACTTTTTCGGCAGCGGTTGGGCCGAGGGAGTCAGTGTCCGCAACTCTCTGGACGGCGCATTCTGTTCGGCCGGCCTGGGCAATATCAGTGCTGTCCGGGTCGGTTCCGCGCTGACTCCCGGTTCGCGCCTGGTGGAATTTCATGAACTTCCTCCCGGGGCACTGGTCCCCATGGTTTTTGCTTCTCTCTCTTCGACGTTGCCCGGAGAGATTATCTCCGCCGGAGTGGCGATTGCCTATCCTCGTGATCGCACTCAGGCTGGCCTGGTCATGGAATATGCGGCTTCCGGCCATAAACAGGATATCGAAGCCCTGGCCAGGCGCATGGTGCTGGAAGGGATGAAGGTGCGCGGCCAGGAAACCGAAGAGATCGTTTCCATAGCTGTTCAGCACAGGGTCGAAAAAATTGGCGCTGTCCTGGCCGCCGTGGTGCTTTGGGAGTGATGCTAATGAAGTTACAAGCGGTTTACCTGGCGATCAATTTCCCCTGGCAGCTGTTGCGGAGGCGGAATTCGTCATGGATGGCATTGATGACCTCCCACTTGTTCAGCGACCAGAGCGGGGCCAGCAGCTGGTCCCGTGGCCCATCCCCGGTCAGGCGGTGAATCAGAGTCTCGGGGTGGAGGCGTTCGATGAAATCGACGGCCAGGGAGATGTATTCCGCCTGCTCCATAACCTGAATGCGGCCGGCGTTATAAAGGTCGGCCAAGGGTGTGTCCTCAAGGATGTGGAGAAGGTGAATCTTGATGCCGTCCACCTTCAGGCGCGCCATCTCTTCCGCAGTGGCCAGCATTTGGGCTCGGTCTTCTCCGGGAAGGCCAAGGATGACATGGACGCAGACCTGGATACCAAGTTCTCTGGCTGCCCCAAAAGCTGTCAGGAAGGTCTGGTAGTCATGGCCGCGGTTAATGGCGGAGAGGGTGGTGTCGTGGATGCTTTGCAGACCGAGTTCCAGCCAGAAATAGGTTTTGTGGGCATAGTGGGCGAGCAGTTCCATGGCTTGAGCGGAAATGCAGTCGGGCCGGGTTCCCACGGCGAGACCGACGACCCCTTCCACGGCCAGGGCTTCGTCATAGAGAGCCCGTAGTTTTTCTACCGGGGCAAAGGTGTTGGAAAAGGGTTGAAAGTAGGCGAGAAAGCCGTGGGCTTTATATTTGCGGGTCATGACCTCTTTGCCGTCTTCTAATTGATCGCGAACCGACAGCCCCTGGCGGATGCCGATTGCTCCGGAGCCTCCGGGGTTGCAGAAGAGGCAGCCGGGCAGGTTGCGGGTTCCGGAGCGGTTGGGACAGGAAAATCCTGCATCCACGGAGATTTTGTGGATACGGCGCCCGAAAATCTTTTTTAAATGATCGGAAAAGAGATTGTAGGGTTTGGTTGGCATAAAGGCAGGTTTTTCTTTTGTATTTTACGGAACACGGGCACTGTTTTTTGTTTTGAAACGGCATCAAGTCTAACCGGAAACGAACCTAAGGGCCACTATAATTATTTTCAAGTGTATTCCACCGTTGTATAAATCTTCACGAGAAAATGAATGACCAAGCGAATAAAACTTATTGCCAACCCTGTGGCCGGAAGGGGGGCGCGGGAAAAAATTGAAACAGCCCGCAAATACCTTTCTAATGCCGGCTTCGAGGTCGACCTGACGATTACCGGCGCCAGGGGCGAAGCTGAAAAGGCTGCTGCTCTGGCCAGGAGTGAGGGCTATGAACGAATTCTCGCCGCCGGTGGTGACGGAACTCTGAATGAGGTTGTCAATGGCCTTGTCCCTTCTTCAACCCCCCTTGGTTTTCTCCCCCTGGGGACGACAAATGTTCTGGCCCTGGAACTCGGCATTCCCTTTGATGTCGAAAAGGCCTGTCATATTTTCCTCCATGGAGAAGTCAGGCCGGTTCATATCGGTGGTGCCAACGGCCGGCGTTTTATTCTCATGGCCAGCGCCGGCGTGGATGCCGAGGCCGTCTATCGGGTCAGCCTGATTCTGAAACGCTGGACCGGAAAGCTGGCCTACGTCGTCAGCGGCCTGCAGGCTATGACCCAGGGCCGCCAAGGGCTCATCCGGGTTGTTTTGGATAACGGCCAGGAAATGGAAGGCCATACCGTGATTGTCAGCAATGGAAAACTTTATGGCGGAAAGTTTCCCATTGCACCAGAGGCCGATCTGGAAGAGGATGCCTTTGATATCTGTGTTTTCAAGAACCTTGGCTGGCGAAGCCTGATAAAAAATTTGATTCGGGTTATTCAGGGGAAGGATTTTTCGGCTAGCGATGTTATTCGCCTTAAGACTACATCCGTTATCGTGCGGGGCGATAATATACCCGTGCAGATTGACGGCGACTATTGTGGAAAACTGCCCATGACTATTCGTTCCTGTCCCAATGAACTCCATCTGATAATGCCGGTCGTGAAGGGCGGGGATACGCCTGCATCCCTCAAAAGGCAATAAACTGATATGTTTCCAATTCCGCTTAGTCTGGAACAAGCTCTTCAGCAAAGGGATCAGGGCGCTCTTTTTGTAGACGTGCGTACCCCTGCCGAGTTTGAGGAGGCCACCATCCCCGGTGCCGTCAACATCCCTCTTTTCAGCAATGAAGAACGCGCCCGGATCGGTACGGTTTATAAAAAATCAGGTGCAATCCCGGCCCGCGTCCTGGGGATGGAAATCGTCTCTCCGAAAATTCCTGATATGGTCCATCAGGCTATTTCACTGCCTCGCAATGAAAAACTCCCAATCATTGTTTTCTGTTGGCGTGGAGGCATGCGTAGCGAGGCTGTTGCCGCCTTTTTCAATTTAGCCGGGCTCCCGGCCCGGCAGCTGGTGGGCGGGCATAAAGGCTTCAGAAGCCATGTTGTGGATTTTTTCTCTTCTGGTGAATGGGGGCGGCTGTTTGTCCTGCGAGGTTTTACCGGTGTCGGCAAGACCCGCCTGCTTCGCCACCTTGCCGGGGAGGGTTATCCCATCATCGATATTGAAGATCTGGCGGGCCACAGGGGAAGCGCCTTTGGCGCATTGGGAAAGGGCAGCCAGCCTTCACAGAAAGCTTTTGAAGCCAGTCTTTGGAATTGCCTGAAAAAAATTCCTCCCGGGGCCTGGGGTCTGACTGAAGGAGAAAGCAAGAATATCGGCAGGCTGTCTCTCCCTGAGCGTTTTTTCGCCTCGCTTCAAAACGGGCCCAGTTTATGGCTGAACGCCTCACTGGACTATCGGGTGAAAACGATTCTCGAAGAGTACCCTGCGCTGGGCAATATGAAAGCGTCCTTTGTCGCTCCCATTCAGGCTCTCAAAAGAAGGCTTGGACAGAAGGTTGTGGACAATCTGCTGGACCTTCTGGAGGGTGAGGAGTGGGAAAGGCTTGCCCGGGAATTGATGGTCGGCTATTACGATCCCCTGTATAGCCATACCCGTCCAGCTGATGGGATTGAAATCGGAATTGAACCGGAGGCTGAAGGCCTGAAGCGGCTGAAAGCAGTTGTCGCGGGCTTGGTGGCCGACAAAAGTTGAGCCTGTTTTAGATGCTGCTGAAAAACGCTGTTTTGGACTCCTATCCGGCCAGATGGTCAAGGAAGCGGCGCAGTATGGGAATGAATTTCTCCGGTTCAACAAGAAAGGAATCGTGCCCGTATTGGGATTCTATGAGATGATATTCAACCGGTTTTCCCAAATTCTGGAGAAGGTCTGCTACTTCCAGCGTCTGCTCCGGCGGGTAGAGCCAGTCTGAGGAAAAGGCAAACCAGAGGGATGGGCATTTTACCCTGGCGAGGGCCTCCTCCAAGCTGTCAAAATTCCATGCCGCGTCGAAAAGGTCGAGAGCTTTGGCCAGGTAGAGAAACGAGTTGGTGTCGAAATGCTTGACAAACGTGCTGCCGTTGTAATCGAGGTAGCGTTCGACCTCAAACTTGCCGAAAAAATCGAATATTCCATCCTTGGCTGAGTAGCGCCTGCCGAACTTGATTTCCATGGAAGAGCTGGAAAGAAATGAGATGTGACCGACTGCCCGGGCGAGAGCCAGCCCTTCCACCGGCGGGTTGTCGGGTTTGTAGCTTCCCTTTTTCCATAAGGGGTCATTGAAGATGGCTTGGCGGGCCAGGCCATTGAGGGCAATGGCCATGGGCGGAGTGCGCCCGGTCCCGGCAATGGGAATGATTGATCTGGGCACATCCGGATAGAGAATGCCCCACTCCAGAGCCTGCATGGCCCCCATGCTTCCGCCGATGACTGCCAGCAAAGAAGGTATTTCGAGGTGGTCGATGAGAAGCTTTTGGGCACGCACCATATCCTGGACCATGACGACCGGGAATGAGAGGTTGTAAGGCCGGTTGGTCTGGGGATTGATGCTGGTCGGGCCGGTGGACCCTTTGCAGGAGCCTATGACATTGCTGCAGAGAATAAAAAAACGATTGGTGTCAAGGGGTTTGCCGGGGCCGATCATATCATCCCACCATCCCGGCTTGCGGTCTTCGGGGGAACTCCAGCCGGCAGCGTGGGCGTCTCCGGTCCAGGCATGAGTAACAAGGATGGTATTGGATTTTTCAGCGTTCAGATGTCCGTAACATTCATAGGCGATGGTAAGGGGGGTAAGAAAGCGGCCGCTATCGAGGCGCAGCCCTTGTGAAAAAGTGACGAACTCGGTTGTTGTCAGGTTAATGGGTTTGTCCACTGGTGACACCGCCTGGAAATAAAAAAGCCTTTTCTCAAGAAAATGAGAAAAGGCCTGATAATACGTTCATTATGACGTTTAAACCGGCTCTCTCCTCATCTACCCCGTATTGATCTAATTATATACAAAAAAACACGGGCAGGAATTAGCACCTGTCATCCCGAACTCGAGACCGGTTGCTGTGGTTTCAAAGGGCCTTTCCCTCCACCACTCTTGATAAAGAAAAGCGTTTTTAAATTGTTGGGTCAAAACTATCGAAAGTTGCGACCCTTGTCAATTCCTTCTTTAAGTTCCATTTCTCTGTAAAGGGGAGCGCTTTATACTCCTCCTTGAGAAATGCCTCGGTGGTCAGCTATTTGGTCTTATTGTCGCCGGTTTTCTGCTTTTCGCAGTTGGCCAGGGACTGAAAATCATAATCAGACAACGTTTTGACCAGTCCACGGTTGGCCTCTTCCCAGACGTTTTTTACCGGACAGGTTTTTTCACGGCTGCATTCTTCTTCAGGGGAAAGACAGTGATTGAGAAAAATTGGACCCTCTTGGCTTTGAATAACATCCAGGATGTTGATCCTGGAAGGATCCTTGAGAAGGTAAAAGCCTCCGCCCACTCCTCTTTGGGAGCCTACGATACCGTCTTTGATTAAAGGTTGAAGGATTTTGGTAAGAAACGCCGGGGTGATTTTCTGACTTTCGCAGATATCCTTTTTGTAGACGATTTGCCCTTTCGGCTGTTTTGCCAAAAAAAGAAGAGCCCGAATTGCATATTCAGTTGCCCGCGTAATAACCAAGCCACGCCTCCATAGAAAACCTTTTAGGTAATAATTAATAATTAACGTTTGCGATTTTTTTGTCAACCGATAATTAAATTGACCAATGAGGGCGTTGGGTGGACGGTGATTGGTGCCAAGGGAAGGGTGATAAGTTAATTTTAAAAAATTTTTAAAGTATTGTTGGCGTTTTATGCTAGGATTATTTTTAATCTTGCCGTTAAATATCAGCTGCTAATCTACCAACCAATCTTAGTTAATCGTTTATTTCAGGCAACAGCGGGTTTTGGAGGGGATCTTTATGCGTCGGGCTATCATTTTGTTGCTGGCGACTGTTTTTTTAGCAGGTTGTGGGGTCCAGCCTTTCAAAATATCCAGAGCCGAGTACGGCCAGAAGGTTCGAACCTTGGGGGTTCTGCCTCTTATGGTGGATGAGGCTTCCGACTTAAGGCACCCTGAAAAGAACCAGCTTAAAACCATGATAAAAGAAAATAACCGGGGCAAGGTCGATTTTTTGATTCCCCGGCTCAAAGAACAGAAGAACTATTTTGACGTTCGCTATGTCCCTGGTGAGCCCGAGGCCCTTTTCAATCAACTGGTCAAAGGGAGCGATGCTACTGATAGAAAGAACGGCGCGGAGAGGCATTATGAATTTAATGCCGAATTTTTGACAACCCTTTCCGAGAAAAACTTGGTTGATGGCTATCTGGTCATAATTCTCCATGGCATTATGTTGCCGCAAAAACGTTGGGACAGGACTCACCTCAATTATTTAGAGAGTGAGTATAATGTTATCATAGAGAATGCTTATGTGATTCTGCCTTCTGGTCAGGTGGTATGGGAACACAAGGGTTTGGCTGGTGACCCGTTCCTGGCTCTTCAGTACCCGGATTTCGACGAGGCTTTTTATAATAAGACCAATAAAGTCAAAATCAAGTTTGTCGACATCGAAGGGCTGGCAAAGGCCTTGGTGGAACCTGCCGGCCTGCTTCAAAAGGATGAAAAACTTTCAGTGCCTTATCGGAATCTTTTCAATCGCATTGCACAGGACCTGGGGCTTGGTCTTTTCAGCAGTTTTTAATGCACAACTCATTTCAGTTCTTTCGTTGAAAATGGAATAATCATAAAACTTTCCCGCTCCGGTTCGTTTCTGGCAATAAACTTGCTAGTCTGGTGGTCGACTTGTGATTAGAGGGCTGCTTTGTTTTGGCGGAGAGCAGCAACGATTCAAGGATTTTGACATCAGGCACCCATTCTCCAAACGTGAGAGTGGTTTGAAAATTGGGATCAGGAAAAATTAAACTATTGACATGCCTGATCAAAGATAGTAAAAAATGCGTCCAATAAAGGAACTGACCGCATACCATCTACTTTCCGAAAATTATGCTTTTCGGGACGCCTGTCGGACAAAACCAACTGCAAACCCTTAAGAATTAATATTTGAAAGATAAAAAGAATTGATTCCAGTGCTTGAACCGGCTTAAGGGTTTAATCCGGTTCTACCTGCTTATTGCGGGAAGCGTTTCCCACGTCCTGCCGTTTCGCCTACAGGCAATCAACTGAATGACTGGCCGAAAATCTTCCATATGTGTCAATTTTAACTGCGGATAGCTTGTCTTAGGCTATTTTCGTGATTGAAAAAGTTCGGCCAAGGAGAAAACATGAATTTGAAGGAACTAAAAGAGAAAAAAATTACCGACCTGACGGCCATTGGCAAGGAACTTGGCGTTGAGGGGGCTTCCGGGATGCGGAAGCAGGATCTGATCTTCGCGATTCTGAACAGCACCGCAGAAAAGAATGGCGCCATATCCGGGGAAGGGGTTCTGGAAATTTTGCCGGATGGTTTCGGTTTCCTCCGCTCTCCCGACTCCAACTATCTTCCCGGTCCCGATGACATTTATATCTCCCCATCCCAGATCCGGCGCTTCAACCTGCGCACCGGCGATACAGTGTCCGGGCAGATTCGCCCCCCCAAGGAAGGTGAACGTTATTTCGCTCTTTTAAAGGTTTCCGAGGTCAACTTTGAAAATCCTTCCGTTATCCGTGATAAAACCCTTTTTGATAATCTGACGCCCCTCTATCCTCAAGAACATATCATTCTTGAAGCTGCGCCCGACAACCTTTCAATGCGGGTCATGGATTTGGCTACTCCCATCGGCAAGGGACAGCGCGGTCTCATCGTCGCGCCTCCGCGAACCGGCAAGACCATGCTCCTGCAGGATATTGCCAACTCCATTACCACCAATCATCCCGAAATTTACCTCATCGTTCTGCTTATTGACGAACGTCCGGAAGAGGTCACGGATATGCAGCGCTCGGTTAAGGGGGAGGTGATTTCCTCCACCTTCGACGAACCGGCTACCCGTCACGTCCAGGTTGCTGAAATGGTCATTGAAAAGGCCAAGCGTCTGGTTGAGCACAAGCGCGACGTGGTGATTCTTCTCGACTCTATCACCCGTCTGGCCCGCGCCTATAACACGGTGGTGCCGCCCAGCGGCAAGATTCTTTCCGGCGGGGTTGACTCCAATGCTCTTCACAAGCCCAAACGCTTCTTCGGGGCGGCCCGCAACATTGAGGAAGGCGGGAGTCTGACCATTATCGCCACAGCCCTGGTTGATACCGGCAGCAAGATGGACGAGGTTATCTTTGAGGAATTCAAGGGGACCGGCAACATGGAACTCTGTCTTGACCGGCGCCTGGTGGATAAGCGGACCTTCCCGGCCATCGATATCAACAAGTCGGGCACACGGCGCGAAGAATTGCTGGTCAACGAGACCAACCTGCAGCGCATCTGGCTTCTGCGCAAAGTGCTGACCTCTATGAATGTCGTCGACAGCATGGAATTTTTGCTTGAAAAACTGGCGGACAGCAAAACCAACCAGGAATTCCTCGATAACATGAACCAGTGATCTGCCTCCAGCGTTGTTCAATTTTTATGTGACGGGGCCGAAAAATCCCCGCAACTTCTTGACACGGCCGATCAAGGACGATACAAGTTTAAAGAAAAACCGGCTTGAGAAAAAATACTTGCAGGAAACTGTTTTTGATGATAATTTCACTTTTTGCGTTCGGGTCTAAAAAGATCCTGCCGAAATATCATGGTCAAGGGGAATCACAATGAAAAAAGATATCCATCCGCGCTACGAAGACGTTACGGTTAAGTGCCATTGCGGCAATACTTTTTCGACGCGGTCCACGCAAAAAGACGAAATCACCACGGAAATATGTTCGCAATGTCATCCGTTCTTTACCGGAAAACAGAAGTTGCTGGATACGGCCGGTCGTATTGAGCGCTTTCGCAGGAAATACGGGCAGAATAAATAGCCAGCGATGCAAGAGCGGCCCGGTGGGCCGTTTCTTTTTTGTGTTCTTTTCAGGTCCTGGTTTGGGGGGGATCTGCTCATTATAAATATCGGGCACCAAGCGGGGAGGACCAATGGTCGTTCAGCTGTTAGCCTGCACACCGGACGCGGAAGACGTGGTTGCAGCAGCCGCGCAGCTTTGTTATTCTGCTTCATCCATTTCTCAGATCCTCGAAAGAGGTCGTTCCAAGAAAAAAGCTCTGCTGGAAAAGATTGTTTCGGCAGGGCATTTTTCCGTTCTGGAGCATGCATCTTTCACGTTTGGAGTTGAGGATATCAGCCGCGCCTGCTCTCACCAACTGGTCCGTCATCGTCTTGCGTCGTTTTCGCAGCAAAGCCAGAGGTATGTCTCGGTTGTCGAAAAATTCGGTTCTGTGACCCCGGAATCCATTTCCAGCCACCCCGATTTCCGGGACCGTTATGCGGAATTTATTCGCGAAACCCAGGAGTTTTACCGGGAAATGCTCGCAGCCGGCATCCCGGCTGAAGACGCGCGCTTTGTGCTTCCCAATGCCGTGGGGACCAAGCTGGTCATGACCATGAACGCAAGGGAGCTGCATCACTTTTTCCGTTTGCGCTGCTGTTATCGGGCACAATGGGAGATCCGGGACATGGCCCTGGAGATGTTGCGGCTGGTTCGCCGTAAAGCCCCCCTTCTCTTTGCTGATGCCGGGCCGGGTTGCCTGGCTGGAGACTGCCCGGAAGGCGCCATGTCGTGTGGGCGCATGGAACAGGTCCGCGAAGAATTCAGGCAGTTATGATTCTTGGAGGTTGTTGGACTTGGAGAATCGTAACGGGAGAATGGGAAGCCGAGGACCGGTTTTCGCAAATTTAAGAGCGAATAGCGGGACTATTTGGCGAAAATTTGCGGAAAGATGGACCGATTCAGCTTTTTCGCAGTAAATTTATGTCAACGTCCGACAGGCCCTTTTGGGGGCAGGTGTGGCCGGGTTTGCCGGCTCTTTCCAACTCCCTCGCTCACGGTTTCAGGATAAATCGCTATGTTTCAAAAACTCGAAGAGGTCGTTGAGCGTTTCAAGGAGGTGGAAGGTCTTCTCGCCGACAGTGCGGTGCTGGCTGATCGGGACAGTTTTCTCGCTTTGACCAGGGAGCATGCCGAACTTTCCGAGATTGTCGAAGCCTTTTCCCGCTACAAAAAGACCTGTGAAGAGATTGAAGGTTTGCGGGAATTGCTCCAAGATGCCGACAACGAGGTTCGGAGCATGGCAAAAGCTGAACTTCCTGAGCTTGAAGCTGCCAAGGAAAGTTTGGAGAAAAAACTCCAAAGCCTGCTTCTCCCTAAAGACCCGAATGATGAAAAAAATATCTTTCTGGAGATCAGGGCCGGAACCGGCGGGGAGGAAGCGGCTCTTTTTGCTGCCGATCTCTACCGTATGTACAGCCGCTACGCCGAAAAGTTAAGGTGGAAGGTGGAAGTAATGAGCCTTTCTGAGGCGGATGCCGGAGGTTTTAAGGAGATTGTTGCGCAGATCAGTGGCGGAATGGTTTTTTCCCGCTTGAAATACGAGAGCGGGACCCACCGGGTGCAGAGGGTCCCGGAAACCGAAACTCAGGGACGTATTCATACCTCAGCCTGTACTGTGGCGGTCCTCCCTGAGGCGGACGAGATCGATGTCGATATCGATCCGGGTGATTTGCGTATTGATGTTTACCGGGCTTCTGGTGCTGGCGGACAGCATGTCAACAAAACCGAATCTGCGGTCCGCATCACCCACCTTCCGACCGGGGTAGTGGTCTCCTGCCAGGACGAGAAATCGCAGCACAAAAACAAGGCCAGGGCCATGAAGGTTCTTCGGTCCCGTATTCTCGACCAACTGGAGAAAGAGCGCCAGGCGAAGACTGCTGCAGACCGCAAAAGCCAGGTGGGGAGCGGCGACCGGAGCGAAAGGATCAGGACCTATAATTTTCCTCAAGGACGTTGCACTGATCATCGCATCGGCCTGACCCTTTACCGGCTGGAAAGCATTATGGCAGGGGACTTGGAAGAAATTATCGATAGCTTGACGGCCTATTATCAGGCTGAATCCCTTTCCCAGCAGGAGTCCTGAGGGTGAAAAAAAGCTGGACGCTTCTGGAGGTTCTGCAGTGGACCGGCGACTATTTCGGCAAACAGGGGCTCCAAAATTCCAGGCTTGATGCTGAACTTTTGCTGGGTGAGGTGATGGGGCTCGATCGGGTTGGCCTTTACCTGAATTACGACCGCCCTCTTCTGCCGGATGAACGGGAAAAATATAGAAAGCTTGTCGCCAGAAGGGCGGAACGGGAGCCGTTGCAGTACATTTTGGGGCGCGCCGAGTTCTGGTCCCTCCCCTTCAGGGTCAGCCCGGCGGTGTTGATCCCGCGGCCTGAGACCGAAATTCTTGTGGAAGAGGGCATCAAAAAAGTCAAACCCGGAGACCGGGTTCTGGATCTCGGCACCGGCAGTGGCGCCATCGCCGTGGCTTTCGCTCATGAGTGCCCTGATATCAGTGTTACAGCCATAGATGTTTCGGCTGAAGCTTTGTCAGTGGCCGAGGGGAATGCCCGGAGCAACAGTGTTGACAGCCGTATCCGGTTTTTACAGGCCAGCTTTACCGACCCCTTCCCCGGGAGCTTTGAGCTAATTCTAAGCAATCCACCCTATGTTTCAGGGCGGGAATATGAAGCCTGCATGCCTGAGGTCAAAGATTATGAACCACGGCAGGCTTTAGTCGGTGGGGAAGATGGTCTCGACTGCATTCGGGTTATTATTAAAAATGCCGCTGCCGCTCTCAAAACCGGAGGCTGGCTGATGCTGGAGGTGGGTGCAGGCCAGGCCGAAATGGTGGTGAGCCTGCTGGAGAAGCAGAGCTTTACTGAAACTTTCAAGCGGCAGGATTATGCCGGAATTTTCAGGGTGGTCGGGGGGCAAATGCCCGCCGTCTGACCATTAAATTGTAACTGCTAAGGATTGTTGTGGACAAAATCATCATCAAAGGGGGCAAAAGCCTGAAGGGGAGTGTCCGGGTCAGCGGGGCCAAAAACTCGGCTCTGCCTTTGATCTGTGCGACGCTTTTGACTTCCGGGGCCCATCGTTTGAAAAACGTGCCCTCGTTGAAAGACATCGATACGGTTGAAAAACTGTTGACCTCCCTTGGCGCTGTTATTGTGCGGGATGGGCACCTTTTCGAGGTCGATGCCAACAATATTAACTGTTTTGAGGCTCCTTACGATGTGGTCAGAACCATGCGTGCTTCGGTTCTGGTTCTGGGACCATTGCTGGCGCGCTACGGTCGTGCCAAAGTGAGCTTGCCCGGCGGTTGCGCCATAGGCGCTCGGCCCATCAATCTTCATATCAAGGGCTTGGAGGCCCTGGGTGCTGAAATCGAGCTTGAACAGGGCTACCTGAATGCCCGGGCCAAAAAACTCAGGGGGGCACGCATCCACCTTGATGTTCCTACTGTCGGTGGCACCGAGAATCTTCTCATGGCTGCGACCTTGGCCAAGGGGGAAACCATTTTGGAGAACGCGGCCTGCGAACCCGAGATCACGGATTTGGCTTATGCCCTTATCGGGATGGGGGCCAGAATCGAGGGGGCTGGTACCGACACCATCCACATCCAGGGAGTGGACGAGCTCTACCCTCTCGAGTTCTCGGTCATGCCTGACCGTATTGAGGCCGGCACCTTTATGGTTGCGGCGGCCATGAACCGGGGGGATATCCGTATTAGTGGTGCTGTCTCGGAACATCTGGATGCTCTCATTGCCAAATTGCGGGAAGCGGGTGTGGAGATCAAGGAAGAGGATGACGTTCTCCGCGTCAAAGGACCTCGAAAGGTTGAGTCGGTCAATATCAAGACCCGACCCTTTCCAGGGTTCCCGACCGATATGCAGGCGCAATTTATGGCTTTGATGACCATGGGGCGGGGTACCAGCGTCATTACTGAGAATGTTTTTGAAAACCGCTTCATGCACGTCTGCGAAATGCAGCGCATGGGTGCCAATATCACCATTGATGGCAATACGGCAATTGTCCAGGGGGTTAAGAGGCTGAAAGGGGCTCCGGTTATGGCTACCGATCTGCGGGCCAGCGCCTCCCTGGTCCTGTGCGGATTGGCTGCCGAAAATACGACGGAGGTCAAACGTGTTTACCATCTGGACCGTGGTTATGAAAATCTCGAAGAAAAGTTTCGGCAACTGGGCGCCGATATCTGTCGCGTCCAGGAGTGATATCTGTGGAAATAAGGGGTTAAGTGAACACCTATCTGACCTGCGCCCTTCCCAAAGGAAGGATTTTTTTCGATTGCCTCGAGCTTTTCAATCGCATCGGCATTAATGCGCCAGAGCAGCTCAATGAGTCCCGGCGGCTTATCGCCGAGGATGAGAAAAAAAAGCTGCGTTTCCTTTTAGTCCGGGCTACGGATGTTCCTACTTACGTTGAGTACGGCTGTGCCGATTTCGGTATCGTCGGCAAGGATACGCTTCTGGAGCAGAAAAAGGATCTTTTAGAACCCCTGGATTTAAAGTTCGGCTATTGCCGTTTGGCATTGGCAGCGCCCAAATCTTCAGCAACGCGAAAAAAGTTGGCAGAAAAAACGGAAACACTGCGGGTTGCAACCAAATATCCGCATATCAGTGAAGAATATTTTGCAGCCAAAGGGATTCAGGCCGAGATTATCAAACTTTATGGTTCTATTGAATTAGCGCCTCTGGTTGAACTGGCGGATTGTATTGTTGATCTGGTGTCGACGGGAGCAACCCTGCGCGAAAACGGTATGGAGGAACTTGATACCGTGATTGAAAGCACAAGCCGCCTGGTAGTCAACCGTGCCAGCCTCAAGACCAGGCAGGCCCGGCTGGTTCCGTTGATTGAGCAACTTGAAAAAACCCTTAACCATTCGCAGTAACGTACCGGATGTTTCCCATGGTGTTAACGGGCCATGGATGCCCCAAATCCCCAAAAAGGAGAAAAAAATGGAACTGATTCAGAGATTGCGTTTCAATGACCCGGGTTTTGAAAAAGCGTTGGCCAGGATTGTCAATCGTGGTGAAACGGCTCAGGCTGAGGTGATTGATACGGTTCGGGGGATTATAGATTCGGTACGACATCATGGGAATAAACCGGTACTGGAACTGACGGCGAAATTCGACCATCTGGAATTGACTCAGGAAACCATGGAGGTTTCCGAACAGGAGATTGAAGATGCCTACAAGGCAGTGACCGAAAGAGATATCGAATGTATCGAGCTGGCTGCCGAGAGGGTCTTTGCTTTCCATGAAAAACAGAAAACTGAAACCTGGATATCTACCGACGAAGAAGATGTCCTGATCGGCTCCAAGGTAACCCCCATGGATCGGGTCGGCATCTATGTTCCCGGGGGGAAAGCGGCCTATCCGTCGTCGGTGATAATGTGCGCCTGCCCGGCCCAGGTTGCCGGTGTGGGTGAAATCGTTATGGCGGTTCCCATGCCACGCGGTGAAATAAATCCTCATGTTCTGGTGGCGGCCGACATCTGCGGCGTGGACCGGATTTTCAAAATTGGCGGGGCTCAGGCCATTGCGGCGATGGCTTACGGCACTGAAACGGTCCCCCGGGTGGATAAGATAGTCGGCCCGGGAAATATTTACGTGGCTATCGCCAAGGGCCAGGTTTTCGGGCAGGTCGATATCGACATGATTGCAGGCCCCAGCGAAATTCTCATTATCAACGACGGTAGCGGTAATCCCGCCCATATCGCAGCTGATCTTATGTCCCAGGCGGAGCATGACGAAATGGCTTCCTCGGTACTGGTGACCTCGTCGCAAAAAATGGCAGATGAAGTTTATGCGGAGCTGCAAAAACAGTTGCCTCAACTGCTGCGCACTGAAATTGCCGCCAAGGCCCTGAAAAACTATTCGGCCATAATAGTGGCGGAAGATCTGGCAGAGGTTTGCGAGTTCAGTAACCGCATAGCTCCCGAACATCTGGAGCTGGCGGTGGACAATCCGTTTGAGCTGCTGCCCAAAATCAGGCACGCCGGAGCGATTTTCATGGGCCACAATACCCCCGAAGCCATGGGCGATTACCTGGCCGGGCCCAATCACACTCTCCCCACCGGTGGAACGGCCCGCTTCCACTCGCCCCTGTGTGTCGACGATTATGTCAAACACTCGAGCATCATCAACATCAGTCGCCAGGGACTGGAAAGGCTGGGGGAAGAGGTGATTCACCTCTGCAATTTGGAAGGTCTGGAAGCCCATGCCCGCACAGTGGCCCTGCGCCTGGGGAAAAAGGTCTGATGTCATCTGACAAGGATTTTCAACCTGTTGTTTGATAGCCTTGCCGCCCTCTCTTAACGTTGCTGCAAGGCTCCTGATCAAAACAGCAATGACAACCAAAAGGTAATGCTTATGTCCCGTAGCGCCGTTATTAAACGCAAAACAACGGAAACGGATATTGCCCTGGAACTGGAGTTGGATGGTTCGGGTGAAAATTCCATTCAGACTCCGGTGCCTTTTTTCAACCATATGCTGACCCAGGTGGCGAAACACGGGTTTTTCGACATCGAAGTGACAGCCCAGGGAGATGTGGAGATTGATGATCATCATACCGTCGAGGATGTCGGTATCGTCCTTGGTCAGGCTTTCAAAAAAGCTCTTGGGGACAAAGCCGGAATTCGCCGCTACGGCCAGAAAAGCCTTCCCATGGATGAAGCCCTGGCATCGGTGAATGTCGATTTTTCCGGCCGGCCTTGCCTGGTTTTCAACCTCGATCTGCCCAAGGCCAAGGTCGGCGGTTTCGATACGGAGCTGGTGAAAGAATTTTTTGTTGCCTTTGCCAATCAGGCGGGAGCCACGGTTCATGTGAATCTTGCTTACGGGGAAAACCTCCATCACATCATTGAGGCTGTTTTCAAGGCTTTTGGAAGGGCTCTGGACGAGGCGACAAGCTTCGATCCACGAGTAGTTGGGGTTCTCTCCACCAAAGGGAAGCTGTAATATCATGATTGCCATTATCGACTACGGCATGGGCAACCTGCGCAGTGTGCAGAAGGGTCTCGAAAAATGCGGTTTTGACGCCCGTGTCACCGACGATCCCAAAGTTGTGGCTCAGGCCGACAAATTGGTTCTTCCCGGTGTCGGCGCGTTTAAAGACTGTATGAACAATCTTCTTGAGGGTGGATTCGAAGAACCGATTCATCGCCACATCGAGGCCGGTCGTCCTTTTCTGGGGATTTGTCTGGGGTTGCAGTTGCTTTTCACCGAAAGTGAAGAATTCGGCCGGCATCGCGGCCTGGATATAATCCCCGGCAAAGTTGTGCGCTTTCCAGAGACGATGACCGTGAGTGGCGAGGAACTCAAGGTCCCCCACATGGGCTGGAACCGCATCGCCTTTCAGAAACGGCCCCCCCTTTTCGAGGGGGTTCAAGATGGATCTTTCGTCTATTTCGTTCACTCTTATTATGTCGTTCCCGATGATCCGGTGGTCGTTGCCACGACCACCGATTACGGCATCAGCTTCTGTTCCAGCATCTGGAAGGACAACATCGTAGCCTGCCAGTTCCATCCGGAAAAAAGCCAGCAGGTAGGACTGAAAATCTTGAAGAATTTCGGAGAGATGTAAATGATTATTATTCCCGCAATCGACCTGAAAAACGGTCAATGCGTGCGTCTTGAGCAGGGCCTTATGGAAAGGGACACCGTCTACAATGATGATCCCGCAGCTCAGGCTCGAACTTGGCAGGAGCAAGGTGGAGAATTACTGCACATCGTCGATCTCGACGGTGCTTTTGCCGGCACCCCTCGCAACAGCGCGGCCATCCAGGCCATTGTTGCGGCAGTTGATATCCCCACAGAGCTGGGTGGCGGGATTCGCGATTTGCAGACGATAGAAAATTATCTCGAATTGGGAATCAACAGGGTGGTTCTGGGATCGGTGGCCAAAGAGAACCCTTCCCTGGTTGAGAAAGCTTGCCGGCTTTTTCCGGGACGCATCGTGGTTGGTATTGATGCCAAGGATGGCCTTGTCGCCATTCACGGCTGGAAGGATGTCACCGAGGAAAAAGCCGTGGAACTAGCCCGCCGGATGGAAGGTTTCGGCGTGGAGGCTATCATTTATACGGATATTGCCCGGGATGGCATGATGATCGGGCCTAATATCGAGGCGACCCGCTCTCTGGCCGAGGCCATCGGTATTCCGGTTATAGCCTCCGGTGGCATTTCCTCCCTGCGGGATATCGAGAACCTCCTCGCTATTGAGGCCGCCGGCATCCAAGGCGCGATTACCGGCAAGGCAATCTATTCCGGCGCTTTGGACCTGCGGGAAGCGGTGGCATTAACCAAAAAAGACCGCACCAGATGAATCAGGTGTTTTTCCCGGGAATGAATATATGCTGACAAAACGAATCATCCCCTGCCTCGATGTCAAAGACGGCCGGGTCGTCAAAGGGGTGCAGTTTGTGGAACTGATCGATGCCGGGGACCCGGTGGAAGCGGCGGAAGCCTATGATGCTCAGGGCGCCGACGAGCTGACTTTTCTCGACATTACAGCGTCCAGCGACAAGCGCAACATCATCCTTGATGTGGTGGCGCGTACGGCAGAGCGGGTCTTCATGCCCCTTACCGTCGGCGGCGGTATCCGTGAAATCGCTGATATCCGCAACCTTCTCAATGCCGGCGCCGACAAGGTTTCCATTAATACCGCGGCGGTTCACCGACCCGAGTTTGTTCGTGAGGCGGCAGAACGTTTCGGCTCTCAGTGCATTGTCGTAGCCATCGACGCTAAACGGGTGGCGGGGAGATATCCACTTGAGTGGGAAATATATACCCATGGTGGCCGCACCCCGACGGGTATCGACGCGGTGGAATGGGCGGAGAGGATGGAGGCTTACGGGGCCGGAGAGCTTCTTCTGACTTCCATGGATAAGGATGGGACCAAGGACGGTTATGATGTGGAACTGACCCGGACTGTCAGTGAGAGAGTGCGGATTCCGGTCATCGCCTCGGGCGGGGTAGGCACTCTCGAGCACATACGCGAAGGTCTGACTGATGCCAAGGCGAGTGCGGCCCTGGCAGCCAGTATTTTCCATTTTGGCGAATACACCATTCGCGAGTGCAAAGAATACCTGAAAAAATCCGGCGTTCCTGTCCGGCTCTGATTCTTGACGAGGCATGACGATGTCCAAACCCGACAGCAGGGAAATTTTCGACCGTCTTTACGAGGTGATTCTCGACCGCCGTGACCATCCGGGTGAAAATTCCTACGTTTCCTCTCTCTACAAGCGCGGACTTGACAAAATTTTGAGCAAGGTCGGTGAGGAAGCAGCTGAAGTTGTCATTGCCGGCAAGGGGGGAAATGCCGAGGAGGTAGTCAGGGAAACGGCCGACCTTTTTTTCCATGTGCTGGTTCTGTTCGGTCATTATGATATTTCACCATCCCTTGTGCTGGAAGAGTTGACCAGACGTTTTGGTATCTCCGGCATTGAAGAAAAGAACAGTCGGCCAAAGCCATGAACTATATAGATATTTTTATCTTGGTAGTGATTTTTGCCCTGTTGCTCAAGGGGTTGTGGCGAGGCCTGTTGCGCGAACTCTGTTCCGTGGCCGGATTGCTGATAGGCGGTTTTCTGGCTTTTCGCTTTCATGGCGCGCTGGGGCAGATGCTGGTGGAGTCTTTCCGGCTCCCCTTGCCTGTGGCCAAAGTTTCTTCTTTTCTGGTCCTTTTTATTTTATCCGTTGTTTTCTTCGGGATTCTCGGCCTTCTTCTCTCCCAGTTGGTAAAAATGGTCTTTCTCGGGGGGCTCAATCGTTTGGGCGGCGCCCTGTTCGGGCTTGGTGAGGGCATTTTGCTGGTTGCAATTGCGCTTTTCGTGGTTACTATGATTGGAATACCAGAGTTTCTGAAACCAGGTATCCGCAACTCGCAACTGGCTCCGCCTTTTATAGAACTTGGCCAGATTTCTCTGGAAAAGAGTCAGAAGATTTTTTCCGGCAAAGGCTGACACCTTTTGCCGGGAAAAGAACAAGAAAGTTTTATGACCTGGGAATCTTTAGAGGTTCTGGAGTATCAGAAGATAAAAACGCTCCTGTCCCATTTTGTCGCCACGGAAGTGGGGCGCAAAAGGGTGCTGGACCTGCAGCCTCTGGACTCGGTTGAAAAGGTCCGGGAGTCTCAGCGGCGCATCGCCGAGATGGTCAGGATCCTTAATGAAGACGGCTCGCCCCCCCTACAGGGCAGCCGTGATTTGAAAGCTGTTTTTCAGCAGTTGAAGGTGCAGGGGCCGGCTCTGGGACCGGAGATTTTTCTCGATATCCTGGCTTCGGTGGAGAGCGCCCACAAATGTCGCCACTATTTTGAGGAGCGCTCCCTGGCTTCTCTCGGCGTTTTGGCGTCCCGTATATCCAGACTTCCTGAGATCAGGGATGCCATCCGGAACAGTATCGGACTGCGTGGTGAAATTCTTGACAGCGCCTCCTTCGATCTGGCCGACGTGCGGGATGAAATCCGTCAGGTCGGAGCGAAAATCCGCACCCGCCTGGAAAACATGCTCAACTCGGAGGGCCTTTCCAAGGCTTTTCAGGAGCGTTATGTCACGCAGAGAAACGGCCGCTATGTTTTGCCGGTGCGGGCCGATTTCAAAGGTCTGATCAAGGGCTTTGTCCAGGACGAGTCAGCCAGCGGGCAGACCCTGTTTGTCGAACCGACGGCGGTTTTGCAGGACAACAATCGCCTCCAATCCTGTCTGCGGCGGGAGAAAAGGGAAGAAGAGCGCATTCTGCGGGAATTGACCGGGTTGGCCCAAAAACATGTCGATGCGCTCCAAAACAATCAGGGCATTCTGGCGGATTTGGATCTGGTTCTGGCAGCGGCCAGGTTTGCCATAGAAAGCCGCGCCAGTGCGCCCCAGTTGACGGATAAACCGCTTCTTGAGCTAAGGGCCGCTCGACATCCGCTGCTCCTGTTCAATCAGGACGGCAGCCCTCGGGAAACCGGGACGGTGCCTATTGATATTTGCCTGGGGGAAAAAAACGATACCCTGGTCATCAGCGGCCCGAACACCGGTGGCAAGACTGTAACCATCAAGACCGCCGGTGTTTTGCTGCTGATGGCGCGGTCGGGCCTGTTTATCCCCTGCCATCCTGACAGCAGGATTTTTCTTTTTGACAAGATCCTGGTCGACATGGGCGATGAACAGAGCATAGAGGAGAACTTGTCGACTTTTTCCAGCCATCTTACGCGTTTGAAAAATATCCTGGAGGTGGCGGACGGCAATTCCCTGGTTTTGTTGGATGAAGCGGGGAGCGGAACTGATCCCAGTGAAGGGGGAGCCCTGGCTATGGCAATTCTGGATGCCCTGCGGGCTTCCGGGGCCAAGATAGTCGTATCAACCCACCTGAACCTTTTGAAAAGCTACGCTTTTCTTAATGATGGGGTGGAAAATGCGGCGGTGGAATTCGATGCGAGAACCCTGAAGCCGACCTACAGGCTTCATTATGGCATGCCCGGGGCAAGCAACGCGTTTTCAATTGCCCGGCTTCTGGGCCTCCCCGCCGTTATTTTGGACAAGGCAGCCGGCTATATGGGTAGTGAAGAGCGGGCCGGCTACGATCTGGTTGAGGAACTGAACCGTAAAAAATGGTCGGTGGCACAGGAACTGGATGAAGCCAGGCAAAAAAACCGGGAAGCCACGATAGCCCGGCAACAGCACCAGGCTTTACTGGAAAAGCTTCATGAGGAGAAGGATGTGGTTCTTTCCGGCCTGCTCTCCGAGGGGCGCAATCTGGTCCGTGATGCCGAAAAAAAATTGAAGCGTTTGCTGGACGATGCCCGACATAAAAAACTGGATGCTCGCGAAGCTGCTAAACTTAAAGGTGAGTTAAACCAGGTCCGCACCGATCTGGCTTTTGAAACACGGTCTTCTCAGGCCGAAACGTCGGCACCCGGAGCTGTTGCCCCCGGTGAGATTCTTCGCATTTGTGATCTCGGCAAGGAAGCGGAGGTTGTAGCCGTTCATGGAGAGGAGGTGGAACTCTCCTTGGGCGGAAAGAAATTACGATTACCATTAGCGAGGCTGGAACAGTATTCGCCCCGCCGTTTTGCCGGGAAAAGCAAGGGCAAGAATATCCGCAGCCGCGTGGTACGAGAAGGGTTTCATTCCGAGATCAAGCTGGTGGGCAGGCGTGTCGACGATGCCTTGCCGTTGCTGGAGAGGTTCCTTGATGACGCCCTTCTGAACGGTTTAGCGGAGGTCAGTGTGGTCCACGGCGTGGGTGAGGGAATTCTGCGGCGCGCGGTTCGGGATTATCTTGCCAAAGAAAGAGAAGTGAAGAGTTTTTTCAGCGCGGATCCGGCTCATGGCGGCGATAACGTAACGATTATCAAGCTCAGGGGATAAAACCTTTGATCAGCGACGAGAAAATTCAGGAAATCCGGGAGCGGGCTGATATCGTGGAGATCATTTCTTCCTATCTGACGCTCAAGAAAGCCGGAGCCAATTTTCAGGGATTGTGTCCTTTCCATGCAGAGAAGACACCGTCTTTTAATGTTAATCCGGCACGCCAGACGTTTCACTGCTTTGGTTGCGGAGTCGGTGGCGATGTCTTCGGATTTTTGATGCGCATGGATGGTCTTTCCTTCCCCGAAGCTATTGTTGAACTGGGTAATAAGGTCGGCATTGAGGTCGAGCTTCGCAAGGCGACGGCGGCCGAAGAAAAAAAGCAGCGGGAAAGGGAACTGTTGTACCGCCTTAATGAGGTTGCAGCCGATTTTTTCCATGAAACCCTGATGACGAAGGGCCGGGGGGCGCTCTCCTATCTGGAGCGCCGGGGCTACAGCCGGGAAACCGCTCAAAAGTTCCGCATCGGCTTTGCACCGCCGGGCTGGTCCGATTTGGTCCGCCATCTGGAGGAAAAGGGTTTTCAAGCCGAGACCTGCCGCAAGCTGGGTTTGACCCGGGCCGGGAAGGCCGGTAAAGGGGACTACGATTTTTTCCGTAACCGATTGATTTTTCCGGTCATTAATACTCATGGGAACGTGGTGGCCTTCGGTGGGCGGGTTTTCGATGATTCCTTGCCGAAGTATCTTAATTCGCCGGAATCTGAAATCTACAGTAAAGCTCGGACCCTTTACGGCCTTTCCCAGGCAAGGGATGCGATTCGGCGCGAGGAAGAATGCATTCTGGTGGAAGGTTATTTTGATCTCCTGGCAGTTGCCGAGGCCGGGGTGGGAAATGTCGCCGCAACCTGCGGCACGGCCCTGACTCCGGAACATGCGGGGATGTTGCGGCGTTACACCCGCAAGGTTATTCTGCTTTTCGATCAGGATAAAGCAGGCCGGAAAGCTGCTTTTCGGGGCATGGAGGTGCTTCTCAAAGAAGGATTGTCCGTGGCCATGGTCAATCTGGAGGCCGGCGAGGATCCGGATTCTTATCTGAAGAAACACGGTGCTGAGGCCTTCCGCAGCAGGCTTTCGGAAGCTCGTCCGGCATTGGCTGTTTATATGGATGAGGTGTTGCAGCTTTATGGGAAGGACCCGGAAAGCCGGGCCCGGGCCGTCGAGCTGATCCTTGCCAAGTTGAACTTGTTGGGCAGTTCAGTTGAGCGTCGCCTTTATCTTCAGGAACTGGCTGAGAAAACAGGATTGGATGTCGCTTTTTTACAGTCTGGCGAGAAGTCTGGAAGTCGTCGAAAAATTCAGCGGCTTTCACCGGAAAGCTCTTCCCTTCATTCTACGCCTCCAAAAAAGTTTTCTGCGGCGATGAAGGATCAGAACCTGCTGCTTGTAATTTTGGCGGTCAAGGCGGAATTTAGGAAAGAAATTGCAGAAGAGGGGTCGGAAAAGTTTTTTTCCGATGCAGAACGTAGAAACCTGGCGGACCTTTTTCTGGGAATTGATGAAAATGTGGTCAATTCTTCGCAGGCGATGACGCTCCTGGAATTGACGGAAGAGCAGAAAAAAATCATCACGGAAATATTCCACCAGGACCTTTGTGCTCTTGATGAGGGGACAGAGAAAATTTTCGTGGATGTTTGTAGAAAATTGCGGTTAGAGCCGCAAAAAAAGAGGCACAATGAGCTCACCCGTCTCATCATGGAAGCAGACAAAAAGGGCGACAAGCCAAGCCGGGAGGCGTACCTCATTGAGAAAACGGAACTGGAAAATAGCCTGAGAAATTAAGGTTAACAAATACAAAAAGAAGACCCGGAAATGATTCAAAATTTCAGGATCAAGGGGGAAACGACATAATGGGCAAAAAGAATGGCATTGAAGAAGTCCAGCAGTTGATCGATCTGGGGAAGGAAAAGGGCTTTCTGACCTTTGACGAGGTGAACGATATGCTTCCCGCGGATATGATTTCATCTGAACAACTGGACGATGTGATGAGCATGTTTGGTGAAATGGATATTGAGGTTGTGGAGTCAGAGCAAAACATAGCCCTTCAGAAGACGTGTTCCTTTAATGACGACATTGATGAAAGCCAGGAAGAGGAAGAGGAAGAAACCGAATTTGAAGCCGGCATGCTCGGACGCACAAGCGATCCGGTCCGTATGTACCTGCGTGAGATGGGGCAGGTATCCCTGCTCACCCGTGAGGGCGAGGTGGAGATTGCCAAACGCATAGAGGAAGGCGACAGTCGGGTCACCAGTGTGATTTTGCGGACCCCCATCGCTGTCAAAAATCTGTTGAGCCTTCGGGAAGAGCTGGAAAAAGACGAGATCAGCGTTTCTGAAGTAACCAAGGCCTACGACGAGGAAGAGGGTGCCGAGGAGGGTGAAAAACACCGGCAGCGTATTCTCGGCATACTGGACTCCATCTCGAATCTCGATGAGCGCTTTTCCCAGATCCGGGAGCGGGTTGCCCAGGCGGGCTCTGCTGCCGAGGCGGAAGAACTGAACAGTGAGATCGTGGCGCTAAAAACTGAGACGGCAGAACTTATCAGACAGATCCGTTTGAAGGATCACCAGGTCGATAAAATCATTGGTCATCTCAAGGAATTGTCTCTAATCGTGGCCAAGGGGAACGCCGAAATTGGTGTTTGTGAAAAAGAACTGGGTTTTGATCCTGAGAAAAGAGGGCCGCTTCTCGAGTTTTTCCAATCGGATGAAAAGAGTATCGAGGAGTACTGCCAGGAGTTTGGCGTCAGCCATGAAACCATGCATGGAGTTGAAAAGCGCCTCCAGAGTGTGCGGCGGAAATTCCTTGAGGTGGAAGAGGAGTCGGGTTTCGCTCCGTATGAGCTTTTGGAGGCTTTGAGGGAAGTCCGGAAAGGTGAGGTCAAGGCCAAAAGAGCGAAATCGGAACTGGTCGAGGCCAACCTGCGCTTGGTGGTTTCCATTGCAAAAAAATATACCAATCGCGGTCTTCAGTTCCTGGATCTGATCCAGGAAGGCAACATCGGGTTGATGAAAGCGGTTGACAAGTTCGAATACCAGCGCGGCTACAAGTTTTCCACCTACGCCACCTGGTGGATCCGGCAGGCCATCACCCGGGCTATTGCCGATCAGGCCCGGACCATCCGCATCCCGGTACATATGATCGAGACCATCAACAAGCTGGTCCGCACCAGTAGGCAGTTGGTCCAGGAAATTGGCCGCGAGCCGATGCCTGAAGAAATTGCCGAGAAAATGGAGCTTCCTCTGGAAAAGGTGCGCCGGGTTTTGAAAATCGCCAAAGAACCCATCAGTCTTGAAACACCTATCGGTGAGGAGGAGGATTCGTCCTTGGGTGACTTCATCGAGGATAAAAAAGCGGTTTCGCCTTTGGAGGCTGTTATCAAGGGGAATCTGACAGACCAGACCTCACAGGTTCTCCATACTCTAACGCCGCGCGAGGAGAAGGTCCTTAGGATGCGTTTTGGTATCGGCGAAAAGTCGGATCATACCCTTGAGGAGGTTGGACAGGATTTTGCCGTTACCCGCGAGCGCATCCGGCAGATCGAGGCCAAAGCTCTTCGCAAACTTCGCCATCCGAGCCGCGCACGGCGCTTGAAGAGTTTTATTGAATAGCCTAAACCGCCAGAACGACTAATTAACTTGACATGATTTTGAGGAATCTCTAAAATTCTATACTTAGCGGGCCCATAGCTCAGTTGGTTAGAGCCGCCGGCTCATAACCGGTAGGTCCCAGGTTCGAGTCCTGGTGGGCCCACCATTTGGAAAAAAA
>JAFGRU010000069.1 GCA_016934985.1 Deltaproteobacteria bacterium
ATTTTCTGGCGGACACGGCCTTCGGCTGCACCCCGGAACAACACGCCATGGGGCACTACCACGGCAACGCGGCCCTGCTTTTCAAGGGCAGTTTCCACCATGTGGCTGATGAAGGCCCAGTCGCCCTTGCTCTTGGGCGGGACGCCGCGCCAGAAGCGGTTGTACTGATCGCTCTCGGCATTTTCGGCACCCCACTTATCCAGCGAGAACGGAGGATTGGCCACCACGCAGTTGAATTTCATCAGCCGGTCATTTTCAACCAGCAGCGGACTGTTCAGGGTGTCGCACCATTCCACCCGGGCGCTGTCAAAGCTGTGCAGGAACATATTCATGCGGCAGAGCGCCCAAGTGCTGCCGTTGGACTCCTGTCCGAAGAGGGCAAAGTTGCGGTCGCCTACCTCTTTTGCCGCTTGAATCAACAGTCCGCCTGATCCGCAGGCCGGATCACAGATACGATCACCCGGTTTCGGACCTGCCAGCTTGGCCACCAACTCGGTCACCTTCAGCGGGGTAAAGAACTCTCCGGCCTTCTTTCCGGAGTCGGAGGCGAAACGCTCAATCAGGTAGATGTAGGTATTACCAATTACATCCTCGGAAACGCGGCTCGGACGCATATCGAGCTGCGGTTTGTGGAAGTCCTCCAGCAGTTGTTTCAGGCGGCGGTTCCGGTCCTTGGTTTTCCCGAGGTTGGCCTCGCTGTTGAAATCGATATTGCGGAAGACCCCTTCGAGCTTGCTCTTGTTGCTCTCTTCAATATGGTCGAGAACAATGTTGATCAGCTCGCCGATATTGGCGGCCGATCTGCGCTCGTAGAGGCTATAGTACGTGGCCGGAAACGCATCCAGAACCGTCTCTTCGCCGGTCTTTTCATTCTTTTCGGTAAGCCTTACTTCGGGGAGAACAAAACGTTCGCGCTCCAGCTTGCGGCGGATGCGAACATCGTCATTGCCATACTGCTTCTGATACTCTTCGTAGTGGTCCTGCCAGACATCGGAGATGTATTTCAAAAACAGCATCACGAGGATGTAATCTTTGTACTGTGCCGGATCAACAACCCCCCGAAAGGTATCGCACGCCGCCCATGCCGCGTTGTTGATGTCTTTCTGATGTATTTTCGGGCTCATCGGTTTCCCTCTCCTTTTGCTACTTCAATTAATTTTTCAGAAAAATAAAGCTTTCGTTTCACAGCCAGCCTGCTCATCAACTCCTGTTCTCGATTTATCAAGTCCGCAATTTCGACAATCGCGCTCTGACGCTCCAACGAAGGTACGGACACTTCCAGATTTTCTAGAGCAGCCTTGTTGATCATTTTCTGAACCGTCCCTTCCATACAGCTGCCAAAATAATTCAGGGCAGAACGCTGGTTGAGGAACCAGTTTAAATAATTCGGCACAACAAGAGGATCGACTACCCGAATACGAAAAAGTGGAGCGGCTACAATGACCGCTCCAGGATCATCACTCAAAATGGCGCTACCATGGCTTAACCCCCGGGACCTGAATACCAGATCTCCAACCTTTGCCAGATGATGCTCCTTCAGGCCATCTATGGCCACTCTCACCAAATCGCCACAGTCAACAGAACCACCTTCGGTGATGTCTTTCATCTGAATTACGGCTATCGGACCATTTTCAGCGGATTCCAATCGAGCACGAAACGAAAATCCTAACTGAATAGATGCAACGTCTTTAAGTTTTGCTCGCATTTTTTCACCATTTTATTTTTCTGCATCCTCAATACTGCAAATTTTAATCACGCCCACTGCAGATGTCAACATTTTTTTCTGCAGAAATTGCATTGCTGCAGAATTTTACCTTTAAGCCTTTATTTTTTTATGGTTTAACCTTTTGAAAATAGAGGTAACACGCTTATTCTTTTTTGTTAAAAATTTTTTGCAGAATGGTGCTGGGCAGGTGTTTGGGACGTGGGAGTTTGGATGAAGGGGTCACCCATTTTAAAGTTAGTTGAAGCATAGTTGAAGGGGTCAAGTATCCGTTTGACTCTCGCTAAAATCAGGCCGCTGTGTGGCAAAGTCAAACCTGCAAACTTCCAAAACAAAAAATTATGTGCCCCCCTAAACATCAAAAAAAACCGCGATCTGGTCACTCCCAGCTATAGCGGTTCGGATGAACATCGTTTTCCCCTTGTTTCAAACCAACATTAAACCTTTCACAAAAATACTCCTGTTAACCGCAAGGATCAAGGTGATTATCAGGTTATTAGACTGAAGGCCGAAGACTGAAGGAAAAAGCAAACAAAAACCGGCCCCCAAACCTGCCAGGCTTCCACCCTGTTTTACCCACTTTTTAGAGTTAAAAATAATTTTCGGAAGATAATTTTCCCTCTTCTTTTTCTCCCCCGACAGGAATAAAATCCCATCCAGCCGGACCTATTTTTTGAGGAGAAATAAATATTTGAAAAGCTTTCTCATTCCCGTCGCCCTGCTCTGCTGCAGCAACGTCTTCATGACCTTTGCCTGGTACGCCCACCTGAAAAACCTGTCGCACAAACCCTGGCTGATCGCCGCCCTGGTCAGTTGGGGCATCGCCCTGTTCGAATACTTTCTCCAGGTCCCGGCCAACCGCCTCGGCCATGAGGTGATGTCGGTGGGGCAGCTCAAGATCCTCCAGGAGGTCATCGCCCTGCTGGTTTTCGTCCCCTTTTCCGTCTTTTATCTCAAGGAGAAGCTGACCCTCGATTATGCCTGGGCCGGCCTGTGTATTCTCGGCGCGGTGTTTTTCATCTTCCGGGCGCGGTTTTTCACCTGAACAAACGACCAACCCCCATTTCCATGCCCCTTTTTGCGCGATAAAAAAGGCCCCCGAACGGGGGCCTTTGATTTTTACAACTTATGAGCGATGGGACCGGTCAGCCGCCACCACCGGCGGGGATCTGCCTGGGAATGAGCTTTCCGACGGAGTCCAAGGGCTTCTTTTCACAGGCACTGAAGGTAAAAGCTAGTACACAGAGAATAATTGCCATGATTCTAAGAATACGTATCATGAGCTCAAGGATGCGGGCCATAATTTTTTCCTTGCCTCCTTGACAAGAAAAAGCCAGGGTTGAATTGCTGTTTTTTTACGTTTCGGTTAAATTTCCGGAAAATTTGCAGCCGCTTGGAATTATAATTTCACCCGTCATTCACCCTCCATGAAAAAGCGTTTTTAAACCAAAAACTTCCATCCCCGCCTGCAGGACATATTCTAGCAGATGCAATAATATTTCCATAAAAACATTTGCCATCATAAAATTATTTTTTCCTACTTTTTCAGTCAGTTAGGGAAATCCCGAAAGGGGTCTAGCAAGCGCGGATGAAGTTATCTTTCATTCCTTCGGAAAAGCTTTCCGGGCGTCGTTTCGGATGCCACCCATAAAAAAAGGTCCGGGCCACATCTTCTTCCGAACCTTTTTCATTTATCAAAACAGATACCAGGGGACGAGGCGATAAAATCAACCGGTATTTTGAGAGGAAGACCTGGAGGAGCCACCGCCTTTCAGGATGCTTCCTCCCCGCCTGGTCAGGCTCTTGCCGATACCGATACCTTTGTCCTCGTCATCGTCACTGACGCCGTAATATTCACGGTGGTAATATCCATACCCTTCATCATGTTCACCCTGGGCGTTGATTACCATGCCGAGGACTTTTCCGCCCACGGATTTAAGAAGCTTCAAAGATTTCCGCGCCATGTCGTCCTTGGTCATGCGGGCCTTGGCAACCAGGATGGTGCCATCGAAAAGGTTGCTGAGATGGTGGGCATCGGAGACCACCAAAATGGGCGAAGTGTCGCAAATAATGATGTCAAACTTGGCGCTCAAGACATTGAGGAGGTTTTTCATGGTTTTGGACATCAACAGTTCTGAAGGATTGAACGGTGTCGGACCGGCGGTCAGAATCGAGAGGTTGAAATACGGGCCTTTTTGCAGGATATCCGCATCGGTTGCCCCGGACAGATAGGTGCTGAGCCCTTTTTCGTTGCTCAACCCGAGAATTTTGTGGATGCGCGGTTTGCGCAGGTCGCCGTCAATTAAAAGCACGCTTCTTTCCGATTGGGCCAAAGTAATGGCAAGGTTTACCGAAATAGTGGTTTTCCCCTCGCCGGCCACCGAACTGGTAATCAGGACCCTCTTCGGAGACTCTTTTTCGGAAGACAGCAGAACCGCTGTCCGAAGTGCACGATAGCTTTCAGACAAAGGCGAGGTCGGCTGTGCCAGGACCACCTTTTCGGGAGACAGGCCCTTCAGATTGCAGGAGGAGATAACCCCCAGGACCGGCGTGCCAAGAAGCATTTCCGTTTCATCAACCCCCCTGATGGTGCTGTCCAGGTAATCGACCAGGAACCCGAATCCGATCCCCCCGACGACCGCAACAAACAAACCGAGAAGAATGTTCAACGGTACTACCGGTTTGACGGGCTTAAGGGGCGTTTTTGCTTCTTCGACAATCAGGACGCTCACCGGCTGGCTGGTTTCGTTTATGCCCTGTTCCTTGATTTTCAGCATGAGGGCGTCATAGAGCTGCCGATAGGTCGCCACATCCCTTTTCAGCGTTTCATACTCCATGAAATTTTTGTTCAGCGCATGCACCTCGGCTTTGGTTGTATCAAACTGCTCCTTGAGCCCTTCTTCCACGGAGACGGCCAACTTGTATTCATTTTCAATGGACTGAATGACCCGGTTTATTTCCTGAACCCTTTTCCTCCTCAGCACATAAAGATCGCCTCTTGCCTTGTTCATGACCGGGTGTTTGGGGCCGTATTTCCCTGAAAGCTCCATGATGCTCTTCTCTGCTGTGACAATCTGGGAGCGGAGAATCTGCAGGGTGGGATCCGACATGACGGCAGGAACGGTTTCGGCTTTGGCGGGGTCGTTCCTGACCACTTTTATTTGATTATATAAGGCTTCAACTTCCTTGCGCCGGGCCTCCGCCCCGACCAGGCGGGTGCTGATTTCCGAAAGTTTCTGCGGCGTGACGGCGATACGGTTTTCCAGGGTCAGAATATCCTTGTCCCCCGTGAAGGCCTGCAACGATTTTTCAGCGGCCTCGAGTTTTGTCCGCTGCGTCTCGGCTTTGGTCGTCATCCATTCCAGAACCCGGCGGGAAGCTTCCACCTTGAGATCAAGGGATTCATCGATATAAGCCCTGATGACGGTGTTGGCCACAAGTGCCGCGAACTCGGGATCCGGAGACTGGAAGCCGATATTGACAATCCTGCTATCCGTGACCGGCTGGACAATGACATTTTGACTTATCTGGCTGATGATGCCGTCGACAAAGGCCTGTTGCTGTTTTTCAGGGGACGTTTTTTCTTCTTTGGCCCAGATTTGCTTTTTTATCCCTTTGATCCAACTGAAAGTCTTTGCTAAAAACGTTTTCTCTTTATCCTCACCAAAGCGCTCTTGCCACGTGTCCGACAGGGACAGCATCTTTTCGACCCGCGTGGCGACCGCAAGGCTCTTGATTAATTGAAACTGGGTTTGGATAAAATCGGGGTCGCGGCTCGTGGTCCGGGTTGCGGAGGTGAAATTATTGGGCTCAACCGCTTCAATGATGACCTTGGTCGTGCCCTGGAATTGGGGAGTCATGAGAAAAGTGACCGCGAGAACAAACAAAAACACCGCGGAAGCGAAAATAAGGATGAACCGACGACGCTTTTTGATTATTTTCAAGGATTCTTTCAAGTCCATAACCGGCTCTTTCTCTGGTGAAAGATTAAATTACCCCACGTTTTTCCTCCGGCAATCGCCCGGATTATTCATGAAAACTTTGGCTGTTACCGTCAATTGCCGGCCATCCCTCGCCAAGCTCGCCCCTTGCTCTTCGACATACTGCCGGTACGCCTTCAGCCTGTCCGCCGCACAACTTTGGCAGCCGGGAGCAGGTCGCTGTGCCTGGCCTGATCTGTCACACCCTTTACGGTTTCGCCGCAAAGCATCATGAATAAAGCCGGGTCAAAAAAAACTTTCCGGCACGACAATCACATCGTCGTACTGAACCCTCGTATCCAACGGGACCCTCTTGAGGACCTTTTCAACGCCGTCTTCTTTTCGAATAATCTTAATCTTGCTTTCCGCGGCAATAGTGGTAAATCCTCCGGCCATGGTTATGGCTTTGAGGACCGTGCCATTGCTCCCTACCAGGTAGGCATTCGGCCGCTTCACCTGACCGGTCACGTAAACCAGACCGGCTTTGGAAACATGCACTGTATCGCCATCCAAGACCGGGATATCCATCGAAGCATCGCCTCTTTCCAGCAATTCCTTCAAGTTGACGGAAATAAGATTTTCCTTCTGTTTCCCGCTTGTCGCCTTTCTTTTGATGGTCAGGGTGTCGCCAGCAGCCTCGGTCAGTCCACCGGCCTTGGAAATCAGTTCAAGCAAGGTTGTCGGTCCGCTTAATTCGTATAGCCCCGGGGTAGCGACCGGGCCGATGATAACCACTCTTTTGCTCCGAAACTCCTCAATAAAAACAGATACCTGAGGATTAATAATGTAGCCGTTGGCCAACTTTTTCGCGAGCGTATCGGCCACATGGGAAACATTCATCTTGCCGATAAAGACCTCACCAATCAAGGGGAACTGGATTTTGCCGTCGCTGCTGACCCGAACCGTGGTTGATAGATCGGGATTGTCATAAACATTCACCCTGAGAACGTCGCCGGCACCCACCTGATAGTTTGAATCGTCCGCACTGGAAGGTACCCCATGGACCAGAAGGAACAACAGTATGAATCCACCCAAAAGTCGTTTCATTTTGTCTCTTCCTTTGTGATGTACCGTTTTTAAAAACCCTGCTTTCGATCAGAGAGACATCCCCAACTTTTTTCAAGAATAAGGTTTTACCGCACAATCCTTTCATGAACAGCTCAGGCTAGATGGCTCCCGTGATGCCCAGGAAAAAAGTATTGTTATCGTAGTCGTAGGCATTGTCATTGGAATTGCGGGAGGTAAATTGGTAACCGACCCCCAGGACCAACCAGCTTCTGAAGGTATAACCCAACTCAATGCCGGCCCGGTAATAATCGTCTTCACGATTTCCACCGGCCGCAATTTCCTTGTAGCTGTCCCTGATATACTCCAGATTGATTTCTGCTTCCAATCTGGGCAGCACCCTCTGGTGGTATCCGAGCAGCACGCTGTGGGACAGGATGTACTCCTGGTCGGAAATGTCGGTCTCGTTCATCTGCCGGGTCGCGATCAGACGGAAAGCGGTTTTTTCGCTATACTGGTAATCCAATTGAAGTTCCCCGATGATATCTTCGTATGATTCGATGCCACTTTCATCGAATTCCTTTTGTCCATAGCCGAGCTTGAACCTTGCCCGTGTTTTTTCTGAATACTGCCAGCGGACCCCGGCGAAATAATGATGTTCCTGGCTGTCGCTCAGGGTATCCTCGTCATAGTTGATGTCAACATACTCGTACTGCAGGAACATTGCGGTCCTTGGCCTTATCTTGTAAAAAACATAACCGGAGGCGGCATTGTCGCTCCGGTTTCGATAACTGTTGATATCCTCATCGTAATCCAGGTAATAATTGGAATAATCAAGCCGAAAGGCAAACTTCTGGCTGACCGGCAAAAGCCCCACGACGTTGAAAAAATTCGCATCATACTCGTCAAGCGCCGTAGATGTTCCCGTGGCATAGGGGTCCTGGGCCTTGTCATAGATATTGACGACTTCAATGCTGGCTTCATTGGCGAACTGATAGCGCAGAAGACCTTCCGCATGGTGGTTTTCCGTGTTCTCATCCGAGTACTCGTCATACCTCCTGATATTCATACGGTACAGGGCATAGGCCTGAAATCTCCGCTCGGATGAAGTTTCAAAACGGCTGACCCGAAGCCCGCCGGGGGCCGTATTGAGTGTTTCCAGAGCCAGAAGCGGTTGCTCGGCGCCGGGAAACGCAAGCCATATTCCGGGAATAATGTTGTAGACGATGTCGTCTTTTTCGTCATCGTTTTCATTGAAAAGGTTATCGGTATAATAGGTGTTCAACGAAATAAAAGGATGAAAGTAACGGCCTTTTTTTTCAAAAACATCCGCTCCGGTTGAATCTTCCGTTGACGTGTCCATTTGGCCGGAAAGGCCAACTTCAGAACCTGTGTCTGTTTCCGTCCCTGCTCCTAGAACATGGTTCGGCACCATTAACAGAAGCCAACACACCAGCACAACGACCCATCTCAATTCATTCATTTTTTCCCATCCTCATCAATAAAAACACCAAAGTCCGGGCGGTCGGCACCTGCACCCCCGCAGCACCGTTTCCCTCTCGAAAATAAGGCAACCCCTCGTTGACCACCGCTAAGCCCGCGTCCGCCCCCGAAAAACTGCGATGGCATCCCATCGACAGTCACCAATACCCTTTAATACTAAAACGTTAACCGGAAAGTTTGTCTTGTCAACCCCCAAAATCACCTTCTTTAAAGAAGCTAAAGATTCAATTCTAAAACGATTTTTTCCTAACTCACGGTATTAATAAATGCTCTGTCGCAAAACCGGTCGGTATCCGTCATATCGAGTCAGGAATGGTCATGTCCTCCGCACAGGCAGCGGCAAACCGGCGGAAAGCCAGGAGCAGGCACGGCTTGAGATTGCCTGCAGATGAGTAATGCAATCGCTGTTTTCATAAATGATTCAGGTTAAATGCGCCTGAAGATACCTCTCTGATGCCTTCAAGACCCGATTTCTTGAAAAGTTCCGCCGGGTCAAGGCCTCTGCGCACCAAAGGCGTCGAAAAAAATGCATTCATCACAGCCGTTGAACGTTCAGGCTGCAATAAAAAACTACAGGAACCTTTGTTTAACCTTCCTTTCCATAAAGGGGAGAAAATCCGGCCGGGAAATGGTGTCGAACGGGGGGGGCTTGGGGGGATTTAAAGCGCATTTTAGGTGCCGGGTCCTTCTGCTGCGGCTGGTATTCAGGGACGATATCCCTGAGAATTGAAAGCACGGCTTCTGAATCTTTTACCCTCGTCGCATGCCTCAGTACCTCAATCTGTTTGTCCAGAATAGTGGAATCGATATGAAGAGCCTGGGCCACACAAATTTTTTCATGCCGGGTTTTGCACACTCCTTCGCCGGCGAGAAGAAGTTCTTCATAGAGCTTTTCCCCCGGCCTTAATCCGGTAAAAATAATGTCGATGTCCTCGTTCTCCTTCAGTCCCGAGAGGCGGATCAGTTCTCTGGCCAGGCTGACGATTTTGACCGGCTCACCCATATCGAGCAGGAATATTTCACCTCCCTTACCCATGCTGCCGGCCTGAAGAACCAATTGCGACGCCTCGGGGATCGTCATGAAGAAGCGGGTAACCTCGGGATGGGTAACGGTAATCGGTCCGCCTTTTTGAATTTGTTCCCTGAATATGGGAATAACGCTGCCGTTACTTCCCAGGACATTGCCGAAACGCACCGTAACGAGTTTGGTTTTGCTCTTTCTCGAAAGGTTCTGAACATACATCTCCGCGGCGCGCTTACTGGCGCCCATGATATTGGTCGGATTGACCGCTTTGTCGGTGGAAACCATGACGAAATGTTTCACACCAAAGGCATCGGCGGCATCAGCGATGTTTTTAGTCCCCAGCACGTTGTTTCCAAGCACTTCAACCGGATTGCTTTCCGAGAGAGGAACATGTTTGTAAGCAGCGGTATGAAAAACGACTTCGGGCCGAAGGCACCTGAAAACCTGCTCTACTGCAGCCCTGTCCCGGATATCATTTAGAGAAGCGGTGATATCAATGCGCTGGAATTGTTTTTTCAACTCATTTTCGATGAAAAACAGGGGCGTTTCGGCGTTATCAAAAAGCACGAGGCTGTGCGGTGAAAATCTCGCCGCCTGGCGGCAAATTTCCGATCCGATGCTTCCGGCCGCTCCCGTAACGAGGATTCTCTTTCCTTCCAGGAACTCTTTGATCCCCTCGATATCGAGACGAACGGGACAACGGCCGAGGAGATCCTCGAGCTGAACATTTCTGAGGTTCTGAACCGAGATTTCGCCGTTGATAATGTCTCCCATGTTGGGGAGAATTTTTGATTCGACTTTGGCTTTTCGACAAACGTCGACGATTTTCCGCAGTTCCTTGCGACACACTGACGAACTCGCCACGATCACCATGTCGATTTTTCTCTCACTGCAGATTGCTGCCAACTCGCGGGTCGTCCCCAGAACCGATACCCCCATAAAGCCGAGCTGCTGACGCTCTTTATCATTATCGATAAATCCCAGCACAGTTTTATTCATGTGGGGGTTCTGACGGATTTCCCTTACGATGGTCTGGCCGGCTGCACCGGCCCCCACGATCAAAACCCTCTGCATGCGGGCGTTTTTTTCCTGAAAGTTCAAGGTAAGATTTTCCCTGAAAAGGCGCGTGAATACGCGTACGCCACTCATGATGAGAAAACAGAACAGACCGTCAAGAATCAGTATGGAGCGGGGCATGTTTTCGAGACGAAAAGCGAGAGCCGCATATATTATAAAGGCAGTGGACGCAATGATATTCCCTTTAAGAATAACCATCATATCCGGCAGGGAAACGAATCGCCACCAGCCGGTAAACATGCCGAACTTCCAGAACACCAGGGTTTTGATAACGATGATGACAGGAAGAAGCTTCAAAAAGACCTGCCAGTAATGGGTGGGAATGTCACCGTCGAAGCGGACCGCAAAGGCAATCAGAAAAGCACTGAGAATAATGTCAATCTGGAAAAAAAGAAGAAAAGGTTTCCTGAAGGAAGATTTTTCAAATAAATTTTTCCATTTGCCCATGGAAAGCCTCCCCTCAACGCATTGCAACAGTTTTTCCTTTTCCTGTTTAATAACGATAGAGTATAGGGACGGCAATTCAATCACCATAAATGTTGATTATTGTAATCATTTATGGTTTAAAAAAATTCAAACTTAGGTTTGTATTGGACAAAGAATTTTATTAGCTGATTTTTATTTTCCTTATAAGTTATCAGCCAAGGAATTTAATTCATTCAAAATAAATCAATAATCACCAGTGATTATCAATAAAATTTTTTAATTCAAAATGGAAGGTACGTTTTATTTTCAAAGGAGGGCTTTAGTATTGAAGATTGGTTGTTTAAAGAGGAATATTAATTAAATGTCATAGTATTAACGTTGGAAATACTTATAGCCAGTTGAAGCCTGTTCGGAACACCGAACTTCTTGAACAGTCTGTTCATATGTGATTTCACAGTTTGCTCACTGATAAAAAGCTCCTGGGCAATTTTTTTATTTGTATATCCAGAGCTGAGACAATTAAGCACTTCTTTTTCTCTTTTGGTCAAAAGGATGTGTTTCTTTTTTGCATAATTACTGCAAAGGGAGTTCCTGATTGTATCGTGGGCAATCCACAGATCGCCCGCATATACTTTGTGAATAGCCTTTTTCATGTGTTCCGAATCGGCGTCCTGGGTCAATATGCCGACCAGTCCGCGGGCCACCATCCCCTGCAGGTCCTGAAACACGAATGAGGCATCGCCCTTTCCCGTAACCAAAAGGATTTTTGGAGGGGAATTATCGATTTTCAATGATTTTTCCAGAACGCTCTGAAAAAAGAAATCGTCCAGGATAAAGATATCCGGCTTATCGTGGAGCATCTCTTCGAGTTCGTAACAAGAGCATGCGACACCTACAACGTTCAAATCTTCACATTCCCGAAGAAGATGCCTCAATCCTTCCGCAAACAGGTTAAGCTTGCACCCTATAAGCAATTTGATAGGCATTCTTCTTTTCTCCTCTATGTTCGGGGAATCTTAGTCACCGTTCAAAAGCCCGTACTTCCACACGAATCAATAACCAAAAATTGAAAGAGCTGACTTAAAACAAGGTGGCGTACTTTCGGGGAGGTATTCTTAAACATATTATCCAGATAAGGACGCTATCGAAAGTCGACCTTTGTTCCATCCTTTTGTCGGTATAATTCGACTCTACCAGCTTGTAAGCGTCTGTCAAATTTCCAAATAATCTGTTTTTTCATCATCGCACAGCACGTCCGAATACCTCTTTTACCGTTCGAGCTGTTTTTTCCAAAGCTTCTTCGCTTAATGTCGGATGGACCAGGAACATGAGACTCGTTTCCCCCAATTGCCTGGCAACCGGCAGCCTGTTCTGCGGTCCTTTTCCCCTTTTACCCAAAGTGCCAAAGGCCTTTTCCTGGTAGATCTCACTACAGCTTCCGCTGAAACAAGGGACTCCTTGTCCGGTGATTTCATTCATAATCCGGTCGCGCGACCACCCGGGCTTCAAACGCTCAGGCTCCACAAAGGCATAGTACTTATAGTAGGAATGAAAAAAATCCGGCGGCGGTTCGGTAATCCGCAGCCCGGCGGCCTGTTTGAAAGACGCCGTAAGGATGGCGGCATTGCGCCTGCGAAGTTCCACCCATCCGGGTAATTTTTTGAGGACGGACATTCCTACTGCCGCCTGCATTTCCGTCATGCGCCAGTTGGTTCCAAAGGTTTCATGCAACCATCGAAAGCCCGGGGAGGGGGAAGTATCGTGCACAGCCCGATAACTTTTACCGTGATCCTTGAAAGCCCATGCCCGCTCCCAAACCTCCCGGGTATTGGTGGTCAGCATCCCCCCTTCGCCCGCTGTGGTCATAATTTTATCCTGGCAAAAGGAGAAAGCTGCGGCATCCCCGATTGACCCGACAGGCCGCCCTTTATATTTTGCCCCATGGGCCTGGGCACAGTCTTCGATTACTTTAAGGCCATGTTCCCCGGCCACTTCCAGTATCGGATCCATATCACAGGGCCAGCCGGCAAGATGAACGGCAATAACCGCGCGGGTACGGGGCGTAACCACAGCCTTGAGGGTTTCGGCCGTCATGTTCTGGCTGACCGGATCGACATCGGCCATCACAGGGACACAGCCGCGCATGACAATAGCACTGGCCGAAGCGATAAACGTCCTGCTGGTGGTCACAACCTCAGCCCCGGGAGCAATGCCCAGAGCATGAAGAGCCAACTCGAGGGCAACAGTACCATTGGCCAGGGCCACGGCGTAATCACAATCAAATGCGGAAGCGAAACGCCTTTCAAAGAGGCGCCCTTCCTCTCCCGTCCAATAATTAACCTTGCCGCTTTCCAGAACCCTGACGACAGCAGTAATTTCATCCTGGTCAAAATGAGGCCAGGGGGCGAACAGGGCCTGGGCACGTTTGACGCTCTGAATGCGCCTCGGCCTCTTTTTTTCAGAATCAATTTTTTGATTTTTAATTTCACTCATTGCCAACCTTCAATATTCAGGACTTCTTAAAACCGGCGTTTAACGAATGCCTCGGAAACGATAAAACAATAAAATTCTTTATAGGAATATCTCCAAAAACAAATCGTCGCTGAGTGAGGATCATTTGTCGCTTAAAGAAATTTAGGGCTGGACTCAAGTTAGAAGGCTGGCCTTCTCATGCTCCCCGACCTTTATATAACAATGGTAGATAAGGATAATGCTTATTCAAGAAGACAAAGGTTCTGTTTTTTTAGATAAAAAGTATGTAGTAATTACCACCTAAAGTTGTATTAAAATAATGGTTCACCTGGAGACAGATCTCCTTAATGGTCTTCAAAAAGAAAAAAACTGCTGTTGGAGCTATTACTGAAAAGTCCACATAGCCAGGGATATGAACTGTTTGAGAGCACTTTTGAAAGATAAACAGAGCGTTAGCAAAAATGCTGGATCCATTTATTTTGGCGCCAATACCGCAGCCACAGGGAAATGATCCGATCCGCCGGAATCCTTTAGCGTGCCGGCTTGCAATGCAACAAAACGGTCGTTGAAAAAGATATGGTCTATACGTACCAAAGGCGGAACCGGGAGGATGCCAAACAAGCGAAGGGATAAAGAAGGATAGGTAAATCCGAAACCATAACCGGCTTCCAAATGGGCATTGTGCAGGCGCCGATTGATCATTTTAAAGGTTTGCGACTGGTCGGTTATATTGAAATCACCCCCCAGGATGACCGGTCCGGCATCAGGAAGGATATCCTCTTCCATAAGAGCAGCCAATTTCCTGTAGCGCCGCAGCCAGCCTCCGCGCCTGAGCGGATGAACATTGAAAACCGTAACCGGGCCGACCGGCGAAAGCAAAACAACCTTTTGAGCCTGGCCCTTTTTTTTAAGGCTCACACTGGACTCTATCGGATAGCGGCTGACGACCGCCTGCAGAAGTCGCGGATCATAGGAAAAAGAAATGCTCCCTTCCGGATAAAGCCCACGAAGCTGTTCGATCAGTTTTTCAAATATCCGAGGTTCAATTTCCTGCAGCAGCAGAATATCCGGTTGTTTTTGCAGAATAACCTGCGCCATTCGAGCGACATGGGTATTTTTTGACCAGGTATTAAAACTGAGTACCCGGATTTCGCCGGCTCCCGGTTCTGGCGTCACCGGGCGTGGCAAAAACAGGGGAACATAGGCGGCAAAGATAAGGATTACACACGCCCCAACGACAAAAACCAACCGCCAGTGGTGTGTCAAGCCCGCCCACATCAGGGCGGGAATCAGTCCGATCAGAAGCCAGGGCATGAAATAAGCGGTAAAACGGGAAAGAAACAGATGGTCCCCTGTCCACCAGCGCAAAACCAGGCCCGCCAGGACGCAGGCCCCGAAACCCCAGCTGACTATCCAGACAAATTGACGCATCCCTAGAGCTTTTTACTGCGGATCTGGTCAAGATACGGTTCCACCACATCGGTATCCGGAGCAACCTTCTCCCGACAAAGTACTTTCCAAAGTGTAATAGCCAGAATTTTCAAATCCAGCCTCAGGGACCAGTTCTCTGCATACCAGACATCCATGGCCAGTCGCTGATCCCATGGCAGATAGTTCCGCCCATGAATTTGTGCCCAGCCGGTAATGCCGGGATACACCGAATGCCGCAGTTTCTCCCTCTTGGTAAAATAAGGGAGGTATTTCATTAATAGGGGCCGGGGTCCTACAAGACTCATATCCCCTTTAAGGACATTGAACAACTCCGGCAATTCATCCATGCTGGTACTGCGCAGGAAGCGCCCGAACCTGGTCAGGCGCTGGCCATCAGGCAAAAGCCGGCCATCACTATCCCGGGCATCAGTCATGGTCCTGAATTTATAAAGGGTAAACGGCTTGCCAAAACGTCCCGGCCGTTCCTGACCGAAAAAAACCGGCTGCCCAATGTCCACCCTAACCAGGATGGCCAAAAAGGCCAGCAGGGGCAGGAGGACCGGGGCAAGGGTCAATAACAACAGGAGGTCCAGCATTCTTTTTCCCACCTGCCTTTGGTTTCGGCATTCCGGGTCGCTTAACAGTTCAGGAACATCATAAAGAAAATAGCGGCGCACAATACAACGGGGCAGCTCGCGATAACCAATCAACCGGTGCATCCACAGCGCGGGAAGGTTGCCGGCAACGTAACAGCCGTATGCCCTGCGGAAACCCCGTTCCCGCAGCATCTCCAGCACCCGGCTGTGGAAAGCAGTGGCCAGACCGCCGCCACGCTGATCGGCATTGATCTGCAAATCAAATCCATAGATGTCCCTGTCGCCGAAATCCAGGCCAAACCATTTGACGTGGGGATGAACATCGGGGCTTTGGGCACTCTCACGAGAGACGTACCACATATCCCCTATGACATGCCGTTCTTTCTCAACCAGGACGAAAGTCCGATAGCCGCGGGGGAAATAAACCCTGGCCCGTTCAAAGCGGCTTTTCAGCGGATAGTCAAGCTGACAGGAAAAAAAATTTTCAGGGCCCAGCTCGAGGATAGACAAATCTTCATTGTCAAACGCCGGAGCAGGTTTGACAGAATCGAGATCCATTGCCGTTGGCACCATCTCTTCGTACTTGTAGAGAGTGTTTTTGCACGCTGACCAAAAGCCCTGTTGACGGCTATGCTCCACAAATTGAAAGTATTTGGTTCGCAGAAACGGCATCATAGCTTAGGTTCTCCTCTTAATTGGCACCCTCAAATGAAGTGGCGATTCCAGCACCGGCTAGTTCGCGCAATGATCGACGGTCAATCTTGCCGGTCCCGGTCCGCGGGAATTCCTGGGTGAACACAATCTTTTCCGGAAGCATGTACGGCGGCAGGCAACGGCTGCAGAAATCGAGTAGATCGGCCTCCGTCACCTCTTTTTTGCATTCCACAAATCCCAGTATGCGCGACCCGAGAAGGTCATCGGGAATGTCGACAGCCACCGCTTCCCGGACATCCGGATGACTCGTCAGGGCCAGGTCGATCTCGTCTATCTGTATCCGATAGCCCCGGCTCTTGACCTGGCGGTCACGACGCCCAATAAAAACAAAAGCCCCCTCTTCATCCAAAGTAACGAGGTCGCCCGTTCGATAATAGCGTCCGGGCCAGGGGTGCCGGCCGTTATCCACGAAAGCTGCGGCAGTTTTTTCGGAGTCGCGCCAGTATCCGAGGGCGACGGTTCCACCCCCGACATAAAGTTCACCGATTTCCCCTGCTTGGCCGATTTTCCTCCCTTGGTCATCCAGGGCAAAGACCTCGAAGTTCGGAAAAGGGCGTCCGATAGGTATTTTCCAGCGATCATCCGGGGGCAGCCCTTCCACTTTGAAAAAGGTGGACGAATTTGCCTCGGTCTGACCGTAAAGGTTGTAAAAAGCGGCCCCGGTCATCCTCTCCATGACCCTGCGAAGGTGTTTGGCCGAAAGGACATCGCCGGAAAAGATAACCAGCCGCAAAGCCTCGAAGCTGTAATGATCGAGCCTGCCGTGTTCGGCCAACAGTGCAATAACCGAAGCTACCGAGTTCCAGACCGTGATTCCCATGCGGTCAATAAACTCCGCCAGGCGGGGAGGGAAAACGCCGAGAGATTCAGGGAGAAGTACCACCGCCGCCCCGCTTGAAGCGGCGGCAAACAGGTCGAAAATCGACAGGTCAAAATGGAAAGGGGCATGGCTGGCCAACCGGTCATCAGGGGAGATTCTGAAAAATTCCTTTGCCATACGGACGAAAGTCATGGCGTTCAGGTGGGAAATAACAACGCCTTTGGGTATCCCCGTGGAACCCGAGGTGTGAAGGATATAGGCCGGGGATACATCGGCGGGCTGCCTGATTTCCGGCATGACGGCGGGAGTTGCCATGGCCTCTTTCCAGGACAGGCAGGTTTTTCCTTCCAGGGTCAGTTCTTCGCCGGGAGCGAGGACGAGTTTTTTGATCTGACTGTCCACCATCGGCTCCTGCAGGATTTTCCCTGCCGCCCCCCCCGACGTGACCAGCACCGAAATGTCGCAGCGGACCAGTATGCTGGCAAGGCGCGACGGCGGAGCCAGATGATCGAGCGGCACATAAATAGCGCCCGCCTTGAGGATGCCGTAAATGGCGGTCACTGCTTCCGATGCCTTGGTCATAAGGATGCCGACCCGGTCCCCCGCCACCACCCCCAGGGATACCAGGGCGGCGCCAAGACAGTTGCTTGCCCCATCCAGCTCGGCATAGGTCATTATCCTGTTTCCCTGTACCAGCGCCGGCCGGTCCGCATGCCGGCGGGCACTTTCGCTGAGAAGCTGGTGAAGCAGATATGGCTGCATACGTTACCTCCCAAGCTACAAACTGTTACATTCCAAGCAAACTTGAAATGATATTGCGCTGGATTTCCGAAGTCCCGGAGTAAATCCGCCCGCCCAGCGAATCACGAACGTGCCTCTCCAGATCGTATTCGGCCGAATACCCATAAGCGCCGTGGATCTGCAGCGCTTCAAGACTGCTCTGGACATAACTCTCGCTGATAAAAAGCTTGGCAATGGCCGATTCCAGCGGTGCACGCTGCCCCTGCCCTTTCATCCAGGCCACTTTGTAAAGGATCAGCCGGGACAGCTCGACGCGCACCGCCATATCGGCAATTTTGTGGGAAATGGCCTGGTTGTCGCCAATCGGCTGACCGAACTGTTCCCGCTCCCGGGCATAGCGGTTGGTCTCTTCCAGAGCCCGCTGCATGGCACCGAGATGGGCGGCAAAGAGGCAGCCCCGCTCCCACTCCATTTCGGCATTGAAAATGGACATGCCGGCCCCTTCCCTCCCCAGCCTGTTTTCTTCAGGAATTTCGCAATCCTGCAGAATAACCTCACCCAGCGGACAGGTTTTCAGCCCCATGAGCTCCAAAGGCTGGCCGACGGAAAATCCGGGTGTACCCTTTTCAACAATGAAAGCCGACGTACCGCCGATCCCTTTGCCGGGATCCGTTACCGCAAATACCAGGAGGAGATCGGCAATGGGTGCGTTGGTAATGAACATTTTGGTGCCGTTTAAAATGTAACGGTCACCGGCTTTCTGCGCCCGGCAGCGCATGCTGAAAGCGTCCGATCCGGCATCGGGTTCGGTCATGGCGTGGCCGCCGACCCGTTCACCCCGGATGAGCGAGGGCAGATATTTCTCCTTCTGGGCGTCGCTGCCGAAACCGAGAATCGGTTTGATGCAAGTCCAGAGGTGGGAATTGAGGGCAAAGACCAGGCCGTGGTCGCGGCAACCATAACCGAGCCCTTCGAGGGCGGCAACACAGGAGAGGGCATCGAGCCCAAGGCCGCCGTATGACTCCGGGGCCGGCAATCCCAAGAGGCCGAATTCGGCACATTTCCGCCAGCCGTGCCAATGAAATTCCCTCTTTTTCTCCCTTGCGGACAGGTCGTCCTCCAGGTCCCTGCGGGCAAAACCGATGACTGCCTCTTTGAGCTGTTTCTGTTCTTCCGAAAGAGAAAAATCCACTTCAGCCCTCCTGTTCTGAGCGTTTTTTGACGGCCAGCCCGGCCAGGGCGTAAATAGTCGCCCAGGCAGCCAGATGAGAGGAAAAGGAATTGGGGTCCTGTGTCGGATAGATCTCCACGAAATCAAAGCCGGCAATACCCCGCTGACCGAGACGGTACAGGGCGGTAAACAACTCGTGGGCAAACATGCCGTTAAAATCGGCAGGCCCACCGGGATTAAAGGCCGCGTCGATACAGTCACTGCAGACCGTGACGTAAACCTGGGAAGTCTCCGTCCAGGCGACGCGCATAGCCTCCTCAATAACCGTTTCAATGCCACGGCTCCGGATATCGTTGATGGTGAAGATACTCGCCCCCATTTCCCTGGCGTAGGCCAACTGGGACGATGAATTGCGCGGTCCGCGGATGCCGACGTGGGCAATGCTTTGGGTGCGCACCTCGGGAATCTCCGCGATCCTGTGAATAGGACCGCAACGGGGAATGGTATCTTCACCGAAAACCTTGGCATTATCGAAATGGGCGTCGAAATGAACCACGCCGATGGGTCCTTTGCGATTTTTGACCAAGGCATGAATTACTTCCTGCGAGAAAGAATGATCGCCCCCGAACGCTATGGGTATGCTTCCGGCCCGGCAGATTTTTTCCATGGCCCGACGGATGCCGGCCATTGTCTCGGCCGGGCTGTTGGGCTCAACGGCAATATCACCGGCGTCGCCAAGACACAGATAGTCAAACAGATCTATCTCGTACTCAGGCAGGAATCCCCCATAACGGGCGGCACAGTGGCGAATGGCGCGGGGAGCAAGTTCGCAGCCGGTATAACTTCCCCAGGTCACGGTCCCTTCCCAGGGAACGCCAACCACAACCGCATCAAACCCTGCAGGGAGGTCTTTCAAATCCAATTTGGGAACACCGAGGAAGGTCGGTGTATCCCCGTAAACTTTGGGCAGGGCCGATTTGCGCCCGAATACCATTGGAATATCACTTCGACTCATAGCTCAACCTCTACTATTGTGGTTGATTCATACCTATCATTATACTCCGCCACTATCACACTGCCGGGCGATTACCGAAAAAACCCTCTTCAGTGTGCCGTACCCCGGGAAACAAATGAGGCGATAGCCTTCACCGACGAAAAGTTCTCAGGCACGAAATCCTCATCCGGGATGCGAATTCCGAAAGTGCTTTCCAAAAACCCGATGAGGTGCATAATGCCAAGGGAATCTATGATCCCCGAAGTGATCAGGTCATCCTCTTCGCCTATTTCCCTGTGTTCTTTCTTCTTTGCAATCTGAGTCGTAATAAAACCCATGATCAATTGACGGTCCTTGTTTTCCATCGCCCCCTCCTTTTTCTAGAGGTATCAAGTTTTCTGCTAATAATTCCGCCAAATCCGCAATCCGGACCTCTGAATCCCGCCGTTTCATCCCGTCGGACAACATGGTGAGACAAAACGGACAGGCTGTTGCCACCGTCGAAACCGCCGTATTCAGAATCTGATCAACCCGTACATCGGCAACGCTCTTTTCCGCCTTCTCCTCCAACCACATACGGCCGCCTCCGCCCCCGCAACAGAAACCATCCTCGCCATGCTTTTCAAGCTCGACGGGATTTCTGGTTACGGTATCAAGGAGAAACCGCGGCGCGGCTACTTCGCCGGCATAACGGGCCAGGTAACATGGATCATGGAAGACCGCTTCGGATAGTTCAGGCGGTGCCATTTCAAGACGTTTGTCGTTCAGCAGTTCCCGCAGGTAGGTCGTGTGATGCACGGCCCGGAACCTTCCTCCGAACTGCGGATATTCATTATTCAGAGTGTTGAGACAGTGGGGGCAAGTAGTGACAATCCGCTGCAGGCCGGATTTGTCCAGTGCCGCAATGTTACGCAGGGCCAGATCCTGAAAAAGATATTCGTTGCCCAGTCTCCGGGCTGCGTCACCGCAACAGCAGGATTCCGCCCCGAGTACGGCGAAACGGACGCCGGCCAGTTTAAGCAGGGCACTGAAAGCAATCGTCACCTGACGGCAGCGTGGGTCATAGATGCCGGTACAGCCGGGCCAAAGAAGAATTTCCGCTTGCGGTTCATCGGCCAGGGCAGGAAATCCATCTTTGAGAGCCTTTTCTTTGTAGTCAAATCCCCAGGGATTGCCCTGCCTTTCCATTCCCCGGAAAGCCGTCTGCAACTCCACGGGGAAGCGCGCCTCCGTGAGAACCAGGAAGCGGCGCATGTCAACAAACCTCGAGACGTGCTCGATTCCCACCGGGCAGTAAAGCTCGCAGGCCCGGCAGGTGGTGCAGCTCCAGAGCGCCTCCTCGCCGACAACCTCCCCGGCAAAAGACACCGGGCTCTCGTTTAAGTTCCCGTTCAAGCTGTGCCCGGCCAGAAGGGCGCTGAGGTTTTCACCGGCAGCTTTAGGTGACAGCGACTTTCCTGCCTGCCACGCCGGGCACTGCACCTGGCAGCGGCCGCAGCCGGTACAGGCATCAGCATCGAGAAGGCGCTTCCAGTGAAAATCTTCAATGCTGCCAACGCCGAAAGATTCGGCTTCCTCATCGGAAAAATCGAGAGGGACCAAGGCCTTCGCCGCCGTTTCATCCTTTAAAAACAAGGCGGCCGGAGAAGCCAACAGGTGAAACAAGCGGGTGAACGGGATAGCCGCAATCAACCCGAGGGAAAGAAGCAGGTGCCCCCACCAAAGTCCGCGGTGCACCGACAGCAAGGTCTGAAGGTCAGTCCCCGCCAGCAACATGGCAACCCCGTAACCCATCGGCGACCAGAGGCTCCAGGGCCGGGGTTCCTGCGCAATCCTGACGCCTTCAAGGAGCAGTCCCGTCACCACTACAGCCGCAATAAGGACGAGGACAAAACTGTCGCTCGGCACATCACTCAATTCCTCCGGCTTCCGAATCCAGCGCCGCCAACCGGCAGCGAATACGGCCCCCAGCACCAAAACGGCGAAAAGGTCAAGAGCCAGACTGAGAGCCAGATACCACTGACCGCTGAAGGTCGGCAGGGAAAAATTTTCCTGCAGCATGACGCACAGGGTGCCGACAAAAAAGATCGCGAATCCCCAGACCAACAGGGCATGAAAAAGCCACGGATGGGTTGCACGGCGAAAACGGCGGTGGCTCACCAGATCGACAATCAGATCAATACCTCTGCGCGGCCAAAAATGCAGGCGTTCCTGCAGGGTCCCCACTCCTCGCCGCCAACGCCGGATACGCAGCCATACCCCAAGAGCAAAAGCAACCAAAACGGCCGCAGCTAAAAGATACATGAGCCAGTAAAAGTGGCTGTATGTACCAAGAGGACGGGTTACATCCATGCAAATCATTCCTTATGCGGAATAGCGGCTAAAACGGGTGTTTCCATCATTCAATGCAACAATGCATGTTTCTCTTTGCCTACGCCTTAATGACGTATCCCCCCTGTCATGACAACGCCATTATTTCGTTGTGGGTCCCTCCCTTTCGAAATCATGCGACCGGCTGCCGCCGGGCTTTCAACTCCCGGGTCAGTGCCGGGACCACCTCGTGGAGATCCCCGACAATGCCATAATCACAATGCCTGAAAATTTCCGCCGCCGGATCCTTGTTGATCGCCACCACCTTTCCGGCCCTTCTCATGCCGGCCAGATGCTGAATCGTCCCCGATATCCCACAAGCGATATAAAGATCGGGGCTGACCGTCTTTCCGGTCTGTCCGACCTGGTGGGCCTGGTCGATCCAGCCGGCATCCACGACAGCTCGGCTGGCACCAAGAGCGGCACCAAGCACGTCGCAAAGATCTCGCAGAAGAGGCCAGTTTTCAGGGCCGCCCAGGCCTCGCCCCCCGGCGACCACGACCCTGGCTTCGGCCAACTCGACGGTACCGGCTGCGAACCACACCACGTCCTGGATGATGCAAAGCCCATTTGAGGCCGGAATTGAATGAAACTGAATATCCGGAGTCTCCTCGCCCGTCCTTTCAAGTGGAACTGTATTCGGCCGCAAAGTGACCAGGGCGGGGGAATCGACGAGACGCAGAGCGGCAACAATTTTGCCCGCATAAAGGGGTTTTTCCACCAGAGGAGTTCCGTCCCCGGCAGCTTCAAGGGCGGTACAGTCCTGGACCAGTTCAGCGCCGAGACGGGCTGCCAGGGCAGCGCACCAGGCCTTGCCCAGGGCCGAGGAAGGCGCAACGATCAATCTGGTTTCGAGGAACCGGGCCAGATCGGCCAGAAAGGGGACCCAGGCCTCGTGGCTGAACTGCGGCAGGACCCCATCCTCAACGCTATGCAGGCAACGGATACCGAGACCGGCCAGAAGAGCCAGCTGGTCCTCGACTTTTTTCCCGGGCCACACGGCATGAAGTTCCACTCCCAGCCGGCGAGCCAGACGGGCTGCCGCAGAAACCGTGGTGAGGTTGCTATCCGTCAGCTTGCAACGCGGTTCCAACAACACCAGAACAGTCATATCGGTTCTCCTCCATATGCCGTCAGGACAGAAACTCCTGGCGCAGCAAATCCGCCAGTTGTGCCGTTCCCGCGGCAACGTTGTCATCCAGGAGCTGACGCCGCCTTTCGGGGCATGGCACCGTCAGGCTTTCCACCTCCCAACCCAGGGCCAGGGAAGCCACCGGTTCGGAAACCATGAACTCGTCAATCGGTTTCCGACGCGCTTTAAGAATCTGCGGCAAAGCCGGATAACGGGGTTCGTTGATGCCTTTTTCGGTAGTCACCAGTGCCGGCAGAGGCAGCTCCAGAACCATGTAGCCGCCCTCAAAAACCCGCTTTACCGTCAGGGAGGTTTCTTTTACTTCCAGGTGATTGACGGCAGAAGCGTGAGCGAACCCGAGATGCTCGGCTATGCGTTCAGCGACTTGGGCTCCATCGTCATCCACCGCCTGCTTGCCGGCCAGAATCAGGTCCGGAGCCATCTCCCGCAGGGCGGCGGCCAGGCAGACAGCGGCACCCCGGCCGCTCATTTCCGTTGCCACTGGCGCTCGGACCAGCACCCCGTTGTTGATACCCATGGCAAAAGCCGAACGCAGAGCCTGAGAAGCCCTCTCCCCGCCAAGGCTGACGGCAGTCAGTTCGGCGCCATGGAGCTCTTTCAACTGCACGGCCGCTTCAATGGCATATTCATCGAAAGGATTGAGGACATAGTCGAGATCTTCGACCACCACCGAACGCCCATCCTCGCTGATGCCCGGCATGGACGCCGTATCAGGAACGCTCTTCACCAAAACGCAAATTTTTATCATCATTTTTCTCCGCATCTGTCTGTCGGCGGCATTTTCATGAGCTTGGCTATTTTCAGCCGTCGCAGAGAGAAACTTATGCTTTTTTCCCGCTGCCCATCCTTAGAGCCCGGCATCGCGGGCCGTCTTTTTACCAGGGGCAGACGAGAAACAAGACTACGGAAAATCCTGGATGCCACGTAGCGAATTCTCTGCAAAGCCGGTTTGCTGTCCTGCCAATCCCAAATAGCAAATTGGTGGGTCTTAAAATAAGGGCGGAGATACTGTCGCAGCGAATATTTTTCATGGGTATAAGCCAGAATGTTATAGCGCAGGTCCCGCAAACCATCGATCCAGTATATTTCTTTCTGAAAATCAACAGCTTCGGGCACCTCTCCGAACATGAGGTGGCGATAATGGAGCCACGGGAAATTAATGCCGCAACGAACCGCCAGAGAGGTCGAGAGGTTGTGCCTGCCGTTGACCTCCATCAGCTTGAAAATCCCGTCGCGGGGATCTTTTTTAAACTCACTGCAGGAGAAACCGTAAAACCCCATGCAGTTGAGCAGCTTTCGGCCGGGTTCGATAACCTCAGGAATGGAACGACTGACCGCAACCCTCGGCGACCCGAAAAACGGCGGAGCATTGCGCACGTGTGCGGCCGTAAATTCGACGAGGGGACGCCCCTCGGAGAAATAGGAATTGTAATTGACAACATGGGCATCGTCCCCCGGGATTATCTCTTGAAGCATAACCTCCAGGTTTTGTCGCGATGCCTGACGATAAACTTCCAGCGCCTCGTCGACAGACTTCACCGGAATCATTTTCTGTCGAAAAACATCGTAAAAAAGATGACTCTGGCAAGGTTTTACCAGGCAAGGGAATTCGACCCCGGATGCATGAGAGATCACCTCCTCTTCTGACCTGGGGACAAATGTCCAGGGAGCCGGAATCCCGTGAGCCTCGGCAAGCTCATAGGTTTGTTTTTTGTCGATAAAGGACCGGGTAACATCCCAATCGGTGCAGGCCACCCGGTAATGGCGTTGGAGAAGATCTTTGTTACGAGACACAGGTACCAGGGTTTCATCGTTCACCGGGAGCAGCAGCGCTCCTTCAAATTGCTCCGACCGGTTAAGAAGGCTGTCGATAAACCCGGCCTCGTCTCGTTCGGGATGAGGAACCTTCGCTTCACAGGTGACATACTTTGAAACATGGGCAATTGCATTCTCGTCATAATGAAACAAGACGACCGGCACCCCCATGGCCCCGAGAGCGCGTACCACGCCAAGCGCCAAGGTCTGTCCCGAAAGTATGATAACTGGTTTCATTGTTGGGCTCCTTTTTAGGGAATACCTGAAAGAGAACGTTGAAGACTGAGTTTATGTCAAAACCAAAGGTGATGCGGAAAGCCGAGGCTTATTGGGATTTCCACCTTTCTGCATCCAAAAAAGTTTCCTTCATCTCCTCGATCCGGTTTTTTGCCATCTGCCATCAAGTTCACCCGGGCCTGCGTAAAAGAGGGGAATGACGTTTTTAAAATTTGATCGTAATTATTCAGCTTATCGGCACAATAGCCCGTATCGTCCATTCCAAGGGCCGCGTGAACCCATCCATGGGGCTTAGCTGCCGCCATCCGGGCGGCAGATGCCCTTTCCATGGGCAACACGAGTCCTTGTGCTGAATAGTTACATTTGATCATCATAAGTACGGTTCGTTTGATGGTTAAATCACCTGGCCACTTAGCGGCTCTTCTCTATGCTGAGTCACTGATGACTCAGGTTGCTCCGGATGGGGGGCCGGTTTCAAAGCTCTTTCGGCGACAACCTCCACCACACGGTCACACTTGGCGGTCATGATCGCTGGTTTCAAAGTCAGCCATCGCGGGTCAATCGGCTGCCCTTGAGCCCATGCGATAAATGCTGCCGGCAGATCAGCTCCCGCGGCATGAGAAAACGGATAGGTGCCCCCGAAACGCGGATTCAGGTCGATGACACAATAACGATCACCGTCGACAAAAACATCGCAGTCCAGATTTCCGACATGTCCCAGTTTTTCCCCGATCAGGCGCCCTAGGGCTTCCAAAGTCGGATTTTCAACACTGGCTGCCAGAACGGCCCCTTCCCCGACCCGCATGGCCAATTTCCGTTTGACAAGAGTCGTAACGTACCGTCCTTGGAAATCATTGATGACATCAAGGTTGTACTCTTCCCCGGCAAGCTTTTCCTGAATGAGGAGGCAACGCTCCTCGTCCCCTGAACTGACAGCCCTCAGGGATGAGCGCATGATGCGAATGCGGCCCAGGCGTGAAGCCAACTCAAGTTCTTCAAAGTTTTCCGGATATTCGTTGCCAATCGAGGCTGAACCCCAGCGGGGTTTGATGGCCACGGGAAATTTAAGGTCTCCGGCTGCCATTGCGGCCTGAGCTTCTGCGAGGGTGGTCCAGGTTTTCGGCGTATCGATTGTAATGCCCGCTAAAAACCGATTTGTTGAAAGCTTGTCAAAACAGATGTCGACGACTTCCGGCGAAGATACCACCGCCAGCGTCCCCACCTCCGAAAAACGGCCGCGAACCCGGGCCAATGCCGGTAATTCCAGATCGCTCAGGGAGAAAAGGAGGCGAACACCGAACTCCCGACAGATACCCAACAAGGCCGGGAGATAATCTTCATGGTTAAAGGGCGGAACCAGAAAAGCCCGATCAGCTTCCTGGAGGGCCGGGGCATAGGGGGAGACATCAGCAGCGAAAATCTCGCCGCGTCCCGCCAGTGCCTTGCGGAAGTATTCAACCAGATAATTTCTGCGCCCGGCGCAAGTCAGAAGGACATTGCACATGACAACTCCTTTGGATCACCCATTGAATAACAGTCGAAAAAATGGCCGAATTCCTGACGGCGACGAATGGCCTCATATCCTTGAGCACCCTTGACCAGTACAGCAGGCGCAGGTTGGATGAAGGGGGGGGTTAAAACCAGTGTATAGGCACCGACATTGCCAATCCGGAAAAAATCTCCCCGCCCGAATTCTCCACAGTCGATTTCATGAAGCAGACAGTCCTTTTCCATACAAGTTGCTCCCACGACGCTGTAAATTTCCCGGATACCCTCATCGTTTTTTGCGTTTTTCCGAATGATCTCAAAGGGATGGTTGCGGCGGTGCATGGTTGGTTTCACGTTGTAAAAGCTGCCGTCAACGACTGCCAGCCGTCGCTCGCCTATTTTCTTGACATCAAATACCCGGGTAACGAAACTCATGGTATCGGCAACCAGGGCCATTCCCGGTTCAATTATCAGGTGAGGGCGGCGTGCCTCAAACCAGGGATGCTTTTTCAGCTCCGCGCAGATAGTATCGGCATAGTCGTCATAGGTCGGGGTATCGATCAAACCCATGGCCGGCGCCCGGCGCCCGAAAAAACCACCGCCCATGTCCAGGTAGTCAAGCGTATCAGGAAAATAACGTTCTCCCGTCTCCGCCAACGTGCGGGCGATGGTGCGAAAAACCCAAAGACTGCGGCTCGTGGATGAAACGTGTGCATGCAGAGAGTGCACGCGGATATTGGGCGACCGGCGCAAAAAGAGCGCTATCTCATCAAGAGCTTCCGCGGGGAACCCGAAACGGCCGGCAGGCAGGGCTTCCTGAAGGTGCGATTTCCCCTCGTCGTCAATCAAAACCACATTAAGCCTGAGCCCGACCTTTATTTCCTTGTTGCCATGTTCCCTTGCATAGGCTGTTACACATTCCAGTTCGCGAAAAGTGTCGAGGTTGAGAATCATTCCGGAAGACAGGGCCAAATGGATATCCTCCTCACTCTTTATTGGCCCGTTGAAAATGATCTCCGCAGGTTGACAACCAATCTTCAAAGCCAGATCCAATTCCAGGCGCGACACGACCTCGGCGTACCCTCCAAGGCGGCGGACCAGCTGACAGATATAAGGGAGATAGTTGGTCTTATACGAGTAACCGACAATGACTCTGGCATAACGCCGGCCAAACGCATCACGGATGTCATTGAAGTTGCGGGTAAATGCCTGCTGGTCAAAAAGATAGAAAGGCGATCCGAACTCCCGGGAAATATCCTTCAATTCCTCATAACTGCTCATTGACAGGTCTCCTACAAGCCGACAGCCGACAGGCACTGCGCGGCGGATTTACAACCTTTAAGTCGGACAATCGATAAAGCCAAGATTATCGAGAATAACTCGATTGACCTTTCTTACATCATATTTGATCTCGGCCAATTTGCGGCTCTCTCTGCCCATGGCTTCGGCTAAAGCCGGCTGGACAACAAAACGTTCCATAATGTTGGCCAACCCGGATGCATCTCTGGGCGCGACAAAAAACCCGTTTTTGCCGGGCTGCACGGTTTCTCTGCAACCGGGGGTATCCGTGGTAATGATAGGCCTGCCCATGGCCATGGCCTCAAGAACGGTGCGGGGAGTCCCTTCACGATAAAATGTTGGCAAAACGAATACGGAACAATCCCCGATTGCAGGGCGCACATCCGACAACAGACCCAAATACTCAATGGTCCCCTCACCCACCCAGGTCTGCAATTCTTCAGACGAAACGGCCGAGGGAGTGTTGTCGATACCTCCAACCAGGCGAAACTTCAGAGCAGGATATTTTTTTTTCAGAATTCTGGCGGCCCGGACGTATTCCCGAATCCCTTTTTCATTTATCAGCCGGGCGATAAGGAGAAAAGATGTCTTTTCAGGCAGGGGCTGCAAGGAAAAATGCTCCATATCCACCCCGGAACCATTGATCAATACCAGTTTGCTGCGCCCGTTGGTGACTCCGGAATCCCTGAAATAGTTCAGGTCGTCAGGGTTCTGGAAAAAAACCACCTTGTTGTTTTTCAAGCCCTGCCGGTACATGAACGTGAGAAGGCGCCGAACCGAATTGTGCTTCTGGCCTTCCTCCGAAAAGGCATATCCCAATCCGGAGATGAGACTGCATACGGAAGGCACGCCGGCCCATCCGGCACTCAAAGACCCGTATATGACCGGTTTGACTGTATAACCTAAAACTAGATCAGGCTTGTGGCGACGGAAAAAACGAAACAGGGATAACAGGCAAGCGACATCGTGAAACGGATTCATGCCGGTCCGGTTAAGCGGTACCGGATAGAAAGAAACGCCCAGGTTTTTCAGGTTGTTTCGCAACGATTCCGAGCCGCCCGGAGCACTGGCAATCACCGTGTGCCCGCCACGGACGAGATTTTCCAGGAGTTTCCCCCGAAAATTGATCAGACTGTGGGCAAAACTGCCGAGAATTACAACTTTAGCCATAAAGAAATTGCTTCAAGCTTCCACAGAAAGTTAAAAAATCAGCCCTGATATATTTCCAGGGGCATCTTCCGCAGTGCAACGGGGATAAAACATCCGGGCTGTCAACAGCGGCTCCTTTTTGGGATTACATACTTAAATGCTAAAGGGCGACTCTCTTAATTCAATTAACCGAAAGCATTTATTTTTCACAAACTTTATATGCCCTGTCTTACAACTAAAGTTTTAATATTAAAGTTGTGACGCTAAATCCAACAATGGCTGGGATAAAGGCCCTATTACGCAAAGGCATAAAACCAATAGAGATCAGGGCATCGTCGAAAAAAACGAGGGCATAAAAGGCAATTTAAAAACTGCGAAGAATCAGCAGCAAAATGGGGAAGGGAAAAGAATTTCTTTTAAGTTTGGGGAGGGAACGTTGGGGAATAGCGTTTAAAGATACAGTATTTCCCGTTGTTATATGACCTGGACGGGAAGATGTTCCAACCATGCCTGGAACATCAGCAGCCCCCACAATCGGTAGCTCCAATTGTGCTGGCCCGCAAGATGCTCATGCCATATCTTTCGGACCGGCTCGGGCCTGAAAAAGCCTTCGCGCCGCAGGCGGTTTTCGTCCAGAAGCACTTCCGCCCAGTCCTGCAGGGGCCCCCGCAACCAGGCTTCAACCGGTATGGCGAACCCTCTCTTGGGTCTCTCCATTATTTCGCGTGGGACGTAAGAATCAAGCACCTGACGCAGCAGCCACTTGCCTTTCCCGTTACGCAATTTCATGGATACCGGAATACGCCAGGCAAACTCGACAATGCCATGGTCGAGAAGAGGAATACGGGTTTCCAGACTGACCCCCATGGCGGCCCGGTCCACTTTGACCAGGATATCTTCCGGCAGATAGCCGGTCTGGTCCAGAAACATCATTTTTTCAAACATTGTCGGCAGAGCGGGCCAAACTTCAGGATTAGTCATCAGGATGCCGGGCTCGCAGGCATTAAGAACTACCGACGCCGGCTCCTTCCAGCAGGATGTTAGGGAGAGATACAAACTTTCGGGTGAGTCCGCGCTCCACAAGGAGAAGAATTTATGCAACTTGTCGTGCATCTGTCCTTTTCGGCCGTAACGATTGGCCTGGGGAGCCAGCCAGCCGAAACCACGGTCAAGCCATGAGGAAGGAAGCGACATAACCGCTCCGCCGATTGCCGTGCGCAGCGATGACGGCATCCAGCCGCATTTCCGCCAAATGTTTTCGGTAAGAAGGTAACGGTTATATCCCCCGAACAACTCGTCGCCGGCGTCCCCCGACAAGCTCACAGTCACATGTTGCCGAGTCATTTCAGCAACAAGGAAGGTGGGAATCTGCGAGGCATCCGCAAAGGGCTCGTCATAAAGGGCCGGTAATCTGGGTATAACCGCCAGAGCGTCCTCTGGGGTGGCCGTCATTTCAGTATGCTGGGTGCCCAGGTGCAACGCCACCGCCCGGGCATGCTCGGCTTCGTTGTAATCGCTCTCCTGAAAACCGATGGTGAAAGTCCGGACCGGCCGACTGCTCTGTGCCTGCATCAAAGCAACAATCGTCGAAGAGTCGATACCACCGGAAAGGAAAGCCCCAAGGGGCACATCGGCTACCATCTGGCGGCGGACAGCCTCTCTCAGAAGACGGTCCAGCTCGCTCACCGCATCCTGCTCATCTCCTTTAAATGGATTAGCGCTTCCCTGCGCGGCGACATCCCGTAACGACCAGTAAGTCACTGGCGCCAGAGGCTCGGAGGAATCAACCGGGGGAGACGTGTCCCCAACCTTGATACTTAATATGGTTCCGGGCAGAACTTTGAAGATTCTTTTGAAAATGCTGAAAGGAGCAGGGATGTAATTGTAGCGAAGAAAAAGAGTCAGCGCATTGCGGTCGATTTCCACCCGCCAGCGCTCATGGGCCATCAGGGCTTTAAGTTCCGATCCGAACAGAAATGCCTTTTCAGTCCAGCCGTAGTAGAGCGGTTTTTCGCCGATTCTGTCCCTGGCCAGAAAAAGCCTTTGTTCCCGAATATCCCAGAGAGCGAAGGCGAACATGCCGACCAGAGCTTTAACGGCCTTCTCGATACCCCAGTGACTTACCGCTGCCAGCATCACCTCGGTGTCAGAATGTCCACGCCAGGATGGAGCACCGCCTTCTTTTTCAAGAGTTAGGCGAAGAGCCTGGAAGTTATAAATCTCTCCGTTAAAAACAATGACATAACGACCACAGGGGGAAGCCATAGGCTGAGCCCCCTGGTGGGAAAGATCGATGATCGACAGGCGCCGGTGCCCCAGGGCCACGCCCAGGCGGTCGTCAATCCAACTACCGGAAGCGTCCGGCCCACGATGGCTGAGACGCTCACACATGCGTGTCAGTGTCGAGCGTATTTCAGCCTCTGAACGCCCTGGAGAATAGTCGATAAATCCCGTAATACCGCACATTTATTAAGGGCCTTGTGAGTGGAGCTGCCTCAAGGAAGAAAGCCCCAGTACGAAAAGGAAAAGATCCTCATATTTTTGAGCGACGGCCGCCAGAGAAAAGTGATCCTGAATCCTTTTGCGGGCTGCAATGCCCAGATTTGTCCGATCCTCAGGGATCAGCGCCAGAATCGTCCGCCATGCCTCGGCCAAAGCAACGCTGTCCCCGGCCGGCACAACTTTTCCCGTATCGCCAATGATCAGGGCCGAATCCCCCACGTCGGTCGCCACACAGGGAATTTCACATGCCATTGCCTCGCCAAGGACATTGGGAAAACCTTCCCCACAAGAAGAAGACGAGGTTGCAACATCTAAAGCACAGTTCAAATCCATTATGTCAGCACGGTGGCCCAGCAAATGAAAAGAACTTTGGAGACCGAATTCTTTAATCCATCCACATAATTCCGCGTTTTCCCAACTGATACCCTCTCCGCAGAGAACAAAATGAGAATCGGGCTCGCATCGTTTGAGAAGGGCAGCGGCACAAACAAAATTTTTGTGATCTTTTTGCGGGTTGAACCTTGCGACCAGCCCGACAGCGACCGCATCCGTGGGAAGTCCAAGTTGGCGCCTGATCCTTTCCCGAGAGCCAGGATTAGGCTTGAAACTAGACAGATCGAAACCATTAGGAATTACAACCATTTTGGACGCATCATAGCCATTTTCCACATGGACAATCCTGGGTACTTCACCACAGCAGATGATCTTAGCCGGCAACTTTTTTGACAGAAGAGCACAACACCTGGCGGTCAAAAGGGTCGTGTTTTTGTTGACCAATGACTCCAGGTTACTGTGCCTGATATTCCAGACAACCGGGATGTTTCCAGCCAATTTTGCCGCCAGACCGCCGATGAGGTCGGCATGATACATCCAGGTACTGACCAGGTGCGGCCGCTTTTTCCGAAACCATTTTGCAAGCCTGAAAATTTTTCTCGGGTCTGGAACCCCCGGGCGCATCCCGAGGCTATGAACGGGGACTCCGATGTCGTTGAAACCTTTGGTTAAAGGCTCGGACGCTTCCACCAGTTGGGTGAGAGAAATGACTTCCGGCTCAAAAGTGTTGCGATCAATCCGGGTCAGAAGTTTGAGAAGCATCCTCTCCGCCCCCCCTCCGCCAAGGCCGGTTATGACAAATTGAATTTTCAATGTCATTTTATAATCCCCCCAGCCTGCCACAGACCCTTCGGTTCCCACATGGCGGCAAAGAATCATCAACCGGAAAGCATAATCGAAGCATAGGACTTGAGTGAATTTTCAAGACTGAAAAAATTGGCTCTTTGCTTCAGCCGCTCTGAGGTGTCTGTTCTTTCTCTCGAACAATTTAAATTTTTCAAAATAGCGTCGGCCATCTTGTTTTCATCTCCGACAGGAACGATATCGCCATATTTCCCGTCTTCAAGAATTTCATTAACCCCCCCTTTGCAATTTGTTGCGACAACCGGGGTGCCGACAGCCATTGCCTGTATGAGAGTACCGGGGAGACCTTCAAACAAGGAAGACAAGACAAAAACTCGAGCGCGGGCCATGTATTTAAAGGGGTTTTCAACGAAACCGGGGAGCAGCACCTCGTTCTCCAGCCCAAGATCACTTATGAGCGACTCCAGAGCTGGTCTTTCTTTCCCCTCCCCCAGTATTACCAACCGTGTGGAGCAGTGCTGATGAACCAGGGAAAAAGCCTTGATTAAGGTCGGGTAATCTTTTTCTTCGGCCAATCTCCCGGCACTCAGAATTACCGGGGGCTCACCGGCTTGAAACCATGGATGTTCAACCGGCTCTTGAGACTCTGCAATCAGCTCAGGGGTTACAACGGCATTAATAGCCACCTGCATACGTCCCAAAGGCCACCTTAGACGCTTCTCATAGTCCCTGGCCACCGCTTGGGATACGGCGATGTTGCCGTCGGCTGAGGCGTAAGCCAAGCGAACCAATATAACCGTCAGAATTTTCCGGAAAAAACTTTTGGAATCAAGTATTTCAGACAGCTCCATTGCTTCTCTCAACACCACTCTCAGGGGCACAAAGGCTAAACGTCTGGCCAGAAGGGCGATAATGTTGGTGTGCAGCATAGTCGATAACATTACCTGAGGACGTTGCTGTCGGAGATAACGCACCAGATTGGGAAGACAGGCTAGAACGCGATGGGAATCAAGGTCGACGACATTGACCTCGGGGGGAACCTTGGCCATATAGGGTCCTTCTGCCTTGGTCAGGACCAGATCGACATCATAACCTTCTCCTGCAAACCCTCGTGCCAGATTGAGCATGACCCGTTCCGCCCCGCCACCACGCATGGAGGGTACAAAAAAGGCTATTTTTTTATTGTACGAATTTCTTTTCATGAAAGGCTCATTTCAACGGCCGATTTGATTCCGGATATTCGTTCAAGCTTGCGGCGCAGGCTGGGGCGACGACGGGCGGCACGGTCAGTGAAATAAAGGTAAGCTTGTTCGAGTTCCCGGAGCGCAGCCGCTATACTGAACCGTTCTTCGATAATCTGCCGGGAACGATCCCCCATGTTCCTGGCGAGTTGGGGATTATGCAAAATCGCGGCAACTTTTTTCGCCAGCCCTTCAGCATCGCCGACGGCAACGACAAAACCGTTTTTCCCTTCCTCGATAATATCCTCCAAAGTCGTACAGTTGGTGGACACAACCGGCAAACCCGCGCGCATGGCTTCCAGCAGGGCGTTGGGACAACTTTCCGAGTTGCTCGTTACAACGGCAACATCCATTCTGGCCAGGGCCGTATCAACGTCCCGGCGCAAGCCCAGCAGTTTGACCCGATCCTGCAAACCGTAATCTGCAATGGCATCTTCTATGGCCTGCCGCATATTTCCTTCCCCGATAATCCAGAAATCGGCATCAACGTGATTCCGGACCAGATAATGGGCCATCTCTATGAATAGGAGATGATTCTTCACAGGGTGGAAACGGCCGACAATACCGACGACCGGCCGTTTTCCCCTCAGTGAGTCGAAACAGGTCTTCTCCTGGCGCCTGAACCGGGGCTCATCGTCATCTATTTCGAGACCGTTTCTGATGGTCCGCACAGGCGTGTCTTTCATGAAAAAAAGTTTTTTTTCAAGGAATTCCTTCAGCATCCTGGAATTGACGATCCAACCGTCATAGCGAATGTTCAACAGTGAATAAACCAAAGGCCACGGTGGCTCCATGCCCATCCTTCCGCGCATCCCGCCGAGAACTACAGGAACCCCCGTCAGAATCGCAGGAATCAGGCCGTAGTGATTGCCGGAGGAAAGCCAGGCATGAACCACATCAAAAGATTCCTTCTTCATGTAACTGATGGCATCTGCAAAATAACGCCTGCGGCTCCACGAATCACCTCCCAGAAGAACCACAGGAAGACCGCTTTTGGCGATCATTTCTTTGGGAAATCCAGCTGCATTGGAACGGTAGGCTGCGACATGGACCTCAAATATGTCCCTGTTCAAACGGGGCAGAAATTTGGCGAGTTGCATCTCTGCTCCACCGACGCCAAGACTTCCACACACGACCAGAAGTTTGATCCGCTCTTTTTCGACGCTTGTTTTTACACGGGACTTATCCATCGATCATACGGTGCCTTGGGGTTCCAGAGATGAATGGGCGGGAATTTCCAACTTATCATGGGGTATCATGCGTTTTTCCAGCAAGGCAACCCCAAGGATGTAGCCTAAATTCCCAGGAGCGAAAATAGTGACGATTTGGCCGAATAAAAACAGCGAGAGGAATGCCAGCATCTCCATTTTAACTTCCCAGGCAACATTTTTACTCCGGACCTTGTCCCATGTTTTAAAAATCAGATAGCCCAGCCAGGAGACATAGAGCCAGGCACAGATCCCGCCATAGGCCAGGTGCAGCCATAAGAAGGTATTGTGGGGTTTGAAACCCGTGGAAGTGTATCCCCCAAAATATCCTTTGCCCGCGATAAGGGTTTCCTTCATGTCATGGAAAGCCGTTTCCCAGAAAAAAAGCCGCCCGCTTTCGAGGTTCAGGCGATACTCATAACCCCTGACGATATCAGCCACCTGATCCGAGAAAATGACCGTCGAAGCCCCGATCAGCACAACAAAAACCACTAAACCCAGTTTCCCTTTCCAGCCTTTGAGCGAGGCGAGAAGAAAAAAGAAGACACCTAACGCCAACAGGAACAGTCCTTGCCGGGAGAGGGTCAACAACACCACCGCCCCAAGGGAAAGGGCCATAACCCAGCAAACAAGCCTGGATAACAGCTTCGCTCTTAGACTGATAAACAACAGAGCGGTCGCGGTCACATAAGCGACCTGAGCCAGTGCGTTGGGGTTGGCGAACATAGAACCTGCCACGTCCCCTTCCAGTGCCAGCCGAACCTGCCCCTCCTCGATTCCGACAAAGGTAGCACCCATGACCACCGAGAGTAAAACAGCGCCTCCAAGAAAACACGCAAAACGAAAGGCCGCACGGCGATCCCGGACGATGTAGCAAGCCATCAGCAGGAAGCAGACCCAATAGGTTAGCTGCCTGGTAAATTTTTCGATGAAATAAAAATCGTGGACATTGGCTATGAAGTTGATCAGTACCGCAAAAACGAGGGTTACCGGAAAAGGCTCCCGTTGGGAAATCATAATAACCACACACGCGACCGCCGCACCAACGATCATTGCCCCGGACAACTGTGGTATACGCAGCACTCCCAGTTGATGGCCGAATATTCGACTAACCAGGGAGAAGTAGAGAAGAACCTCGATAGCGACCCGGCCCCAGTTGACTTTGTCCTTCACTTCGGAAGGAAGCCCACCGGCTTGAGGATAATTTTTCCAACGGCTGAGAAAATTTCCATTACTCGAAAAATTCGCCATAAACCCGCCTTATATAATCTTATGCAGCCGGAATTTGGGGATTTTGGATAGTTGATTTTTCAAAAACCGGGCAATATCCGGCGGACCAATATAGTGGAGCCATGCCAGATAGGTCAGCCCTGACAAAAAACTTGCAAGCGTCAGGTGAAAGAGACCCGGCGTTAATTCAGAAACAGGAAAATTAACGGCAAGGATACAGAACCCGCAGCCACCTGAGATAAAAACCTGATGGAGAGGAAACCTCAAATTTTGCTGGGTTTTCAATTGAAAAACGATGGGAAGCACTCCAACGATATATCCAAAACCCATGGCAATAGGTATCCCGACCTCCCCCAACAGCGGCAGCAGAAGGAAGTAGACCAGAAAAGTCGCCGCCGAAGTCAGGATATACTGGGAAGCCAGATGGCGGGGGGAGACCAGGCGCAAACCCGCCTGCCGCACCAGGGACCAGATGGGCAGGCCCATAAGAGTGAAACCAAACGCGGCCAGGACGGGAAAGGTGTTGACGTACTTAGGCCCGGCATAAAGAAGAAGCAGCGACTTTGCGGCAATCATGATAAAAATACCGAGGGGAATGAACAGGGAAGAAACCAATACCAGCGTCTGGCGATAGTAATGTTCCAGAGCCTCCCCACCTTCTCCCCTGACTTCCCCGAATTTCACTCCGGCGGGAACGACGATGGTATTGACAAGGGCGTAAATATTATCGAATAGACGTTTGGCGACATGGTAACCGGCAAGTGCCTCCGCACCTAGAAAGGCCGCGACAAGGGGTCGGTCGATTTTATCGGTGGCCCCTTTAAGCATGACCAGACCAAAATACGGCCAGCTTGCTTTAAATATCTCTAAAAAGGGGATTAATCGCCAGCAGAGGTATTTTCTTATGTCTAACAAACAGAGCAGAACACCAATCAAAGTTCCCAACAGGAATCCCCAGAAAAAACCGGAAACACCGCCAAGAAAAAAACCGATCACGCAAAATGCCCGCTGCGACAATACGGTCACCACGTTTATGGCGGACCGCGATACAAAACGCTGGCTGGCGACCTGGATTATTTCCAACTGATCAAAAAAAGCCAGAACAAAGCTGATCAAGATGACGAAACGGATAAGATCGAGATAGTCGTGGTGGTGAAAAAAACTGAAGCAAATGGCGGAGCTCGATAAATAGAAGATTAACGTGATCAAAACCATGAGCCCTGTCCGGTAAACCAGGGCGCTGGTGATCAATTTTTTGACCCGTAAATGCTGCCCTTCCGCCTCCAGTTGAGCGACTTCCTTTTCGACCAGGGTGCCCATGCCCATACCCCCGAGGAGCGACGTCCAACCCGATAAAATAGTGAGCGTGGCATAAACCGCCATCTGTTCCTTGGAGAAAACCCTGGCAAAATAAGCGATGAAAACCAGCGATATAACGGTGATCAAGCCATGGGAAAGCAGAATGCTCAGACTGGATTTTGCCAGTTGCCTTGTGCGGCTTATGTTCCGTTCCATCGTTTCGGCCTTCTATTGTAATAACCCTCTTTCTTGAAGGGTTTTCAAGATCAGACGGACCTCAATTGATTGAGAAAATCTTCCAAAATGGCATCCTGGGGCCAGACATGTCCTTCATGCCAATTCAGGTTGTCGTCCCAATAGCCCGAACAGTTCCTCACCGGCTCGGCCTGAAAGCCGTAGCTGATTTCCACAATGCGGGGGTCTCCGCAAGCATCCATGACGAAATCGAAGGCAAGACTCTGGGTTTCGATGCGACGACTGACGTTGAACGCTATTTTGACACATTCAAGATTGATTTTTTCCAGTTCGTAGCGGATCAGGCCGCTGCCAGAGGCCCGGAAATCGTCTTTACGGACTTCCCTGGTGAAAGCAAAGGCTCTGTTTCCAATAACCGTAATGCGGGTATCAAATGTGTTCCCCGGCACAAACGACTGAAAATAGACGTAATTCCGTTCAACGTTATATTGTTTTTGGCGTTGCCGGGCCGCCCGAAAAGCGGCGGGAAATCTCTGGATGGCTCCAAGGTAATCCTTGCGTTTTTCCAGCTGTTTGATTTTTTTCCCGGTATCGGTGAAATAACCGCCCGATTGTTTAATACCTGTTCCAAATGCCTTTTTAATCAGCATCCTGGCTTTGTCTACATTCTCAACAAGCTGTACGTTAACCGAGCCAGCGCCTTTGCTGAGTTTGAACACCAAGGGGAACTGCGCTTTTGCAGTCCATTCGATCGCCTCATTCATATCATAGAATACAAAGGTGGGAACTAATGGAGCACCAATGGCTTCCAGGAGGTATTTTTGGCTGATCTTGTCGTCAAAATGCCAGCATGTATTCAGATTGGGAAAGGTTTTGATACCAAGGATTTCCGATGTCCTGATAATGGCTTTGGCGGCCAGCGGATCTCCATTCCCATGTTGAGCCCAATGCCATAACAGTCCATGCATACCTGACAACTGCGCAAACACATCGTTTCTGAGGCAATCTACCACCTGAAAGGAAATATTACATTCCCGGCAGTATTCAATCCAACGATCGGAAAAACTATGGGGTCTGTCGTGAATGGCGAGTTTAATCTCCATTGATAAATCCTGATTTAAAAGAAAGAGCTATTCGCACGCATTCTCAATTTGCAAAAACACAATTTCCGTCTTTTTGTTCGTATGGAATACTGGCCGCATAAAGGAACAGGCGTTTTTCCAGGGGGGATTAGCGATTGGGATGGCATAAAAAAAGGAGTTACCGGCAATGGCTTCAATTTCATTAACTCAGAATTCCATGGTTTTCGGACGAAAGATCCTTCCAGCCTCTGTCAAGCATACCGTAAGGGCCTCCTCCGTCAAGCCAGCCTCTCGAACCCGCCCCGAAACCTCAGATTAGGGGTTTCGTCCTTCCACTCGGGCCGCCATCTTGGCCAGAATTTCTTCAATATTGGAATATCCGTCGCCGTCGTCATCGCCATGGGGATCGGCGCCGGTTTCAAAAGGTCGATAGCTGGGTCTGTCGTAATCTGAAGGCCAACCGCCGGCCGCAGATATGGAGTTTTTAAGAACCCCGCTTTCGGTTTCAACCTCGTGGAAAATTCTTTTCTCCACTGAATCCCTGCGCGCGGGACGGGCTCCTGCACATTTCAATATCTCGGTCCGGACTTTGCTAACGGGTAAAATGGATAAACTGGAATCGTAGATTGGAGGTGATTTAACCAGGAGGGATCTAATCCTCTGGTTGAGAAGGGAGCCGGCATGTTTGCCGGTAAACATGCAATCCTTAATATAATACTGTCCCGACAACAACGCCATTTTCAGCCCAATTGCCGGCCCCCGGCTGTTCAAACCACCGATATACTGATTGCCGATAAAGCTGGCCTCGCTGGCCCCAATGGGGCCACCGACCACCGTGAATCCATGGGCCCCGCAGTTAAAAGCCAGATTGTTGGCTACAAAAACCCTGCTGTTGTTTGTAATGCGGGGATTTCTTTCTCTGTTGTGAGCAAAAAGGTTTTTATAAATACTTACTCTGTCGACATGACGGGGTTGGTGCCCGTCGGTTCCCAAAAGCAGGCCGTAAACCATTCCTTCGGCAATCAAACAATTGCTGATAGTCACATCATGCACGCCGGAACCGCTCCTGGCAGCCCAAATGCTTATGTTTTCATCGGTGGCCCAGTTGGCTGTCACATGATCAATGACAACATTGTAGGTCTGGTTATGAAAACCGTGAATCCGTACGCCGTCTTTTTCCCCTCCGGCGACTCTCACTCGCAAATGCCTGACCAGAACATCGTGGGTGTCGATCTCAATTCCGTAGTTTCGCAGCTGAACACCAGGCTCAGGAGCTGTTTGTCCGGCGATGGTAAGATAGGGGTTGCGAATCACCACAACCTTTTTCAGGTCAATGCTTCCTCCCGCCTCGAATACCACGATACGCGGTCCGCTTGCCGTTGCCGCAGCACGAAATGAACCATCACCGCTATCGCTGAGATTGGTAACCTTAATAATTCTGCCGCCGCAACCGGCCAGAGTCCGGGACCCGAACCCTTCAGCGCCAGGGAAGACGGGTAGCGAACCGGCCATCCGAGTCGCTTCGTATCGCACCGAAGACGCCTCACGGTCACCCGCCTGGGAGCAGGACAACAGCACAAGGCAAACAAAAACCAACCTCCAAAATAACTTCATGTTAATAAGTATAGCTAAAAAAAGTTATTCAGCCGGGATGCATAAGAAGATTGTCTTGATCGTCCTGCTAATGGTCTGAAACTTTGAATTTTCCGCTTTGTTTTTGCCAAATTTTTATTCTCGCAGTTCTTCAACAATTTCCCAGCAGCATGATTCATAAAAGAAAGGGGCCGGTTTCCCGGCCCCAGGTTCGTTTAACAAGTGGATATCAGTTTGCTGGGCTCAGCGTCCTTCTACTTCCGCCG
>JAFGRU010000070.1 GCA_016934985.1 Deltaproteobacteria bacterium
CAGTTTTTGATGTTATGCTCCTGCCATGGCCCGTAAACCCCGTCTTCATTATCCCGGCGCGTCGTATCATGCTATCCTTCGCGGTAATGCTCGCCAAGACATCTTCTTTGACGCCGAAGACCGGTGCCGGTTTTTCCTTCTTGTCCAGGAAGGGATCGAGCGGTACGGGCACCGGGTTCTTTCATTTTGTCTCATGACAAATCATGTCCACCTGGCAATTCAGGTTGGCAATGTCCCACTTTCCCGCATCATGCAGAACCTTTCTTTCCGTTATACGCGTTGGATAAACATGCGGCGTAACAGAATGGGACATCTTTTTCAGGGCAGGTATAAAGCCATTCTTGTCGATGCCGATACCCATCTCCTTGAACTGATTGCGTACCTTCATCTTAATCCTGTGCGTGCCGGCCTTACAGAAAAACCGGAAGACTATCCATGGAGTAGTCACCGAGCCTATCTTGGTACAGAGTCTGTCCCATGGCTCAGTTCCGATTATGTGTTAGGGCAATTTTCGCCGAATTTAGAACTATCCCGTTGGCAGTTTGCCGAATTTGTGGCTGAAAGAGTTCCTTTTGGACATCGGGAGGAATTTTACGGGAAAGGGAGTATGGATAGCCGTATCATAGGCGAGGACAGCTTTGTGGAGAATGTTCTGATGGAGTCTGACCATCTTCCCGCGCGCAAACCCTCACTAGAAGAAGTCCTTGAGACGGTGGAAAAAATCAATGATCTGCAGAAGGGAGAGCTGAGCGCACCCGGCAAGAAGCGGAAGCTTTCTGAAGCCCGGGGTTTGGCTGCTTGGGCCGTACTTGAGGTTTCGGATGCTTCGTTGACTGATTTGGCAAAGAGGTTAGGGCGGGACGTATCCACCATAAGTGCAGCGAGCAGACGTTTTGATGAACGAAGAAAACAGGATTTAAAATTAAGGGGGAAGATTGAGCTGTTGAAAAAAGAGCTTGGAATTTCAAAATCCCAAGCCTGACCCCCTGGACTGACCCTGGACCTTTGGTAGCGAAATATGCCCACCTTTTTGACGACGGCAGGGCTGAGCAAATGGTCCTGAATATCAGCGGGGGAAGTTTTGATTTCGGCTGCCAGGTTTAATGCCGGGCTTTTTAAAATTCATTTCAATCACATTTCAAATCCTGATATAAGAAAGATAAAACCACCAAAAATCAGCTGTATGCGCCAACTTGTTCAAAAAAAATAAGTGTAAAAATTTGAACAAACAAACCTGATCTCAGGTCGTTGGCAGCGAAAAATGAAAGGGCCGGCGAGAATCCGTCGGCCCTTTCATTTTTTTTCGATGAGTCGAGTTTGCTACCGTTCCTCAGCCTTGAGCCAGCGCAGGTCATAGAGATCCGTGCGGCGGCTTTCCATGTTTCGCACACTTCCCTTGGCCCGCAGTTCCTTGATGAGGTCGAGATCAAGGTCGGTTATGAGGGTCGTTTCGACACCGGGTGTCGCCTCGGCGGCGATAGCGTCATGGGGGAAGGAAAAATCCGATGGCGTGAAGATTGCCGCCTGGGAATATTGAATGCCCATGGTTTCGACCTTGGGGATATTGCCGACGCTTCCCGATATAGCCACGTAGCATTCGTTTTCAATGGCCCTGGCCTGGGCGCAGCGGCGTACCCGCAGGTAGCCGGTCTTGGTATCGGTCCAGAACGGCACGAGGAGGATCTTCATGCCTTTTTCCGTCTGCAGGCGGGCCAGTTCAGGGAATTCGATGTCGTAGCAGATGAGGACGCCGATCTTGCCCACATCCGTATCGAACACCTTCAGTTCATTGCCGCCGTTGAACCTCCAGTCCGCTTCTTCATCAGGAGTGATGTGGAGCTTTTCCTGACTGTCCCAGGTGCCGTCACGGCGGCAGAGATAGGCGACATTGATCAGCTTGCCGTCTTCGCGCAGGGCAGGCACGCTTCCGGTGATGATATTGATGTTGTAGGACAGAGCCATTTCCACCATGGCCGCCCGCATTTTTTCGGTGTATTCGGCCAGCTTGCGCATGGCGTCCGATGAACTGTTGCCTTCGTAGGTGTGGATGAGCGGGGCATTGAAAAGTTCCGGGAAAAGAACGATGTCCGACTGGTAATCGGATACTGTATCGACGAAAAACTCGGCCTGCTGCATGAAATCGTCGAATGAATTGAAGCGACGCATCTGCCACTGGACGACGCCCAGCCGGGCGATGGATTTGGTGCCCCCGATCAGCCGCGTCTTCTTTTCGTAATAGATGTTAAGCCACTCCATCAGCACTGCATTGCCCCGCGAATGGCGGTCTTCCATCCAGTAATTGTTGAGCAGATTCAGAACGTGAAAATCGTTGGAAAGCTGAAAGGTCAGGGCGTCATCCACCAGCTCGCCCTTCTGAACCTTTAAAATGTACTGCTGGGCCGACATCTCTTTGGCGTATTCCTGGTAGCCGGGAATACGGCCGCCGATGAGAATGCCTTTGAGGTTGAGGTTGACAGCCAGCTCCTTGCGGGCATCGTAAAGACGCCGCCCCAGGCGCATGCCCTGATATTCCGGGTCAACGATGACTTCAATTCCGTACAGATAATCACCTTCGGCATCATGGGTTTTGAATGAGCCGTTGCCGGTTATCTGGCGGTAAGTGTGGTTGTTGCCGAAGAGGCTGAAATCGATAATGATGGACAGGGCAATGGCAACCGGTTTGCCGTTGTCTTCAATGCATATCTGTCCTTCGCCGAATCGCCGGATGAGACTGTCTATTTCCTTTTTCGTCCATTGATCCGCCAGGCCTTTATATACTTTGGCACTGATTTCCTGGACTGCGGGGAAGTCGTCCGTTCGCAGGTTGCGCAGGTCAAGCTTATGATGGGTTTCCGTTGTTGTTGGGTCAGTTGTCATTTCTCACGTCAATAGGTATTAGGGTCGAGACATATCTTACCTCTACTCTTGCGTCCTGCAAGGGCACAGGCCTTGAATTTGTTCTCATCATAAAGACTTTTTTTCAAAGCGGCAATAGCGGGGTGCTGAAAAACAAGGTTTGGGGACTGAGACAAAAGGTGAGGCAGGGGTATTGTTTAACAGGGATAAAAGGGATAATCGGGATAGAAGCAAAAATCATCAACCCACAGGCTAACAGTTTTGGCTTTTTTTTGATTTATCCCTTCCATCCCCTTCATCCCTGTTTGAATTGCTTTTTAAGGTTGGAAATGTGCAGACCTGACACTTATGATGTTGTTTAAGGTTGGAAATGTGCAGACCTGACACTTATGATGTTGTTAATGACCTAGTTCCCAGTTGATATTGTCAATGGCATCTACCACCATTCCCGTTCCGGTAGCGAGAAGGAGGATGTCCTCAGCCACCCTAACGAAGCGATGGTGGGAAGGTGCCGGTCCTAACTGAACCAGAACCCTTGGCGGCAATTCGTGATAGACGACCGTGGCCGGCAGGGGTCTTCCAATTACATAGTTTTTTACGTGGTAGCGAGGGGCGCAGCTGCGGTATCTCTTGGTAAATCCAGGGGGGCAGTGCCCTCTTCGGTATTTATCCGTGTAGTATTTATGAACGACAACCCGATGTCTGTCAGTAAAATAGGGAGTTCTTCTTGCCTGGGGCCTGTGCTTTGGCTGATTCTGCCAGTGATTATGATTTCTTGGTTTTTCATAGCGTTGATGAGCCAGTTTTTGTGAATCCCTGGACTTGTAGTTGTTTGTCCAAGGCTGGTTTTTTGCCAACGCGGGGCTTGCCGCAAAAAGGGCGGTAAAAAGAAAAGCAAGAGCCAGACTGATTTTAGGATTGTATTTTTTCATGATTTTCCTCCCAAAAGAAATATTGTTTTGTTGGAAATATGTCCTTGGAGGGTTCTTTGGTTACACAAAAAAATTTTTAAAATTTTCTGTTCTTTGGTCGGGAACCGTTGCTGGGCTTTGGCACCTTATTCCTTCTGCATAGAAAAATTTGAGTCAAGCCTGGTGAATTGGGCTGGTTATTTGTTTCCATTGAGACGCATACAACCAACAAAATCTTTGCTAAAATACACGGAAACCTTGACGATAGGTTTTTGCGGGAGGGGTTAAGGTTGGTGCGGACCATCGGGAAGAATAAGTTTTTTTCAGGTAACCTTTTAGATGTCCATGCTATTTTGGAATTAAATATTATGTCGTTGGCTTGAAAGGAGACAACCAATGAAACGTTTGATTTATGGTGGCAAACTGACGCTGGTTTTTGTGGTCGCTGGTGTTTTGGCCGCAGGCCCGGCGTTGGCCAAAAAACCGTCCTGGGCTGGGAACAAGAAAATTGAGCAGGAGCAGGAGGAGAATTATCAGCACTCCCAATACCCTGAGCGGTCCGGGTACAAGAACGATGATCGCGGCAATAATGAATATGGTCCTCAAGGCCGGCCGGAGAATGGAGAAAAAGGTTACGGGAAAAAAGACAAATCAGGTAAAGGCAAGAAAGAATACGGTTCTTCCGGTAAATCCGGAAAAGGCCAAAAGGGGAATGCCTATTCGGGTAGATCGGATTCCGGCAAGAGAGAGCATGCTCATTTCAGAAGCAGGGACAGGGAAGTTATCCACGACTATTTTGCCGAAGAATTTCGCCGCGGCCATTGTCCCCCCGGATTAGCAAAAAAGGGAAATGGCTGTATGCCTCCCGGGCAGGCAAAAAAGTGGCAAATAGGCCGCCAGCTTCCGCGTGATGTAGTCTTCCATGATCTGCCGCCCAGGGTGCTGAGAAGGTTGCCACCGCCACCTACCCGGCACCGCTATGTGCGGGTTGCCCAGGACATTTTGCTGATCACCACCGGGGTCGGGATGGTGGTGGACGCCATAGAGGATTTGGGCAATGTTTATTAACTGATATATGAATTTTGGTAGTGATCAGAATTATTAGAGCAAAAGCCCCGGAGATTTCGGGGCTTTTGTGTTTTTAAAAATATTTTTCAAAAAAGATTAATTTTTTAACGAGAAAAAAAGCCAGGGGCGTGTTTTCTCTGTCGTAAAATCTTACAAACCCAGTCTGAAAAGCCTATAATTCCCCTCGAAAAACGTCGAAAAATTTTACAGTTTTTTTCCTTTTCTTTCCAGCCGTTTCCTAACACTTTAGCTTGCCTTGGGTGAAATCGAAAATATCGATTTTTTAGAATTGTGGAAAATGAATTGAAGATAAAGTTCTTTAATGTTGTTTTTGTTGGGGAAATTTTTCCTGGTGGCGTTTTGTGAAACTCTATTTGGCTAATAATGAGCGGCGAAGAAGTCTTTTTAATAGCTTTTTCTATGATTTTGGCTTTTGGGATCATTGTCGAAATATTTTACATCTGAAATTGCAAAATATTTAACATATTGATTTTACTCTGTAAATTTGCCAGGAATGGTGTTTGCTAATATGGACGATAGTTTTTTAACGCAGTAAAAAAATTCACGCTTTAACGGTCTATGGTTTTTTACTTCTTTACACTCCTGGGAGGGGGGATTATGAAAAATTTTTTTACTTTTACTAGCAGTTTGGCGATGGTTTTGTTTTTGGTTGGAAGCGCATTAGCTATTCCGACTACTTGGACTGAAACAATTGACTGGGAAAATGATATTTATTTCAGTTCAACAAGTAATAATAACTGGCTTGATTATGACTTTAGTTATTTCCACAACATTACGAATGATGGCTTTTTACCCGGAACCGATTTGGTGACGGAATATCTCTTGGAAGTTGCTTTGTACGATGATTCTAGCGATGATCGGGTTGAGGGTGCTACAATTATTCAGTTACCTTTGATCGAGGTACCAAATCTCACAGATCCAGATACTAATACTTCTTATAACTTTTCACTCGAATTTATTGAAATCGGTTGGACGGTTGCCGGTTTGCTGGATATCAATCACGATGGAACTCTGAACATTTGGGTTGAGCGTGAAAAGGGTGATTTTTATCTGGATTGGTCAACTATTACTGCATATGGGGATAATGGTGACTGTGCTCCAGTCCCCGAACCCAGCACCATGCTTCTCCTCGGTCTCGGCCTTGCTGGTTTTGCCGGGTACCGCCGTTTCAAGAAAACAAATTAAAAACAACCCCGAACCATAGACTTTTGGAAAAGGAAGCCTGCAAAGGCTTCCTTTTTTTGTTTGATGCTTTAGAAATTCGTTTGGCAGTTTATTTTTTACTTGGTGTTAAACGGATGATTTGGGGAACCCCTGGTCGCATGATTATCTCGCTCGCATGTGGCTGTTTCATTGGCGACGCTGAAAAACAGACTTGTTAACCCCTCTATGCGCCTTTGCGGCTGGTGAGAGTGAAGCGAACGGGCGAGAGAAAGACCTTCAACTCACGCAAAGCCGCAAAGAACGCCAAGAAAACCAATGACCAGTGACAGGTAACGATTGACCAATGACAAAAAACTTTAATTAGCCTGTTCCTGTTTTTCAGGGCAGCCTTGCTCAAAAGGTATTGGCTGCCACTCTTCCGCCAGCTTGCGGGCTTCGGCCAGAGCTTCGGGGGACATGGCCCCTTCAAGCTCCTTGCGGGGTGTTTCGGCTTTGACTTCGCCGTTGGCAAGGGCGAGGCTGAACCATTTATGGGCCTGGATATTGTTTTGTGTGGCCCCTCCGGTACCGTTTTTGTACAGCATGCCGAGTTCATATTGCCCCGGTCCAAAGCCCTGGTCAGCGGCTTTTTGTATCCATGTTACAGCTTTTTCCGTAGTTTGGGGGTATTGCAGAAATTTGAGCCCAATGAGGGTCTGGGCGGTCGGATTGCCCTCTTCTGCCAATGGTTCCATTTTGTTGAAAAAACTTTCGATCTCCTCACATTTTTCCGTCAGGGTAAAATGGGCCATCCAGCTTCCGCAGGGAATGCCCTTGATGTCCGGGTATTCACCCGGATCTGGAGCCATTCCAGGCAAGTCATGTTCTGCCAGGGACAGGTTCGGAAGGATGAGCAGCAAAAAAAGAGCGAAAAAAACCAATACCCCTTTGGTTCGTAGGGGAAACAATGTTTGCAGATATTTCATAAGCAGTCCTTTTTTAAATAGGGGATTAGGCTGAAGGCCGAAGGCTGAAGGGAAAGCCAACCCCAAAAGCAGGTTGTTGGTTTCAGGCTTTGCCTAATTGTCTTCAGCCTATTCACCTGCCCCCGATAATATCCTGTAACAACTTCAATGGCAATACCTTGCCAAGCTCTTGCGCGATATGAATTTTTATTCCAAAAGGTCCAGGGTCGCCTCCAAGGCCAAGTCCAGTTGTGGCAGGCGGTTTTCCACCCGGTACCAACAGTTGCGCCGCATCAGGTGCGGCCTTTTTTGCTGCCAGTAGGTAACGACCATCGAGTCCGGTTGCCAGGAGTCGAGAAACCATTCGTTCTGGTCCTGCAGATAGACAATTCTGAACCAGAGATTACCCCCTTTGCTTAAAATGTACATGTTGTGCCCGCCCTTGATCTCCACCGGAATACCCTTGTGGCGGTAAAAACGCTGGATTTTGGCCAGGGTGAAAGGGTTCGGGTGAGGTGTTTGTCCGGTGTCGGTATCCCGTGTCATCTCATTATTTTTTCCTGTGGGTAATCATCCAGCACTGGTGGATCCTAGGGGTGCGTTGGAAATCGAGGGGAATAGTCTGCTTCGAAACATCAATGATGTGCAGTTCCGGGAAAAGTTCCGTTTCCATTTTGAATTTTTTAAAATTATTGGAAAAGATTAGAGTTCCGTCTGGTGCCATAAGGCGGGCGGTCTGGCGTAAAAGATCAGGGTAGTCCCTCTGAATGTCGAATGAGCCCTTCCGGCTTTTTGAATTGGAGAAGGTCGGAGGGTCGAGAAAAATGAAGTCGAAACGGCGGTTTTCATTTTTCAGCCATTCCAGACAATCGGCTTGAATGAAAGAGTGTTTCTCTGAGTTCAGACGATTGAGGTGAAAATTGTTTTCGGCCCACTCCAGGTAGGTTCGTGAGCTGTCGACACTCAGGGTTTCCTTGGCCCCGCCGGCGGCGGCGCAGACAGAGGCCGTTCCCGTGTAGGCAAAGAGGTTGAGAAAGGATTTGCCGGCGGCCATATCCCGGATCAGGTGGCGAGTCGGACGGTGGTCGAGAAAGAGTCCGGTGTCAAGATAATCGCTGAAGTTGACCAGAAAGCGCAAGCCCCCTTCCCGCACCTTGTGAAAATTGTCCTGGTGGTCGAGCTTGGCGTACTGATCCCGGCCTTTCTGTTTTTTTCTGATTTTGAGAAAAATTTTTGCCGGATCAGTTTCCAAAACGGCGGCCAGTGTGGCAACAATTTCCTGCAGGCGCAGCTGCGCCAGGTCCGGGTTGATGGTGAAAGGTGGCGCATATTCCTGGATATGGGCCCACTCCTCATAAATATCGATGGCAGCGGCGTACTCGGGAATGTCGGCATCGTAGAGGCGGAAGCAGGTCACGTCTTCTTTCTCCCTCCAGCGCCGCAAGTTGCGGAGGTTTTTGCGCAGGCGATTGGCGAGCATCTCCGAAATCTCGACCTGCCGCGCCGGTATCTCACTTGGCCAGGGCGTCGTCGAATGTTCACCTTTTTTTACAGCCTGGCTTCCGGTCCGGTAATGGTAGAGACGGCATTCGATGGGGCCGTTGAAGAGCCTGCGCTCTTTCTCGGCGTGCAGTCCCAGCATCTTTTCCAGTTCCGGCGCGGCGGTAAGGACGGCAGCTTTCCAACCGCTGAATTCATGCCTTATCCGGTTTCCTAGAAGCTGGTAGAGCCCCTGGAGATTTTCCTCCCTGCCCAGGCGCTGTCCATAGGGCGGGTTGGTAATCAGCAAGCCATTGCCCTGCGCTAATGATGGCAGAGTCGTCAGGTTGCGAAGGTCGGTTTGTTCAAGGCGAATCAAATCCTCGACCCCTGCCTGACGGGCATTGATGCGCGCCCCATTGATGGCTTCCATGCTGTGGTCGTAGCCGAAAATAAGGGGCCGTTGTCGGATGCCTGTATCCCGTCTCGCTTCGGCTTCCCTGAGCAGTTTTTTCCAGACTGAGGGCTGATGCCCTTTCCAACCGAGAAAACCGAAATAGTCGCGCCGCAGGCCGGGTGCTATATCGGCGGCCAGAAGCGCTCCCTCCACGAGAAGGGTGCCGGAGCCGCACATGGGGTCGAGGAGGGTGCCACCTCGGGCGGCAATGGCGGGCCAGTCGCTGAAAATGAGGATGGCTGCCGCCAGGTTTTCCTTAAGGGGAGCGGGGCCTCCCTCTTCCCGGTAGCTGCGCCGGTGGAGGCTTGCGCCCGAAAGGTCGAGGCTGACGGTCAGGCGGTTACTTTCCAGGTGCAGATTGATACGGACATCGGGCTTTTCCACGTTTACCGACGGCCGCATGCCGAAGTTGTCGCGAAACTGGTCGACGACAGCGTCTTTGGCTTTGAGAGCGGCAAAGTGGGAATGCTTGATGCGGGAGCGGGAAATGTTGCAATCTACAGCCAGGGTACCGTCCTTTTCAAGGTGGTCGTTCCAGTCGATTTCGCGAATGCCGGCGTAGAGTTCCTCCGGGTTGCCGGCGGGAAAGGTGCAAAGAGGAAGAAGCACACGGCTGGCGAGGCGGCTCCAGAGGCAGGCGCGGTAGGCCGTTTCCAGGGTGGCGCTGAAAAAAACGCCTCCTTTCTGGGCCCGGACTTTTTCGGCACCCAGGGTTTTTACTTCAGCTTCGAGGAGAGGCTCCAGGCCTAGGGCAGCGGTAGCGAAGAAGCGCCGGACTTCAGTATCTTCAGGCCGCACCCGTTTTCTAATGGCAATTGGCTTTTCAGTGGACACGGCTTTCCTTTTTTTGTGCGAGTTGGCGTCGAAGATCTTTCAGACATTGGTAAGGAACTCTGAGGTTGCCCCATCCGGTTCCAATCATCAGGCCCGATTCGAGGTTGTGGAAATCGGAGCCTCCGGTAACGATCAGCCCATGCCTGCGAGCCAGGGTGATCAATTGCGCGGTTTCCTCCTGGGTGGAACTGGAGGAATAGGCTTCGAGACCTTCAAGTCCTTCTGGAACGAGGTTTTGACAGAGTTCGTCCAATAATCCCCTGCTTTTGGTTATTAGATAGGGATGGGCCAGAACCGGCACCCCTCCTGCCTCCAGGACCAGAGAAATGGCTTCCGGAGTGGGCAGGAAACGCTTGGGTTCGTTGCAGGGGTGAAGATAGCGGCTAAAAGCCTCGCCCATGTCCTTGACATAGCCCAGCCGAACCAGCTCGCCCGCAACATGGGGACGGCCCAGGGCCCCCCGTGTACGGTTCCGGATGGTGGCAAAGTCGAGGGGCTTGCGTCCTTCTTCTAACAGTAGCCGGTTGATGTTTTCCATAATCCTGCGGTTGCGCGTAGCGCGGAAGTCCTGGAATTCCCTGAGGGCCTGCCGCAGGTGCGGATGATGATGATCGAAGCCATAGCCGAGAAGATGAAGGTCCTGGAATTGGCCGAATACGGTAGAGAGCTCGACACCGGTCAGGATCTCAATCCCGGCACGGTCGGCTGCTGCTATGGCTTCGTCCGTGGCGTCGACGTTGTCATGATCGCAGATTGCGACGGCGGCCAGGTCGTTTTCGGCGGCCATGCGGATCAGTTCTGTGGGTGAAGATTGCCCATCGGAATAATGGCTGTGCAGGTGAAGATCAACGTATGGCATGAAAAATTTCCAAAATATTCAGTAACTGCTCAGTTGCCTGGCGGGTGGCACGAAGCCCTTGTGACGAAAAGTTACAAAAATCATTTACTGCAGATTTGTCCGCCTGGCTGGTGAAATCGGCGCCTGGGTTCGTTCTGCCGGGACAAAAAGTGATATTCTCACTTTATCATGACTTTCGTCCGCCGGGCAATTGACCTGTTTAGCTCAAAATGCAAAATTAATCAGCATTTTTCGTTAAAAAAATTAAATGATCCTTAATACTTCTTTTGAGCTCCTTTATAATTGTGGTAATTTTATTTAGTTACCTTGAAACATGTTTCCCATGTTGAGAATGGCCCAGGAGTCTGTCAGACTTAGGCATGAATCTACTGCGAAAAAGGTAAATCGGTCCATATTTCCCTTTCTCTCGTTACGATACTCCAAGTTCGACAAACTCCTGGTGCAACCCATTCCCGGGGCGTAACTGTTGCCATCCGGGCGGCAGATGCCCTTTCCATGGGCGACACGAGGCCATTGATCTGAAATCACCTTACCTGCAGGCGTGGAGAGGGGAGACGTTCTTGCTTCTCGATGTGCAAAACCTGATAACCTATTTTTTTACCTCGCGGGGACTGGTCAAAGCGGTGCGGGGCGTCGAGTTTTGCCTCGACAGGGGTGAGACGGTTGCTCTGGTTGGGGAGTCAGGCTGCGGCAAGTCAGTCACGGCCCTGTCGATTCTGCGGTTGATTTCGCCACCCGGAAGGGTGGTGGAGGGGATCGTCAACTTTCAGGGTGAGGATCTGCGGCGGCTTCCGGCCGAGGAGATTCGCCGTATAAGAGGCAATCAGATTTCGATGATTTTTCAGGAGCCCATGACCTCTCTCAACCCGGTCCTGACCATCGGGGAACAAATCGGTGAGGTTTTGCGGGTGCATAAAGGTTTGGACCGGCGGATGTCCCTTGAAAAAGCCGTTGATCTTCTCGACCAGGTAGGTATCCCTGCACCGGAACGCCGGGTCCGTGATTACCCCCATCAGCTTTCCGGGGGGATGCGCCAACGGGTCATGATTGCCATGGCTCTGGCCTGCAATCCGCTCCTTTTAATTGCGGATGAGCCGACCACCGCCCTGGATGTCACTATTCAGGCCCAGATTCTTGCTTTGATGGAGAAACTGAAGCAGGAAATGGGGATGGCAGTCCTGCTTATCACCCATGACCTTGGGGTGGTGGCGGAAAGTGCCGACCGGGTGGCTATCATGAACTCAGGTCTGATCATGGAGTATGCCGCAACGCAGGATTTATTCGACTCTCCCTGCCATCCCTATACCAAGGGACTGCTGGGGTCCGTGCCCCGCATCGGGGAGAAGAAAAGGCGTCTCAATCCGGTGGCTGTCAGCAGCCCGGACGGTTTGAAGGGAAAGAAAACATTTCTTGACCTCTGTCCGGAGCCCTTTGCCATTCGCAGTGGAACAATTCCCCCCTTGCGGGAGATTACTGCCGGGCATTTTGTGCGTTGCTGGGAAGCATGAATATGGACACTCTTCTGGAAGTCAGAAACCTGCGAAAAGCTTTTTCCGTAACCTCGGGGCCGCTGGAAGGGAAAAAACTTCGCCTTCAGGCCGTGGATGGTCTCTCCTTCACCCTGGCTAAGGGAGAAACTCTGGGCGTGGTTGGGGAGTCAGGCTGCGGCAAGTCGACGGCGGCCAAACTCCTGATGCGCCTTTTCGACGCTGATGAGGGGGAAGCCCTTTATCAGGGGGTTGATCTTCTCAAGCTTTCCAGGCGGCAGTTGCGGCCTTACCGGCGCAAGATCCAGATGGTTTTCCAGGATCCTTTTTCCTCCCTCAATCCCCGCATGCGGGTCGGGAACATCATTGGCGAAGCCCTGATCATTCACAAACTTGCCCCGGCTGGAAAAATTCGCTCCAAGGTAGTTGATCTGCTCGGTACCGTGGGTCTGTCGGAAGAGTATTACGACCGCTTTCCCCATGAGTTTTCCGGTGGTCAGCGACAGCGCATCGGCATTGCCAGGGCCTTGGCCGTCCAACCGGAGCTGATCATAGCCGACGAGCCGGTATCCGCTCTCGATGTCTCCATTCAGGCGCAGATCGTCAATCTTCTGCAGGATATTCAGGATGAGTTCGGCCTGACCTATATTTTTATTTCGCATGACCTTTCGGTTATTGAGCATATCAGCGACCGCGTAGCGGTCATGTATCTCGGAAAAATCGTTGAGACGGCATCTTCCGGGGATCTCTATGGGCGGCCTCATCATCCGTATACGGAAGCTCTGTTAAATGCTCTGCCGGTGCCGCGGCCGGGAGCAACCAAAAACCGGCGTATTCTAACCGGAGAGGTGCCGTCGCCCCTGGCCCCGCCTTCGGGTTGTCATTTTCATCCCCGCTGTCCTTATGTGCGGGATATCTGCCGGACTGAAAGCCCCCTGCTGGAAGAGAAGGCCGCAGGACATCTGGCCGCCTGTCATTTCAGCCGGGAGGTCGGGCGGCATCGGGCCAGCCTGGCGAAGGAGAGCCGGAAAACATGAAAAATCAGGACGAAATTCATGGCCAACAGCTTTAAAAAACGTTTCGGGGTGGCGACCCTCGAGGACATCAGCACCCTGATTCTTAATTCTCACGATCTCGACGAGACCCTGGATAATATCGTCAAGCTGGTGGCAAAAAGGATGGGGACGGAAGTCTGTTCCATTTATCTGCTCGATGAGTCGGAAGGCGTTCTTCTCCTCAGGGCCACCAAAGGCCTGGCAAAAAAGGCCGTGGGCATGGTTCACCTCAAAAAGGGGGAGGGTCTGACCGGGCTGGTCCTGGAAAAACGCCAGGTTCTGACTATTCAAGAGCCTTACAAGGATCCCCGCAACCGCTATTTTGAGGAGACCCGGGAAGAGCAATACCATTCGTTTCTGGGTATTCCCCTTTTTGATCGCAAGAAGGCCATTGGCGTTCTTGTCATTCAGACCCGTTCGCCCCGCGAATTTACTCCCGAGGAAATCAGTACCCTTTCGACCATTGCCTTCCAGGTTTCTTTCATTGTCATTAACGCCCGTCTCCTTGATTCCGTCAATCAGCAGGAGAAACAGGCCGGGGGAAATTCCTTTCAGAGGAGAAAAGAGGACAGGAGGAGCTCTTCCGCCAGTGAAATCGATGCTCTTCTGACCCACAAAAAGGCCTTCGCCGGTACGGCCATCTACCCCGGCGTGGTATCCGGGCCCTGCTATATCATGGATGACGCTTACTTCATGACCGAGGCTTTGGAGGATAAACCGCGTGATGTGGACGAAGAACTCCAAAGAATGGAAGAGGCCCTGGAACATGTCCGTACCCAGACTCTTTTTCTTGAAAAGCGAGTGGCCGAACGCCTCTCTCAGCAGGATGCCGGCATTTTTCACACCCACCTGATGATTCTGGAGGACCGCGCCTTTCTCGATAAATGGAGAGAGGAAATAAGGGCTTGCGGTAGTGCTATCTCCGGAATTCGCAAGGTGGTTCGGAGCTATATTTCCGCCTTCGAACGCATGGAAGACCCCTATCTCCGGGAGCGGGCTGCGGACATCAAGGATATCGGCCGGCGCCTTCTGGCTTATCTCAGCGGCGACAACGAAAGGTCTTTGAGTCCCAAGGAGCCTTCCATACTCCTCTACAATGAAATCCATCCTTCGGATCTGGCCATTCTCGATCTCAAAAACGTGCGGGGCGTCATTGCGGAAGCCGGTGGGGAAACCAGCCATGCGGCCATTATGGCCAAATCTCTGGGAGTGCCCGTGATTTTTGGCGCCAAAGGCGTGATGGGTGTGGCGGCCAACAATGATTTCTTGATTCTCGACGCCGATTCGGAATGTGTCCATGTCAATCCCAGCGGCAAGCTTATTTCCCAGTACAAACGTCTGGAGGAAAACAGCAGCCGGGAGATAACCCGCCTTGAGGAATGGCGGGACCGTCCTGCGCTGAGCCGCGATGGGGTAAAGGCGACGTTGAGAGCCAACATCGGGCCGGTGAGCGATGTCGATATCGCCCTGCGCAACGGCGCCGAGGGCGTCGGTCTTTTCCGCACCGAATTTCATTACATGGTCAGCCCCGGCTTCCCCAGCCGTGATGATCAATTTCGCTATTACCGCTATGTTGCGGAGAAGTTTTCCGATTCTTCGGTTACTATTCGCACCTTCGATATCGGTGGGGACAAGATTCTGCCCTATTTCCATTGTCCCGAGGAAAAAAACCCTTTCATGGGCTGGCGTTCCCTGCGGATATCCCTGGACCACCGTGATATTTTTCTGACCCAGATCGAAGCCATTCTCATGGCTTCTGCTTACGGGCGAATAAAGATCCTTTTTCCCATGGTGTCGGGACTGCAGGATGTTCGGGATTGCAAGGAGGTTATGGAGGAGGCGCGTTCCAGTCTTCTTAAGCAGGGGATATGCGTGCCTGATTCGGTCGAGATCGGGGCTATGATCGAGATCCCCGCGGTGGTGAAGCTGGCCCGATCTTTGGCTCGCGAGGTCGATTTTTTTTCAATCGGTACCAACGACCTGATTCAATACATGCTTGCAGCGGATCGCAATAACACCCTGATCAGGCGTTATTATGACCCTCTTCACCCGGCGGTTTTGCAGGTGATTCGAGAAATCAGCGATGTAGCCAACCAGGAGGGCGTGGGCGTGTGCCTATGTGGGGAGATGGCTTCCGACCCGCTGAAGTTCTTTTCCCTGTTTGGTCTCGGTGTCCGGGAGTTTTCCATTCCTGCCCCCTTTATTCCGCGTATCAAGGCTTTCTTAAGTGGTGTTGACGAGGGGTTGGCGATGCAGGTTGGCGAGCGTATCCTGACTATGGAAAGCAGTCAGGATATACGTGATTATCTCCAGGAGACGATTGCCGCTTTTTGAAGGGTGCGTCAATAAGAGTTAACGCAAATAGAAAAGGGCAGCTTTTGAGAGGCTGCCCTTTTTTTTCGAAAAATGTTTTTTTTCAGGCCTTTGAGCTTTCTTAATTTAAAATGTCCCCTAAACTAAATTTCAATGCCGGTAATGCGCCGCAGTGCTTCCCGGTACTTTTCTGAGGTTTTCTGGACGATATCATCCGGCAGAGGCGGTGGTGGGGCGTTTTTGTTCCAGTCGAGGGTTTCCAGATAATCGCGCAGAAACTGTTTGTCGAAGCTCGGTTGCGGCCGACCGGGCGTATATCCCGCCTGGGGCCAGAACCTTGAGGAGTCGGGGGTCAGGGCTTCGTCGATCCAGATCAGGGTGCCGTTGTCGACGCCGAATTCGAATTTGGTGTCGGCAATGACAATCCCCTTTTCCGCAGCGAATTTTGCCGCCTGCCGGTAGATGGCGAGGGTGGTGTCGCGCAAATGGACTGCCAGCTCCTCGCCGCAAAGTTCAATGACGCGGCTGAAGGGGATATTTTCGTCGTGGGCGCCGATTTCGGCCTTTGTCGAAGGGGTGAAAATCGGTGCGGGAAGCTCCTGGCTTTCCTCCAAACCGGGAGGCAGGGAAACCCCGCAAATGCTTTGATCGCTGCGGTATTCTTTCCAGCCCGAGCCGGCAAGATAACCCCGCGCGATGCATTCGACAGGCAACGGACGGGTCTTTCTGACCAACATGCTGCGCCCTTCGAGTTGATCCCTGTAACGATCCGCCGGGGCGGGAAACTTGCTGACGTCGGTGGAGATGATGTGGTGGGGGATGATGGAACTCATGCGTTCGAACCAGAATTTTGATATCTGGGTCAGAACCACACCCTTGTAGGGGATGCCTTCATCCATGATGACATCAAAGGCGGAGATGCGGTCAGTAGCGACGATAAGAAGGGCGTCACCCAACTCGTAGATGTCCCGCACCTTGCCGCGGCTGTGAAGTTTTAGTTCCGGACAGTCCGTATGGGTAATAACCGGTTGCATAATCTCTCTCACTGGCGATCGTCGAAGATCGAGCCATAGCTGATTTCAGCCGTTTCTTTCAATTCGGTAAGCTTTTTGGCGATAGCTTCCTGTTCTTTACGAGCCTTCAGGGTTTCTCGCAGGCTTTCGCGGGCTTCCTCATCAAGGCGGCTCATGTCCGCTTTTTGAATCTCTTTTAAAAGAACAACGAGAGTATTGTCACCTGAGCTGACCGGGTCCTTCAACAAGGGTTGGGTTTCATTGAGATCAAAGATCTTGTCGAACCATTCGTCCGAATTGCCGAGCTTAGGGATAAACGGTTTGCTGCTGCGGCTGAAAAAGCCTGTTTCCTGAACATTGGTGTTGTGAAGGGAGGCCACTTCGTCCAGTTTTTTTCCTTCGCTCACCTCTTTGATAATGGCCCTGGCGGTAGTAACGGCGAGGTCCGATGCCTTTTCATGGCGATACGCTTTTTCCACCTGAGGCCGGACGGCGGCAAGGTCCGGAAGGTGACTGGCCTGTCGTTCTTTGACTGCTGCCAGAATGATCTTTTTGTCAAGGACAATGGGGCGGGCCAATTTGCCGACATCGAGAGTGAAGGCCTGACCGGAAATTTCCGGATGGTTGCCGAGCCCGGGAATGGCTTCACCGCGGGCAAAGAGGCCGCTGGTGTTGATTTTCATCTTGTTGGTATCGGCCGCGGCCTGAAGATTGCCGGTTTTGCGGTTGATGTTGTAGGCATCCATGGCTTTATCCAAGGCCATTTCCATGGCTTTTTCCTCACGGGCTCCTTTTTCAACTTCGCTTTTGACCTCTTCTAAAGGCTTGATGCGGGCCTGGGTGTGATCGAGGGCTTTGAGGATGTGGTAACCGGCAGGACTCTGGACAACATCGCTGATCTCCCCGCTTTTCAGCGCGAAGGCCGCCTGCTCCAGAGTAGGATTGAGACTGCCGCGTATGAACTGACCCAGTTCGCCCCCGCTTTCAGCCGACTTCTTATCATCCGAGAACTGTTTGGCCAAAGCCTTGAAGTCCTCACCTGTTCTTGCTTTGCTCAACACCTCCTTGGCTTTATCCAAGATTTTCTCGCGGGCGGCTTCATCCGCGTCAGCGGGTAGCTGGAAAAATATATGGGCAAGGCGGACCGTCTCCGGGATGTCGAAGCGGTCAAGATTGCGTTGGTAAAATTTTTGCAGATCTTCTGGTGCTACGCTCACTTCCGGCAGAAAAGTGGCGGAATCGAAGAGAATGTATTCGAGGGATACTTTTTCGGGGACCCTGAAATTTTCCTTTTTTTCGCTGAAAAATGCGTTAAGCTTCTCTTCATCGATTTGGATCTGGTTTTCGAGAAGAGCGGGTGCCAGCCGTATAAAGGAAAGATTCACCTTTTCCTCCTGCTCGCGGAAGGCCTTTTCGATATCCTCCTCCGCCACCTGAACGCCGGCCATCAGGCGCTTGCGGGTCTCCAGGGTTTTGAGGCGCTCCATCTGCATGGCTTCAAATAGTTCGGGGGTCATTCTCTGGCTTGCGAGGAGGCGCAGATACTTCTCCTTGTCGAATTTGCCGTCGGTCTGGAAAACCGAATTGGCTGCGATCGCTTCAACCAGCTGGTCCTGGGACACGGTGACGCCCAGGCGTTCTCCTTCTTGGACAAGGAGGGCTTCGCTGATTAACTGCTCAATGGCCCGGCGCCTGATCTGCAGCTTTTCCTCCAGAGCCGGGGTGAACCGTTCCCCATAAATAGTCTGGTAGGTTCTATAAAGATTGACGTATACTTGCTGGAATGTCTCCATGTCGATTTTGGTGCCGTTGACCATGGCTGCGACGGTCCTGTCTCCGCCTCCCTGGTCGCTCCCTCTGCCCCAGACCAGGAAAATAGTCCCCACGAAGGCGGCGATGATAGCCCAGAAGACAAATTTAAGAAGTACTGTTTTCTGCTTTTTACGAATAAGATCAAGCATGTCGGTGAGTTTCCCTTTATAGCTGAAAGTGAGACATAACCAGCGGTAAATATTAGACAATAGCCGGCCTATTTGCAATGCTTTTTTGGCCGATATACCTTGAAAATAAAGACCTGTTTTGCTAATCTGAATCTCATTTTGAAGGCCGGATGCCTTCTCTGAACCGGAAAGGAGACTGCCGTAACCATGTTCAATTTCCTCAATGCATTCTGGGGGATGTTCTCCAATGACCTGGCCGTGGACCTGGGTACCGCCAATACCCTGGTTTACCTCAAAGGTAAGGGGATTGTCGTCAGCGAACCATCCGTGGTGGCCGTCCAGAAGGATGACATGGGTCAGAAAAAGGTCCTGGCTGTCGGCAGTGAGGCCAAAAAGATGCTGGGGCGGACGCCCGGCAGCATTGTCGCCATCCGGCCCATGAAGGACGGCGTGATCGCGGATTTCGATATAACCGAAAAGATGCTCCGCTATTTTATCCAGAAGGTCCACAACCGCAAAAACCTGATCCGCCCCCGGATCATTATCTGTGTCCCCTCCGGTATTACCCAGGTCGAAAAGCGGGCGGTCCGGGAGTCGGCCGAGTCAGCCGGGGCCCGCGAGGTCTACCTTGTTGAAGAGCCTATGGCTGCTGCTATTGGTGCCGGTCTGCCGATCACCGAAGCCTCCGGCAACATGATTGTTGATATCGGTGGTGGTACCACCGAGGTGGCCATGGTCTCCCTGGCCGGGATTGTTTATGCCAAAAGCGTCCGGGTCGGGGGCGACAAGCAGGACGAAGCCATCGTCCAGTATCTGAAGCGTAAATACAACCTTCTCATCGGGGAGCGCACCGCTGAAGAGATCAAGATCGAGATCGGCAGCGCCTATCCCGACGCGGATGGGAGCATCCAGAGCATGGAGGTCAAGGGGCGTGACCTGGTCAGCGGCATTCCCAAGCACCTGACCATCAATTCCGATGAAATCCGTGAAGCTCTTTCCGAAACCGTCAATGCCATTGTCGAGGCGGTTCGTGTCGCCCTGGAAAGGACCCCGCCGGAGCTGGCGGCGGACCTGGTCGACAAAGGGATCGTTATGGCCGGTGGTGGCGCCATGCTTAGAAATATCGACCGGCTGCTCCAGGAAGAGACCGGTTTGCCGGTGATCAAGGCTGAGGACCCACTTTCCTGCGTGGCCCTCGGCTCCGGCAAGATTCTCGATGAACTGGATCTTCTCAAACGTGTGACCATTTCCTCCTGAAGCGGTTTTGCCCCTTCCCCTGTTGTGCCGGCAGGATGCTGGAATAATGGTTTTTGATGTTCACGTCGAAGGCGCGGATTTTTTAACGAAGCACAGGTGTTTATTAAAAAAACTGCGTTGCAAGATATGATATTCCCAAACACGGTTTTTCAGCTTCTTGTCGGGCGTATCCCAAAGGGATGGAAAGCACTTGATGCTGGACTGGCTTAGAAAATTCCGCAAGATCATTATTATGGTCCTGCTTTTGCTGTCCGCCCTTCTGTTCTATTCCATCAACCTGAGGGACCGGGAAAAAACCACCCTTTTCGAAAAAGTTGTTCTCGAAATTTCCGCCCCTTTTGAAATGGCCTTCGAATATTCCGTCCGTTCGATAAGGGATTGGTGGACGCATTATGTCTGGCTGGTTTCGACGGCGGAGAGAAACCGCGAACTCGAAGAGGAAAACCGGCAACTCCGTTCCGATCTGCTGCAGATTGATGAAATCCGCCAGAGCAACGAGCGTTTACGCAAACTCCTCGACTTTCGGGAGGAAACATCTCTACCGGCTTTACCGGCCAGGGTTATAGCGGAAGACAGCACTAACTGGTTTCACTCCATTGTTATCGACAAAGGTTCCAAAGACGGCATTCGGGAAGGGATGCCGGTGGTGGCGGCCGAAGGGGTGGTCGGCAGGATTATCCGTTCCTCTCCCCATGTTGCCAGGGTTCTGTTGATCACCGACGCTTCTTCCGCTGTTGCGTCTTTGAGCCAGAATAATCGCGCCCGAGGGGTCTGCCGTGGCCAGGGTGGGTTTTTGACCCTTGAATTCACCCTTCGCCAGAAGGAAATCAAGGTTGGTGACCGGATTGTCACCTCCGGTACCGGTGGGGTGTTCCCGAAAGGGGTGCCGCTGGGAAATGTTGTCAGGATCGGGCGCAAGAGTTATGGCCTTTTTCAGTCCGTGACCCTGGTCCCTGCGGTGGATTTTTTCAGCCTCGAAGAGGTTCTGGTATTACGCAGGGAGGAGGAATGAAGAATTTCCTCCTCATGCTTCTTCTTGGCCTGGGCGTCATTTTTCTCCAGACCTGGTTATTCCCCTCCCTTTTTCCGTTTCGACTGAAACCGGATCTGTTTCTGATTATCGTTGTTTACATAGGGATCTATGCCGGATTCTGCCGTGGGGCTGTTTTCAGTCTGTTCTTCGGCTGGTTTCAAGACGTTTTTGCCGGCAATTCCATGGGCCTTTACGGCTTGGTTTTTCTGATTATTTACTTCATGGTCCGTTTTGGCGCTTCGCGTTTTAATGTCGAAGCTTTGGGCACCTTTTATTACCTGGTTTTTTTCGGAACTCTTGCCGAGGCTTTTCTTGTCTGTTTTTTCCAGGCTTTTTTTACCGATGCAGGGATGCTGTGGTATGTGGTTATTCAAAACCTTTTCCCGCAGGTACTCCTCAACATGTTGTTTGCCTTTCTGTTGCTGAGAATATTGCAATTGGTGCAGTGGACTACCGATTGGGTCGTTCCGGTTCCAGGCCGTTCCAGCCATGGTGATCTGTAACAGGAACGGAAGCCCCTTGGTCCGGGACAAAGGCGTTGGCCTTATATCCGGCTTCTTTGACCCCCGAAACGGGAACTGGCAATGTCTTTTCAGGAAAAAAAACAATTCAGTATTCTACTTGCCGTTGTCATCGGGATTTTCGCCATCCTTTTTCTGCGCCTCTGGTATCTCCAGATTATCAATACCGAAAATTTTCAGACCCAGTCCGAGGAAAACCGCACACGCTATGCTCTGATCCCCGCCGAACGCGGTCCCATCTTTGACCGTAACGGCGAGCTGCTGGTGGAAAATCGCCCTTCTTTCAATATTCTGGCTTTGCGTCAGGATATCGGGGATCGGGATAAGCTTTTCTCCTCCCTTGCCGCCATCATGGGGATTGAAGTTGCTGAGTTGGAAAATAACTGGCAGCAGGCAAGGTCTCTCCCCCCTTATATTCCCGTCCCTCTTGCCGAGGATGTGGGCCGGGGAGCCATGGAAAAAGTCGAGGAAAATACTGTTTCCCTGCCCGGGGTTCTGGTTGAGACCCAGCCCATGCGGGCTTATCCCAATGAGGCTCTGGCTGCTCACGTGCTGGGCTATTTGGGCCAGGTTACCGAGGAGGAATTGCGGCACCCTGATTTTGAGGGCTATTATCCCGGCGCTTATGTCGGGAAAAGTGGCTTGGAAAAGGTTTTGGACCCATATTTGCGGGGTGCTCCAGGGATGCACAGGATCGAGGTCGACGTCAAAGGAAAAAAACTTCGTATCCTCAAAACCCGGGAGCCTAAACCCGGCAACCGGGTTTTTCTGACCATTCGCAAGGATCTGCAAAAAGCTGCCGAAGATGCTTTCGGCGATCAGGCCGGTGCCGCCGTGGCCTTGAACGTTCACACGGGCGAGGTTCTGGCCATGGTCAGCCGTCCCGGCTTCAACCCGGCTTATTTCGCCCGTGGCATACGTGGCGAGGAGTGGCAGAAAATTCTCAAGGATACCCGCCATCCCCTTCAGAACAAGGCTATCAAAGGCCAGTATCCACCCGGTTCGACATTCAAGATCGTGACTGCCCTGGCGGCTCTGAAAGCCGGTATCGCGACCACAGACACGGTGGTTTATTGCCCCGGCAGTATTCACTTCGGCAACCGCCGTTTCCGTTGCTGGAAAAGAGGTGGCCACGGCTGGACCGACCTTCGCAAAGCCCTGCGGGAAAGTTGCGACGTCTATTTCTATAAGATCGGTTATGAACTCGGCATTGACAAGCTTTCCGAGACAGCAAAAAATCTGGGCATGGGCACACTGACCGGTATAGATCTGGATGGCGAGAAAAAAGGCCTGATGCCGGATCGGGAATGGAAAAGGAAACGCTTTGATGAAAAGTGGTATGATGGGGAGACGGTAAATGCCTCTATCGGCCAGGGTTTTGTTTTGGCAACGCCTCTTCAGTTGGCGGTAATGACAGCTGCAGTAGCCAATGGCGGCAAAGTTTTGAAACCCTACGTCGTTTCCCGGGTGGAACACTGGAACGGACAAATGCTGCTGGAAAACGTACCCACAGTGGTGCGCGATATCGCTTTTGATAAAAAACACCTGAAGGTGGTTTTCCAAGGCCTTGAGGCGGCAGTGAACGAACGCAGGGGGACAGCCTGGACCAGCCGCCTCGAGGATTTCCGCTTTGCCGGGAAAACCGGTACCGCCCAGGTTGTCAAGCTCAAGGAAAAGTTGGAGAAAAACAGAGACGAAGAGGATATCCCCTACCGTTTTCGGGATCATGCCCTGTTTGTCGCCTTTGCTCCGGCTGACGTGCCTGAGCTGGCGGTGGCCGTGGTTGTCGAGCACGGCAGTCATGGCGGGAGTGTCGCGGCACCCATCACCCAGGCAATCTTCAGTCATTATTTCGGCGTGGAAATGCCCCAGCAAAAGACCTCAAACGGGGACTGATCCTTATGTTCGACAGACGGTTACTTACCCATTTTGACTGGTTTTTTCTGCTTCTCATCCTTTTTGTATCGACAATCGGCATTCTCAACCTTTACAGTGCGACATTTTCCTGGAAGACCTATGGCCAGCCGGTATATATAAAGCAGATTTTCTGGCTCTGTATGGGGATAGGTCTCGCTTTGAGCCTCTGCGTCTTTGATTACCGCAAGCTCAGACGACTGGGCTGGCCTCTTTACTTTTTCACTCTCGGGCTTCTCGGCTGGGTTCTGCTGTTCGGGAAAACATCCATGGGAGCGACCCGTTGGATCGATCTCGGGTTTTTCAACCTCCAGCCCAGTGAGGTCATGAAAGTTGCCCTTATCCTGGCTCTGGCCTGCTATTTCAATGAGCGTTCCTACCCTCTGGGCTGCTCTCTGCGGAATCTGCTTATTCCGTTTCTACTTCTGTTGATTCCTTTTGGACTGGTTATCAAACAGCCTGATCTGGGGACCGGTTTGCTTATCCTGTTTATTGGTAGCACCATTCTTTTGTTTGTCCGGATCCGTTTCAAGACGCTGCTCTTTCTTTCGGCCTGCGGAGCCCTTGCCCCCATTTTCGGCTGGTTTTTTCTCAAAGATTACCAGAAGGCACGCATCTATTCGTTTATCGATCCGGAGCGTGACCCATTGGGGGCCGGTTATCACATCATCCAATCCAAGATCGCCGTCGGTAGCGGAGGGTTTTGGGGCAAAGGTTTCATGCATGGCACCCAGTCCCAACTTTCTTTTCTTCCGGAGCGGCATACCGACTTTGCTTTTTCAGTTTTTGCCGAGGAGTGGGGATTCGCAGGTTGTGTGGCCCTCTTGCTTATTTATTTACTTATCGTTGGCTGGGGCTTATTTATCGCCTACCGTGCCTCCGACCGTTTCGGCAAACTGTTGGCCGTGGGCGTGGTGTGTATGTTCTTCTGGCATGTGGTTGTCAACCTGGGAATGGTAATCGGGCTTCTGCCGGTGGTCGGGGTGCCTCTGCCGCTTTTTTCCTATGGCGGGACAAGTATGATCACGACCATGATCGGGGTGGGGTTGCTGCTGAATGTCAGCATGCGGCGTTTCATGTTTTAGAAATGAATCTGCTACTGTGAATAAGGTAAATCGGCCCATATCTCCACCAATTTTCAGAAACTTGTTCGGCTGTCAGCCCATAACCTTGCGGTAATCCCTCCTTGTTTTCTACGCTGTCCGAAGCCTTGCAGGCTTCTCGTGTGCTATCCTTGTTTTATAAAAGGAGGAGATTATGCACGAAGCTCTTTTCTGGAAAGAACTTCCCGGGCAAAAGGTCCAGTGTCGTTTGTGCCGTTTTTCCTGTGTGATCAAAACGGGCGCCCGGGGACGCTGCGGGGTGCGGGAAAACCGGGGCGGAAAGCTTTACTCCCTGGTTTACGGCAAGGCGATTGCCGAAAATATCGATCCCATCGAGAAAAAACCGCTCTTTCACTTTCTCCCCGGCAGCCGCAGTTATTCCATCGCCACTGCCGGTTGCAACTTCCGCTGCCTGCACTGCCAGAATTACCAGATCTCCCAGGCGACCGGTCTCGATCTGGAACGCTCCGGGCTTGACCTGCCGGTTGATGTCGCGGTAGCACATGCAGCTGGCGGCGGCTGCGCGAGTATCGCTTATACCTACACCGAACCGACCGTTTACTTCGAGTACGCTTTCGATATGGCCTCTCTGGCTCGCGAGAGAGGTATCCGCAATGTCTTCGTCACCAACGGCTATACCGGCCCGGAGGCCCTTGAGGCCATCGCTCCGTTGCTGGATGCGGCCAATGTCGATCTCAAAGGATTCCGGGAAGAATTCTACCGTGAAGTTACGGGCGCGAGCCTGAACGGGGTTCTGGACACCTTGCGCTTATACGTCCAGCTGGGTATCTGGCTGGAAGTGACGACCCTGGTTATTCCAGGCGGCAACGATTCTGAGGAGGAACTGCGGGATATTGCCCGTTTTATTGCCGGGGAACTTGGTCTTGAGGTGCCCTGGCACATCACCGCTTTTTACCCTGCCTATAAAATGCTCGATCGGCCGAGAACGCCGGCCTCCACTTTGCGTCGTGCCAGGGAAATTGGTTTCGAAGAGGGCCTGCATTATGTCTATGTGGGAAACATTCCCGGCGAGGAGGGAGAGAGCACTTTCTGTCCCTCTTGCGGCGCCAAGGTTATCGACCGCAGCGGATTTTTTCTGAAAGCCACCAGTCTCCGGGATGGAATCTGTTTGTCGTGCGGCGGGGCACTGCCAGGGGTCTGGAAGTAATATTTGAAGGCGCTGCTTTTTTCTCCAAGACGGTCCACTGCACCAAGGGTGCTGAACGACGGATTGTTTTATTCGGCCACCGCCAGCGACCGGGGCGGGGTTGATGGCCGGTCGCTCACAACACCCATGTTCAAAAAGGTTGCGACTATTTCGGGGTCGAAATGCCGGCCCGCCTCTTCTTGGAGCAGCTTGAAAATGCGTTCGTCCTCCCATCCGGGCCGATAGGGGCGATCCGATATCAAGGCGTCATAGACGTCGGCAACTGTAAGTATACGTGCTCCAAGGGGAATCTGAAAATTTTTCAAGCCGTTGGGATAGCCACTGCCGTCAAATTTTTCGTGGTGATGAAGAATAGAGGGAATGATTTCACCGAAGGTGTTGATTGGCTCCAGAATGCGGACGCCCAGGACGGGATGCTGTTTAATGGAGCCGAACTCCTCTTCCGTAAGTTTACCCGCTTTGTCCAGAATGGCTGTGGATACGCCGATTTTTCCGATATCGTGGAGCAGTCCCGCCTGTTCAAGCTTTTCCAGCTCGAGCTTCGAAAGCCCCATGTTCCTTCCTATTTGAACCGCCAGTTTGGCTACCCGCTCTGAATGGCCTGCTGTCCAGGAAGATTTCGTATCGACAGCGCGGGCCAGAGCTCGCAATGTTCCCTTGTTCAAGGAATTGAGGTCTTCGACCAGTTTGGCATTGGACAGGGCGATTGAGAGCTGATCCGCCAGGCGCTGTCGAAGTCCCGGATCATCGTCGTTAAGATCAGCGCCGGATCGGAAGCCCTGGGCCAGAAAACCGGCCAATTTTTCTGCCGTGAAAAAGGGGGTCAGGGCAAAGCTGGCCCGACCTTCCTTTTCCATCGGCGAGAGAAATCCCGGAAGACCTTTATCCGAAGTAAAGAAAAGGTTTTTGCTGTTCGAACTCAACAGATCCAATTCCTCTCCCGTCAGCTTGAGGGGCTTCGGGCAGGGTTTGATTTCCTGATTCTTTTCCGGAATCAGAAAAACCTGCGCATTGCCTCTTTGATCGACCAGGTACAGAGAAATATCCAGAGAATTCTCCTGCAGGGAGTATAGAAGAGAATAAATAATGGAAGAAGACCCTTGATGGGAAAAAGCCGTGTGACTGATCTCTTCGATAGCTTTCAAGGTATCGAATTGTCTGGCAAGCTTGGAGGACATGTCGTTGAGGGACTCCGCCAGTTCCTCAAATTCGTCCTGGCTCTTGACGATAACCTCACCTTTAAAGTCGCCCTTGGCGATTTGGACGGTCCTTTTTTTCAATAATTGCAGCGGGATAAGATTTTTTCGAATGGAGCCAATAGTGAAAAGCAGGACCAGCCAAATTGAGAGCAGAATTACGAGGGGGAAAAGGCGTTGGAATTGCTTTATAGGCGCCTGAAGGGCCGCCTTCTCCTGGGCCAGGATTATTCCCCAGCGAGGAGCATGGAATCGTGATTCCAGAAAGAGGGACCATTTGGAAGTCAGGTATTTTTTATGATCATTGTCCAACTGCAAAGCTTGACTTGTTGAATCTAAAACCTGCGAGAGATCGGATGGAGAAAAGGAGGTAACCAAAACATGGTTATTTTCGTCCACAACACAGAACTCAGTGTTGACCGGCAAATTATAATTCGACCCAATTCCCCAGAGGTACGAAATATTTATTTCTGCGACCAGCATTTCACCGGGAATTTGGTCCGGATACAGGGCCATAATCATAAACACCCTGGACGTTTTGCCGGATTTGCCCGAGGTGTTAATGACCGTTTTCCCAGAGCGTAAAGCTGTTCGTATTGTTTGGGAAATTAAAGGGGGGTGCTCGCAGTTACTGTAGAGGGGAATAATGCTGTTGTCTTCAGTGGAAATGTATTTGGAAGTGAAACGGGAAAAATCAGAATCATCTTTCATCAAATCATGTGGAATCTGATGGTGTTCATAACCCTGACGAATATACAAAGCCGTATTTTTCAGCTCGCTTTCCAGAAGCAAAAGTTTTTCATAAATGGCCATGGCGTGGGCTTTGGTGGTTCGTTTCAGGTTGTTTTGGGCCAAATCATAAAAATGTTTGGTTACCTGGGTGAAGGTCATAATGAAAACAACCAGGATTGGCAATAAAGCACAAAAAACAAAAGCCAAAAACATGCGTTTTGCCAATTTACTGCGAAAAATGTTTTTTTCCAGTTTTTCTTTGTTTGCCATAGTTTCAACAGTTTCTTTTCAGTAATTGGATACTAATCCGATGTAGGACCCGTTCCCGCAGCGGACAATGTCGTCCTGGCTCATTTGAGCTGAGAATGGCGCCTGACTTTCTCCATCTTTTCCCCTGCTGTACAAATCGTAGTCAGTATTTACAGGCACCATTGAGTGGTCCTTACGTAATTTGCCAATTCCTTTCATACTGCTTCCGGCAATTTTCAGATATTGATAAGGATTCCCCCAGGGGTCCCTGAATGTGCCCCTGCCGATGACATCAAGGCTGTCAGGATATTCTCCCCTGTCGATAAAGAAAGAGAGTATTTCTGACTCCAGAATTTTTATTTCCGAAACGGCCCTTGCTGCCCTTGCACTTTCACGGTGTTTGACGAAACTGGGTGTGGCGATGGTGGCCAGGGTCCCGATTATGGCGAGGACGAGGAGAAGTTCCAACAGGGTAAAACCATGTTTGGAGTTCGCTGCTTTTATCGAACCCATCAATTTTTGAAGGAGACAACCTTTCAAAAATGACCTTCCCTGAATACTTGAATAAGATAAGTTTGCTATTTATTACTGCAAGTTAAGAGAAAAATTCTTTAATCTCCAATTAATATGCCAAATCAAATCCTTTGATGGGTATTGTGGCCGATGAGGAGGAGGGAGAGCGAATTTACCTGCATTTGCTATGGGAGATGGCTGGTTCGGGTCTTGTCAAAGGCAGGGGGGGGAGGAATATTGGCTTTGAAAACGATTGGATTGGAGAATTGTGGTAAGGGGCGGAGGCAGACAATGACAAAAATGTTCTCTGCAACTGACATTTGGCGCAGCAAGAAAAAAACCACCTGCCGCTGCAAAGAGATTTAAAGCAGGGACAAGTGGCGAAAGTGAGGAAAATAAACCCTATTACTCTTCGCTTGTCATGATGAACTGGGGTTGTCCGCTGAAAGTTTCGTAAATCGGCCGCATACGGTCGCAGTTATAATATTTTTTTACATTGACGACCTTTTTTCTGCCGGTGACGACGTCTACGGGGACACTGGTGTAGCAACCGTCGTGAAGGCTGACGAGGAGTCCCGAACGTTTGGCCAGAACCAGGTCGAGGGCGAGATTGCCGAAAGCCATTGGAACGATGGAATCGGTGGCGTCGGGATCGCCGCACCGGACCAGGTAGCCAAGCCGCTGGCTGACAACATTGATGCGCTTGCCCTGATTGTATTCGGCGGACATTTCTTTCAGTCGGGTCGCAACCCGGTCGCCAATCCCTCCGAGTTTCCGGTGGCCGTACTGGTCGGCCTGTTCGCTTTCAAAGGACATATCCGTGTCTTCAAGCATCTGGGCTCCTTCGGAGACCAGGACCACGGCGTATTTGCTCGGATGGTTGTTGCGGTCACGAATCAGAAGTTCGGTCAGGTGTTTCATGTCGAAACGGTGCTCCGGAATGACGCAACGGTCGGCAGCCCCGGCCATGGTGGGGAGCATGGCGGTAAAGCCCGCGTAACGGCCGAAGACCTCAATGACCAGAAAGCGCTCGTGGGAACCGGCTGTAGTGCGAAGTTTGTGGGTCAGCTCGATGGTTCGTGTAACACAGGTGCTGAAGCCGATGCAGTAATCAGTGCCTGAAACGTCATTGTCCATGGTTTTGGGAATGGCCACTATTTTTACGCCTTCGTTGTGGAGGCGCTTGGCGTAGCTGAGGGTGTCGTCTCCTCCGATGGCGATAAGATAATCGATGCCGAGAAACTCGAGGTTTTTGAGAATCTCCGGAGTGATGTCGTTAATCTCGGAGGAATATTTGTCGCGCAGGTGGGGTGGTACGATATTGAGGGGCAGGTGGCTGGGCCGGGTGCGGGAGGTGTGAAGAAAGGTCCCCCCGGTTCTTCCCGCCCGGTTGACGATATCCTCATTCAGAACCTGCACCTGGGAACTGTTGTCCGCATCCTTGTCGGGAATGACATCAACGAGACCTCCCCAGCCGCGGCGGATACCCAGTACCCGGTAGCCTTCACGCAGGGCACGGTAGGTGACGGCGCGGATGGCCGGGTTGAGGCCGGGAACATCGCCGCCTCCTGTCAGAATGCCGAGGGTCCCTTTGGAGTTTGCCATCGTTTTCTCCTCATGGTGATAAAAATTTTTTGGTAAAATTACCCTCATTTTCAAGGGGGGAGAGGGTAAAAAAAACAGCTTGTAGCCCGCGAGCTTATTCCAAACCCATCAACTGTGAAAAAAAGGTTTTTAAGATTTTGGATTAACTTAAAACTAAAAACCTGAAGCTTAAAACGAACGGTAACCTTTCGTCACTTATTACTGGTTTTTTCCGGCGGGCCACGAGCAAAAAGCCAAGAACTGTTTCGGCGCTTCTGTTCTTCAGTCTGACATTTTTCAGGACATTTTCAAGGCAGGCACAAATCGGAAAAATTTTATTTTTAAGTCGTATAACGTTTTTGCGAACAGGTTTGCTCTTGCATTGATTGTTAAAAAAGACCTGACCCCCGCCAGGGGTACAGGCCCGATCTCCCTGTCAGATCAGGTCTGAATTTACTTCAGGACCATTTCTTTGGAGGGCATTCTGAACGTTTGCTGTCAGCTAAGACAGGAATTTACAAAATCCCAATTGACCAATTTTTCCAGAAAAGCGGACAGATAATCCGGGCGTCGGTTCTGGTAGTCCAGATAATAGGCATGTTCCCAGACATCGATGGTTAAAAGTGGTTTCTGGCCATGGGCGAGGGGAGTGTCCGCGTTAGCTGTTTTGGTAACCTTCAGTTTGTCGTTTTCCAGGATTAGCCAGGCCCAACCACTTCCAAACTGGGTTGCTCCGGCGTTTTTCAACTCATCCACCAAAGTCTTGTAACTACCGAAATCCGCATTGATTTTTTCGGCAATGGGGCCGCTGGGAGCACCACCGCCCCCCGGTTTCATGCATTGCCAGTAAAAAGAATGGTTCCAAACCTGAGCCGTGTTGTTGAAGATACCGGCTTTTGCGCTGTCGCCGACTGTCTGGCAAATGATGTTTTCCAGGTCGAGATTTTCAAACTTGGTTCCGGCAACGAGTTTGTTGGCATTAGTCACATAGGCATTGTGATGCTTGCCGTAGTGGAAATCGAGAGTTTTAGCGCTGATAATAGGCTCAAGGGCATCTTTCGGGTAGGGTAATTCCATTAATGTGATAGCCATGGCACGTCCTTTCCAAGGGAAAATGAATTATTTAGATTAAAAGGTTAACATGAAACTGGAAGTTGAAAAGCTTTTTGGCTGAAAATAAACAGTAATCGAGTCCGGAAATTATCAGGTTTACTGGTGGTGGGCTGGTGCTGAAAATAATTTTTTTTAAAAATTAGAAACGGGGTTGGACATTCCCCACTTTGGTCAGGGAGAGATCACCTGGCAAGGGCAATGTCGGGGGCGTAACGAGGTGCTTTAATGTCGGGAGGGGCGAATTATCGGTTGGGTGGGTTTCTGTCAGGCCGACTGGAAAACCGGCATATCGATTTTCGACGTGGAAACGTGGTGGCATTGCGCCCAGTCGAGGAACTGCTCAGCGGGGAGAGGACGGCTGAACAGGAAGCCCTGGACAATATTGCATCCAAGCTTGTGGAGCAGGTCCGCCTGTTCCTGTGTCTCAACGCCTTCCGCTACGGTGGTGATCCCCAAGTGCTTGGAGAGGGCTACTACTGCGGAGGTAATGAGGGCGTCGTTTTTATCCGTGAGAATGTCACGGATAAAAGCCCGGTCTATTTTCAGGGTGTCGACATTGAATAGTTTCAGATAACTGAGGGAAGAGTAGCCGGTCCCGAAATCGTCTACGGCCAGTTTCACTCCCAGCCTTTTGATGTGGGACAGGTTGGAGTCCGCCGCCTTTTGATTAACCAGGGCGTTTTCGGTGATTTCCAGTTCGAGATTCTCGGGCGGCAACCCGGTCAGTTTCAAGGTCCTTTGCAGGAGATTGATGAGATCTTCCTGCTGCACCTGTTTTGCTGTCAGGTTTACAGCTATTTTCACATTTCGGAAACCGGCATTGCGCCATTGACTGGTCCGGGTGCAGGTCTCTTTCAACATCCAGCCCGTCAATTCCGAAAGCATGCCGGTTTCGTCGAGGACCGGGATAAACTCGTCAGGTGGAATCCAGCGACCTTTATGGCGCCAGCGAAGCAGGGCCTCCATGGCTGTCAGTTCGCCGGTTTCCAAATTCAGCTGGGGCTGGTAGTGGATTTCGAATTCGCGTTTTTCAATAGCTTTGCGCAGGCTGTTTTCCAGGTCCATGCGTTTGTGGGCCAGGACGTTCAGTTCCGGCGTATAAAAACGGTAGGTGCCTTTGCCTTCATCTTTGGCGAGGTACATGGCCGTATCGGCATTTTTAAGAAGGGTTCCCGTATCTTCAGCATCCCGGGGGTAGATGGTGATGCCGATGCTGGCGGTAATGAAAAGTTCGCGCCCTTCAAGGATGAAGCTTCGGGACAGTTTGTCCAGCACTTTCTGAGCAACCATGGCTGCATATTGTGGGCTGTCGAGATCTTCCAGAATGACGGTGAATTCGTCTCCGCCCAGGCGTGCGACGCTATCGCATTCGCGAAGAACTTTGAGTAGCCGGATGGCAACGCTGTTCAGGAGCTTGTCCCCGATGTGATGGCCGAGGCTGTCGTTTATGGCTTTGAAACGGTCCAGGTCGATAAACAGGAGGGCGACGCTGGAACTGTTGCGGTTGGCCTGGTTGATCGCATGGGTCAGGCGTTCCTGGAAAAGGTTGCGGTTGGGCAGATCGGTCAGGGTGTCGTAGTTGGCCAGGTAGGTCATCTTCTTTTCCGAGCGGCGTTGTTCGGTAACGTCCTGGATGGTGCCGATACAGCCGCCGGGGTGGCCGTTGCTTGCTGCGACTGGTTCCCCCTGAAGATGGATGAGGCGCTCCTGGTTGTTGCGTAAAAAGGTAAACTCAACAGAAATGTTTTTTTTGCGGGACAGGTTCAAGGCCCGGGAAACCCGGCTTCTGGCATCGGGTCTCAACATTGCCAGCAGATACTCGACACGAAGTTCGGAGTTTTTCTGAGTGATGCCCAGAATCTGAAAGGCGCCGCTGGAAAGAACCAGTTGGTTGGTGACGCGGTTCCACTCCCAGCTGCCGAGACCGGCCATCTCCTGGGCTTTGGATAGCAACTGACTGGTTTTTTTGAGGTTGCCGGCCATTTTGTTGAGAGCCTTGGCGAGAGCCCCGACTTCGTCATTGGTTTGGATATTCAATTGATGTTCCAAATTGCCTGTGGCGAACTGGTCGGCCGCATGGCCCATCTCAGCCAGGGGTTTGGAGATGGAGCGGGAGAGGCGCCAACTCAGGTAAAAACCGAGCATCATGGTGAGGCTGACGCCCATGGCCGCCAAGATGGCCAGAGACTGGCGGAAATTGGCCCAGAGGTTTTCCAGTTCTTTTTCCAGGGTGGCGATAGAGGCGTTGAAGAGGTTGTTGTCCAGGTGTATTCGCGTATATCCGGCAATTTCGTCGTCAAAACCGATTGCGAAAAAGAGATCTTTACCCGCTTCTGTTTGAAGGAGGATGGGCGCATTGGGTTTTACCATCGGGGGGACGTTGATTTTTTCGCCGTAACGGGGGGTGCCATCCCTGCCATCCGTTAGTATTTGACCGTTTTTATCGAGGATCAGTACGGAACTGCTGGGAATCAAAATCTTGATGTGATTTATTTCATCATTAATGGAGCTAATATCAAGGTTGAAAAGAGGATTGAAGAGGCGGTTGCTCAGATAGTTGGTGCTTTCCAGGAGGATTTCCTTCTGGTTGACGATCTGAGCCCGGGAAATAGTGCTTTTGAGTTCCCGGTGCAGGTCGCGGGTCAGGGCCAGTCCGGTAAAACCGGCCAGACACAGGGCTCCGACAATGAGGACCGCCAGCAGGCCGGCGAATCGGGTGGCATATTTGGTGCTGATAGTACGATTCACTTGATGACTCATGTTGCAGTAATTTTCCAAGTTTTTGCCAATAGTCGAGATTTTCCCTGTCTTTTTAGCCAGGTATTTCGAGACCGGTCATGCTTTTTGCCTCTCTAAGGGTTTCGCGGCTCATCTCCCTTTCATGCCTGTGGGTCAAACTGCCGACCAGGGTTCCCCGCAACTCCGCTTCAAGGTTACTATGGAAAGAAGCCAGCCCGTTGATTGTGGGGGGAGTTTGATGAGGAATACACCTCTCGACGGGGATGTCCTTCTGTGTCCGCTGGTTTTTTAGGACGGAATGCAGCTCGGCATATTTTCTGGCCGCCCGATCAGGGTGGCCCATACGCTCATTGGCGACGTAAAGTCGAAAATTTGACGATTCAGCACTGTCCCGCACTTGAAGGAATGACTCTCCGGCCATGATCAGAAACAAAACATAGAAAAAAACTAAATAACGCATAATAAAAAATTTAAAATTAATAAAAAATACGGTCTTTGGCTTGTCTTGGAGGGTTGCTGTCATTTATTTATTTTTTGCTGAAATGCCCCATTTATTTTAATGGACAACCTTTAATGGCAGGTTTTTCCAAAAATTATCCTGTAAATTCATAGGTTTAAAATTTATTTAACACGGTAGAAAACAACCCTTTGACACTAGCTTTGCCGGTGTTATTTCCGGTTTGAGAGTGCAGTGATGCTCTGCAGAAATTTAGCCAAGCAAAATTATTAATTGGAAATATTTTATTTTTGCATATGTCAGGTTGTCTGGTGGTGTTTTAACGTGCAGATGACGGGCTTCTATTGAGACCGTATCTGGAAATGAGCGTTACTATTCAGCATGGGGGTATTAAAACTTAACTACGGCCCAAAAGGTGGGTTCGTACCATTCATGACAAGGGCGTTCTGGCGCAGGGATGCGACAGCCGAGCCCCGTGGATGGGTTTATGCGTCCTTTGACATGGTTGGTATGAGTTCACCGAACAGGAAGCTGAACAGTTACAAATGAGCGGGTGTTTGAAAGATGCTGCCTCAAGCTGCTGATGGTCTTCGTTGTCTAGCTGCTTTTATTTTGTTAATATTCTGCCGCATTCCTTAACGCAAAGCTGCCAAGAGATCATGAATTTTATTGCAGGCCGAAAAAATATCCTTTCTTCTTTGAATCTCCGCTCTCTTTTCCGGGAGGCGGCCCTGATATGCCTGGTCGGAGCGGCCTTGGGCCTGGGTGTCAATCAGGCCCTGGTTCGGGACGTGCTTTTTGGCCATGAACCGATCGCTACCGTTGTGCCGAGCGAATCGGGTGGCCCGGCCTTTCCTGTGGCCATTGAGGATGTTGTCCGAATGCTGAAGAGCGGTGCTGTTGCCGTGGATGCCCGCGCGCGGGAATTCTTTGCGGAGGGCCATCTGCCCGGAGCCTTATCCCTCTCCGTTGGTGAACTGGATGAAGCACTCGCACTCTTCATGGAAAAAGTACCCCTGAATACGGCCCTTATTGTTTATTGCAGCGGTTATGGCTGTCCCGATTCGGAAGATGTCGCCATGCGCCTCATGAGCGCAGGTTTTTCCGATGTCAGGATCTATGAAGGGGGTTTCCCTGAATGGCGGGATGCAGGGTTGCCGGTTGAAACAGGGGGGCAGCCGTGACGCATCGTTGGACGATCATAGCCGAAAACATTTGCCGTTGGCTAGTCGGTGGAGTGTTCCTTTATGCCGGAGCGGTCAAGGCCGGGGACGTAGTGGCTTTTGCCGGGGATGTGGCCAACTATCAGCTTTTTCCTTATGCCGTCAATTTTCTGATTGCCGCCGCTTTGCCGTATATTGAAATGCTGGCCGGGGCGCTTCTCGTTTTCAATCGCCGGGTGCGTGCTGCGGCTCTGGTAGTCGGAGGGCTCAACCTGGTTTTTATTGTCGTTCTTATCTCCGCCCTGGCGCGTGGTCTGGATATCGACTGCGGCTGCTTCAATTCCGCCGGGCAGGGGGCGGCTACGGTGGTGGCGGCCCTGGTTCGGGATGTGGCGCTCATGGTTCCCATTGTCCTCATCTCCCTGTTGAAAAAGGATGATTTCAGGCCGGGCTGAAAGGTGATGGCATCCGGGGTTGCGCCCCCCGGACGACGCCTTACTCTTTTTGCTTGTCCAAAAAGAGTAAGCAGAAAAAGGACACCCCGCAATTTGCCCTTCGCTCCGGCTGCATTGCATGGGAAAAAACAACAACCCTTTTCATCAGTTGCTAAAAGTTTCGGTGCCATACGATTATTGTAAAAGGACTCCGAGTGGAAATCTGGCAGAAAAAATTACGTGAAAGCCTGGTCGATCCGGAGGAGCTGGCGGCGCGCTTCAAGGTTGACGCCGAGCCCCTGAAAAAGGTCTGCGCTATCTATCCCCTGCGCATCACGCCCCATTACCTCGACCTTATCCGCGAGCCGGGAGACCCTCTCTGGCGCCAGGTGGTGCCGGACGTGCGGGAGCTTGATTCCCATGACCGGGATCAAGACCCACTCAATGAAGAGGGTTTTTCACCGCTGCCGGGCATTGTCCATCGCTATGGCGACCGGGTGCTTTTTCTGGTTGCCGGTCATTGCGCCGCCTACTGCCGCTTTTGCACCCGCAAGCGCCTGGTCGGCCGTACGCGGGTATCCTTCGCCGAGGTCATGGCCGGTATCGCCTATATCGCCAGCACCCCGGCGGTTCGGGACGTACTTCTCTCCGGCGGCGACCCGCTGCTCATGGAGGATCGTCTCCTTCAGGATATCCTTGCCCGCCTTCGCCGCATCCCCCATGTGGAGATTATCCGTATCGGTACGCGCTTGCCCGTGACCCTGCCTGAACGGATTACGGAAAACCTCTGCACGGTCCTGAAAAAGTTCCATCCCCTCTTCATCAACACCCACTTCAACCATCCCGTCGAGATTACTCCCGAAGCCGCCGAAGCCTGTGCCCGTTTGGCGGATGCCGGCATCCCCCTCGGCAACCAGACCGTTCTTTTGCGCGGGGTCAACGATTCCGCCGAGATTCTGGCGGAACTCTTCCGCAAGCTGCTGCAGATACGGGTGCGGCCCTATTACCTCCATCAGATGGACCTTACCGCCGGGACCGATCATTTTCGCACCAGCGTGGATAGCGGTCTTGAGATCATGGCCGCACTGCGCGGGACCTTGTCAGGGCTCGGTATTCCCACCTATGTCATTGACCTGCCGGGCGGCAAGGGCAAGGTGCCCATCCTTCCTGATTATGTGCAGTCCAAGGGAACGGAGATTGTGCTCAGAAGTCCCTGCGGGGATCTGGTCTCCTATCCGAATTGCGTTGAATAGCGTTTTTGCGAACCCCAACCTGCTTTGTTAATATCCTTCGTTTTTGAAAGGGAATTCCGGGGTTGCGTCGCAAGGGGAGATTCCCAGCGGTCCCAGTCGATAAGTCCCTTGTCCAAACTAGAGATAGCGTCCGAAACTCAAGGCATTTTTATTGATGGTTATTTGTGAGCAGGGCTGGACCATTTCGTGGCCATTGTCCATGAAAGCGAGGTAGGCGAGGGTCAGGCTTTCGACATTGAAGCGGACCCTGGGGAGCAGGGGGAAGACATCGTTTTTTTTGATTGAAGAGGCCGCCAGGGTCAGCTTGAAGGTTTGGGCTGCTTCGGATGAAGGAAGGGTGACTGGAAAGAGCTGCTTGCGTTCCAGGGACTCGCTGTGGGAATAGGTGGGGTGGGCGATGGTGGCGTTGCGCAGCAGGTTGAGGAAAAGTTTTGGCCGGATTTTGAAGGCCGGGCTCCAGAAACTCATGGGCTCGTTTTCCCACTCGTCGAAAATCGCCCGTGGCTGGCGCGAGATTTTCAGAAAATCGGCAAAGGTTTTTAAAGGCAGGCCCGAGGTGGTGACGGTCATCTTCCAGAACGGCAGATAGGTGAGATTGGTGCCGATATCGGGGATGACAACATGGTCGACCAGGGAGAAACGGCCGTTGGCCGCTTCCCAGGTTTTGCCGCAATTCCGGCAGACGAGAACCACGCTGTCTTTTTCCCCTTCCAGGTTCCAGCCGCAGACCGGACATATGGTGGCGAGGACCGTCAGCCGCCAGGGCGGTTTATCCTCAACGGATTCCGAATTCAAGTCCAGGCCGGATTTGAGTGGAGTTACAGGTTCGTTGACGACGGCATCGTAGAGTTTGTTCTCGTGGACGTAGAGGGGCAGATAGATCAAGCTGGTGGCATCCCCGATATAAGCGCGGTGATGGAGGCCTTTGTCCTCCGACTCCTGGCCGATCTGGCTGACTTTGTTCAACAGCATCGACTGCGGCAGGGACGATTTGATAAAGGTGCCCTGAGTGGCCGGGTGAATAAGTTGGAGGGGCATGGCCTGGGGACGGAAGCCGAGGGAGCGCTGGATGCCGTTTATAGGGGACCCAAGTTGGGTCACGTCGACAAAACGGAAGTTGGTTTGGATCCCCTGGCAGAAGAAAACATTGCCCTTGAAGCGCATGTAGGGGGCGTAAATGATGTCTTTGTCAGGTGCGCTATGGGGGAGGGTGAAGTGGAAATGGTTCGAAGCGCAGAGGTAATTGGACACTCCGCAGTAGTCGCATTGGAGAAGACGTTCCGATTCCTTGAGTTCGATGGGGGCGCCGCACTGGGGGCATTGGTGTTGAAACCTGATGTCCATTTAACCCAACTTCTCCCCGCACTGATTGCAGAATACCGAATCGGCCAGGTTTTCGGTACCGCATTTGGAGCAGAACCTGGCTGCCGGCTTTTCATCCGCGGGGTGGCCGCAGCGTGAACAGAACTTGGCATTGGGCGGCAGGTTCTTGCCGCAGTTGCTGCACTGAGCGAAGACCAGCTGCTGGTGACCGCAGAAGGGACAGAACTTGGCGTCGCCGGGTATCTTGTTCCGGCAGTCGGGGCAGGTTGCTTCCGGAGCCTTTTGCGGGGCTGCTCCGCCGTTGTTCTGCTGGGCAGCCATGGTTTGCGCGAACATGCCCGGCAGCATGAATCCCAAGCCCATGCCCATACCGCCACCGGCCTCGCCAGGATTGGCGGCGGCTTTCTCCATTGCCATGGCAGCCTTCATCTTGAACAGTTTGTCGAGATCCGGCAGGGCGTTGATGCGGCTGCGGTCGTCGATAGCCTGCTGCACTTCGGGCGGCGGGGTGATGGAGGTAATAAATAGGTCAAGAAGGCCGATGCCGAAATGGCCGAAATCTTTCTGCAGGCGGTCCCTGAGGCCGGTGGAAAGCTCCTCGTAGTTGCCGGGAAGATCGAAAAGACTGTTGATATGTTCGCCCAGATGGTCATTGAAGCGCGAAACGATGACACGTTTGAGATATTCCTCGATGCTTTCGGTGGTGAACTGACCGGCGGTGCCGACCATGCTGTTGATGAACAACACCGGCTGGGTGACATGGATGTTGAACATGCCGTGGGCGCGCAGGCGCACCAGGCCGAGTTCGGCATCCTTGAAGGCCACCGGGTCGCGGGTCCCCCATTTGAGGTTGAAAAAGGTCTTGAGATTGACGAAATAGACCTCGGCGCGCAGGGGGCTTTGCATGGCCCAGGGGATCGACAGGATTTTTGTCAAAATGGGGATGTTGCCGGTCTTGAGGGTATGGCGGCCGGGGCCAAAGGCGTCGCAGGCTTTGCCTTTGTAGAACAGCACGGCAACCTGGCTTTCGCGGACCGTCAGGTTGGCGCCCCATTTGATTTCGCCCGAACCGCTTTCGGGAATGCGGTGCACCAGTTCTTCGCCGCTCTCATCAAACCATTCGATATTTTCGAGAAAAATAATATTGTCCATTCCCATGGGTCGACTCCTTCAGTGTATTGCGGGCTCAAGGTGGTGAAACTTTTTCAGGAATCTTTGCATGGTTTGTACCCACAAGGGGAGAAGACTCATTTTTTCAGCCGGGTCCTTGCCAAAAACTTGGCTTTTATTAATTTGTTTTATCGGGAAAATCTTGACAATTATCGTGCTGAGGAAGAGAATTAGCGGTAGTTAATTTGATGGAAGCTAAGGTGATGGCTTTAAGGAACGGAGTTGGCTGGATTTAAAGCTGTTTTTCGTGAAAAATTTTTAAGTTAGCTAGGAAAAAGAACAGACTTTCCACTTTTTAACCTTATTATCATTTTAGGTGGAAAATGCCCCATCACCAAAAAACATGGAAAATTCAATGGGGGATTTTCCATGTTTTGTCAATATTGCGCGATTAGGTGGAAAAATTTTCCATACATAAGGGCGTTATGATGGAAAATTTTCCATTTAAATACATAGTTATGTGCATAGGAGCAAAGGATGATATTTTCAATATCGGCCAATTTAGACAAAGCACAAAGGATAACTGAAAGCAGCTTTACAGGTCTCAATATTTGGGAGAGGCAGCACATTGAGGAGTGGGTACGGTCAAATCCAGAAATGCTGGGTGAGGACCTGTTAATTGTCAGTATTGAATTCGACCGCTTTGCAAATAGCAATGATCGATTGGATGTCTTGGCAGTAGATCGTGTAGGCAATTTGGTTGTCATTGAGTTAAAGCGAGATTCAGCTGCAGGGTATGCTGACCTACAAGCTATCAGATATGCGGCAATGGTCTCGTCAATGACTGTTGAAGTATTAATCCCATATTATGTTGCATACCGAAAGAAATATTATGGAGAACAATTAACAGATGGAGAAGCAACTGATCAAATAGTGGAGTTTGTAGAGTCAGACTCTTTCACGGAGCTTTCTAACAAGCCGCGCATTATCCTATGTTCTGAAGGTTTCTCGCAGGAAATCACAGCCACTGTGCTTTGGTTGAGAGAGTCTGATATTGATATTAGCTGTGTGAAGATCACGCCTTATCAAGTTGACGATCAAATAGTGATTGTTCCTAAAGTAGTTATCCCACTTGAAGAAGCGAAACAATACTTAATCGACATTAGGCGAAAAGAAGAAGTTATTGAACAATCTGCCAGAAAGTATCGCCCTAAAACGATGAAAATACTTATCGAAAATCACCTCGTAGAGAAGGGAGATCGTATTTTCCTAAAAAATTATCTTCCGGCACACTTAGAGTTTGAAGAAGGTAATCCAATATTTCTGGCAGAGATAACGGGGAAGCTTGGGCAAAGTAATGCTGTAAAGTGGACAGTTGATGATGAAGAGTACTCTATCTCTGCATTGGCTTGGCGAATCTTTAAAGACACGCATCCGGATAAAAAAGACCCAGGTGGCGTTAATGGTAATGCTCATTGGGTTAATTCGGATGGAAAATCGCTCTGGGAAATCGCTGAGGAATATCTTGAAAACAACACATAACAAGGCGCTCGTTCGGATGCAAACTATGCTGCGCTTCGTTTGCACCGCACAGCTTGGTCGTTCGGTTTGAGAAGCGATGAAGTGAACTGCACGATTTAGTATGGTTAGACATCAGATATGTTTGAAAACGCGGCGGTGTAAATCATTTTGTGTAAATGGCTTGGGTTTTAGTTGTCAGTAAGCTGGCATTCTGCCTTCGAATAGGATGGAAAAACG